>JBAUCK010000126.1:0-9635 GCA_049677525.1 Xanthobacteraceae bacterium
ACCGGCCTGCATGTCCGCAAAGCAAGCGAACAACGCATATGCGAGCCGGCATTCGCTCAAATTTTAGGTAAATAAAATTATTTCAAATTGATCGAAAATTTGCGGCTTATTCTCGTCAATTATGCGCAAAAACGTACCGAGTGATCGAACGCAGCTTTCAATGCTGCCTGCTACGGTGCCCCCACGTGCGATTGTCGCGGGGGATATGGGTGTCATGTTCTTTCTGTTGCGCATGGCGTTTTGGCTCAGCGTTGTGCTGATCCTGTTGCCGACCGCTACCTCGCAGCCGGTGCCCGCGAACAGCGTGGGCGCTACCGACGCGATTTCGGCGGCCTCTGCCACCGTCGGCGATCTGCGGCAGTTCTGTACGCGTCAGCCTGATGCGTGCACGGTCGGTTCGCATGTCGCGACGGAACTCGGCTACAAGGCCCAGGCCGGTGCCAAGATGCTCTACGAGTTCCTGACCAACTCCATGGCGACGAAGGATGGCGGCAAGAATGGTGGATCACCCACCGGTACGGTGAGCCATTTCGGCAAAGCCGATCTGAACAAGCCGGCGATGGACCCGGCCGCGTTCAACCGCGCATCGCAGAATACGCTCAACTCGACCGATCTTACACCGGCATGGCGGGGTCCGGCGCGCAAGGACGCCAAGCGCAACATCTAGGATTGCTGTCGCCGGGCGCGATAATATCGACCCGCCACGCGCGACGCTCTATATAGAGTGCATGACAGAACGCTTCGCCAATATCGACGACATTACCGACAATTTCGCGATCCTCGACGATTGGGACGACCGTTACCGCTATCTGATCGAGCTGGGGCGGGAACTGCCGCCGCTGTCAACTGCCGCGCATAACGACGCCAATAAGGTGCAAGGCTGCGCCAGCCAGGTCTGGCTCGATACCACCGTGAGCCGCAACGGCGCGGAAAGTCCCATCCTGACCTTCGAGGGCGACAGCGACGCCCATATCGTGCGCGGGCTGATCGCCATCCTGCTTGCGACTTATTCGGGCCGGACTGCAACCGACATTGTCGCCATCGACGCCATCAAGCTGTTCGAGGGGCTCGGCCTCAAGGAGCATCTGACGCCGCAGCGCTCCAACGGCTTCCGCTCGATGGTCGAGCGGATTCGCGCCGATGGCCGCGCGGCGCTGGCACCGGCCGCCTAAGCAGGTCGCGCGACCAGGCCGCACAAAAGCCCGGCGATCGTGTAGTCTTGCCCGGTGCGTAGGTGGGCATCCTTTTGAGCACTTTTAATCTCCGCGCAGGATTGGTCGACATATTTGCCGGCGCGGTGTGCAGCGTCTTGTCGGTCGCCTATTGCCTGTCTTACGCGGCACTGATTTTCACCGGCCCACTTGAACATTACCTGTCCTACGGCATCGCAGTCACATTCCTGTCGGCGGCAATCGGCGGAACAATTGTGGCGCTGCGCAGCTCGCTGCCCTTTGCCGTGGCCGGACCGGACAGCTCGATCTCCGTCGTTATTGCCGCGCTCGTCACAACGATCGTGCAGCAGCTTGTGGCCCGCGGTGCGACCGATCTTCTTGGTCCGGTGCTCGTCGCCATGTCGCTTGCGACCGGACTCACGGGACTTCTCCTTTGTGTGCTCGGGTTCACCCATGCCGGACGTGCGATCCGTTTCGTACCCTACCCGGTGATCGGAGGCTTTCTCGGCGCCACCGGCTGGCTGATGGTCACCGGCGCCATCCAGATCGTGACCAATCAACGTCCGACGCTCGACAATCTCGGCGCATTCTTCGACGCCGCGGCGATAGCGCGCATCGCCCCGGCCGCCGCTGTCGCCGCCTTGCTGTTCGTGCTGCGGCGGCGGTCGAAGAATCCATTCATCCTGCCCGGCGTCCTAGTCGCGGCATTCTTCGTTGCTCATATCGTGCGGCTCGTGAGCGGCATGACGCTTGCGGAGACGCAAACGACGGGCTGGATGTTCCATCTGCTGCCCGCGGCGGGACTGAGCCTGCCGTGGAAGGCGCAAGTTCTGGCGGACTTTCCTTGGGCGTCGCTGCCGTCGCTGACCGGCGACGTGCTCGCGGTGATGTTCATCACCATCGCGACGCTGCTCCTCAACACCACCGGCATCGAGATCGCCACCCGGACCGAAGCCGATATCGAGCGCGATCTGAAAGTCCTGGGTTTCGCCAATGCGGTGACCGCGGCGCTCGGCGGCTATGTCAGCTGTACCTCGCTGAGCCGCTCGATCCTCGTGCGCACCGTCGGCTCGCAAAGCCGTCTCGCCGGACTGACCGTTGCCGCCATCTCGGCCGCGGTCCTGGTCGCCAACGGCTCGTTCCTCGGCTATGTGCCGAAATTCGTGCTCGCGAGCGTGCTGTTCTATCTCGGCGCCGACCTCGTCTATCAGTGGCTTGTGCATGCGTCGCGGCGGCTGTTGCCGCTCGAATATCTGTCGCTGCTTGCGATCGCGGTCCTGATCATCTATTCCGGATTCGTCGCCGGCGTGCTGATCGGAATCGTCATCGGCTGCGCCACCTTTGCGCTGAGCGCCAGCCGCGTCAGCGCGATCAAATTCAGCTTCGACGGCTCGGAATTTCGTTCCTCGCTCGATCGCGGGCCTTATGAGTTGTCATTGTTGGCCGATCACGGCGGCGAGCTGCAGGGCGTGGCGTTGCAGAGCTATCTGTTTTTCGGCTCAGCCAACCGGCTTTATCAACACGTCAAGGGATTGTTGATGCACAAGCCGAGCTGCCGCTTTCTGATCTTCGATTTCCGCCTGGTGACCGGGATCGATTCATCGGCGACCCACAGTTTTGCGCAGATCAAGGAGGCCGCAGCCGCTTACAACGCGCAAGTCGTGCTTGTTAACCTGACAACGGAACTCGAGCGCGCATTCCGCACCGCGCATTTCATTTCCGACGATGTCATCATTGCGGCGGATCTCGACCGGGCGCTGGAATCCTGCGAACAGCAGATCATCGAAGCGCATCACACCGGCGGCGACGATGCCGGATCGCTGCGCACCTGGCTCACCGAAGCGCTCGGCGATGCGCACTTGGCCGATCGCCTCACCGAATATTGCCGCCGGCTCGAAGTTCGCGACGGCGAGGTCATCGCTCATGAAGGCGACACGGCAGGCTCGATGCATTTCATTCTCGAAGGCCGCATCGGCATCGTCGTCGATCTCGGCGACGGGCGGACCATGCGCGTGCGCAGCCTCGGCCGCCACACCACGATCGGCGAAATGGGGCTGATTACCGGCCGCCCGCGCAGCGCGACCATCGTCGCCGAGGACGCGAGCGTGCTATTCGAGCTCACCGCCGAAGCTTACGCGCGCATCAAGAAAAAGGAGCCGACGTTGAGCCAGGCACTCCTAGGCTACATCGTTTCGGTGATGTCGGAACGCCTGAGCTTCGCCAACCGCGCCGTCGGTGTGTTGCAACGCTAAGCAATCACTGCGAGTTGACCGCACTATTTGCGGCGGCGGCGCTGCTGGCCGAGCCCCATCTGCTTGGCGAGCTGCGAGCGGGCCTCGGCATATTTCGGCGCCACCATCGAATAATCGGGCGGCAGTCCCCACTTCTCGCGATATTGATCGGGCGTCATGTTGTAGCGCGTGCGCAGGTGACGCTTGAGCGATTTGAATTTCAGGCCGTCTTCGAGGCAGACGATATATTCGGGCGTCACCGAGCGCTTCACCGGCACGGCGGGCTTCAACGGTTCGGCCGCGACCGCCACCTGGCCGCCGGAGACGCGCTTCAAGGCGGAAAAGATTTGTCCGATCAGATTTGGAATTTCGGCGCTCGGCACCGAATTGTTGCTCACATATGCCGACACGATGTCAGCGGTCAGTTCGATATAAACGCTGTCCCCTGAATTCTCGGCCATAGGGTCTGATCTCTCGCAAAATGTTGATCTGGCACTTCCAAGTCTGGACGACGATGTCCGGACCGCGCCCGGTCGCGCGTTCCATGTCCAACTCCATTCAAAGCATTCGAAAGCTACAGTCCGTATGGTACAAAGTGAAACTACCCACGTACACTTAGCGTATATTACGTTACTGGAATAAATGCAATAAAACACTACCGCGGCATGCGTATCCATGCCGAATTAACCCAGTATAAATTTGGTGATCAGCCCCGCGTGTCTTGCTCGATATGCGCGCGCAGTTCGGCGATCGAGCCAAAGCGCAGCGTGCCTTGCGGCAATTGCGCTTCGATGGAGCCGTCCGAGTACAGCGTGTAGGCCATGCCGTCGACGACGCCGGATTTGAGAACCGTGAGCGGTTCGGCGGTTTCCTCGAGCGTGACCGCAGGCGGCGGCTCGACGCCGTGTTCTTCAATCACCGGCGCAGGCGCTACGGCAGGGATTTCGGGCATTTCGACAAGCGCCGCCGCTTGAGCGAGGGCGCGGCGTGGCCGCGGCCCTTTTGGCCAGAGCGCATCGAAGGCCGGGCTTTTTGGCCGCTCAGTAGTCAGCGGCGCCCGCGCTGTCGCGTCAAGCGTGGCACGCGTTGAGACCCTGGCCGCTGACATCGACGCGGACATGGGGGCCGACAGATGCGCCGACATGTGGGCTGGCGTGGGCGACGCGCCGTTGCGCACTTTGAGGGCGCGAGGTGCGAATGGGTCTACGCTTTCAACATCGCTCGCTTCGTCACTGACCGCCGCAGGTGCAAACGGGCGCGGCGCGGGATCGATCTCTTCGGACGCCGGGGTCGGCCCGGCGCGCACGATGCTCGGGAATCTTTGGCTCGGGAATCTTTGGCTCGGGAATTTTTGGCTCGGGAATTTTTGCGGCAGATCGTCCACGTGTTTCTCGGCCGCGGGCGCAAGCGGCGCGGGTGCGCCAACTGGCGCGGTCGCCGGCCGGCGTGTGATCTTGACCGGGATTGGAGTCCGTGACGGCTCGCTCGGCGGTTCGGCCACGCTCGCACTTGCCTTTATCGGCTCCGGCGTTTCGCCAGCACGAGCTGTGCGCGCCGCCGCCGGACGCGCCGCCAGCGCCAGCTCGATCCGCTGGAGCACGCGCAACCCGAAGCCAAGACCAATGAGGAGGAGACCGCCAACCACGGCAACAATGCCGGGCGTCACCAAGCTGCCGTCAAACGTGTGATCGTGGACGGATAGACCGGATGCGGCAAGGACCGCGCCGGCCACACTCGACACCGCACCGAAAGTCAACAAAAACAAATACATAGCCTTTGTCGGCTGCGTCCCGACATGCACAGCCGCCCTTTGCAACGACTGTGGCGACGCTTCCACAGCCGCGCAAGGGCTAATGTCTTAGTTTTCCCGTCCCGCGTTGCGGGAATTTGGCGATCTCGTTAATAGCGCGGCCGTTGCCGAACCCCCTGCATTGGCCCTATCTAGAGGAACCATTCTCTTTCCCGCGCGGTTTCATCGTCGCACACCTGTAGGCTTCACATTGAGGAGTAGACCAATGGCATTCACCCTGCCCGAACTGCCCTATCCGTACGACGCGCTCGGCCCGCAAATGTCGCGCGAGACCCTCGAATTCCACCACGACAAGCATCACCAGGCCTATGTGACCGCCGGCAACAATCTCGCCAAAGGCACGGAATGGGAAAACAAGTCGGTCGAGGAAGTCGTGGTCGGGACCTATGGCAAGGTGCCGGGTCTCTTCAACAACGCGGCGCAGCACTACAATCACACCCATTTTTGGAAATGGATGAAGAAGGGTGGCGGCGGCGACAAGCTTCCGGGTAAGCTCGAAAAACAGATCACGACCGACATCGGCCCGATGGCGAAGTTCAAGGAAGACTTCACCCAGGCCGGCATCACGCAGTTCGGCTCCGGCTGGGCCTGGCTTGCCGTCAAGGACGGCAAGCTCACCATCATGAAGACGCCGAACGGCGAGAACCCGCTGGTGCACGGCGGCAAGCCCATTCTCGGCTGCGACGTGTGGGAGCATTCATACTACATCGACTATCGCAACCGGCGGCCGGATTACTTGAAGGCCTTCCTCGATCACCTGGTCAATTGGGACTACGTGACCGAAATGTACGAAGCGGCGATGAAGTAAGCCTTCGCGCTACAACGTAAGGGCGCGCGATTGCCGCGCCGCAACAATCAAAGCGGGGCCCTGCATTTGCGCATCGCGGCCCCGCTTCTGCGCTCCATCATTCGGTCAAGCGACAGGCGTTGCAAGAATGCGGTGCAACAAAATGCGCTCTGCACATTTGACGCATTGTGCTTGATGCAATTGGACCGCAAAAGTTCCCTTGATGAGTTTCTTTGCGCGCGTCTCAACCGGGCTGATTCGTGCAACAGGCTGCCGTAAACTCCCTCCCTTTCCGGTCTGAATCGATCCCCGCGGCGCGGGTGCTCGATGCCTTGGCGCTGTGCGTGCTGACGCTCACCGCCGTGATCGCTTGCGCGACGTTTCGCGATTACGGGCTCGGCTGGGACGACTACACGCATTCGCAATACGGCGCGTTGTTGATCGCGCTCTACAAGTCGGGCTTCACCGACCAGCGGGCGCTGTCTTTCGTCAATCTCTACATGTATGGCGGCGGCTTCGACATGATCGCGACGCTCGCCGCCAAAGTGCTGCCGTTCGACCTGTTTGAAACGCGGCGCCTCGTCGGCGCACTGGTCGGCTTGATCGGCCTGTTTGCGACCTGGCGCTTGGGACGCCGGCTCGGCGGACCATGCGCGGGCCTGATCGCGCTGGTGCTCGTCGCCACCTGCCCGCTCTATTACGGCCACATGTTCATCAATCCCAAGGACGGGCCGTTCGCCGCGGTGATGGTGATCGCGCTTCTCGGCCTCGTTCGCGCCTACGAAGAATATCCGCGCCCGACCCCGCCGACGCTCGTGCTCTGCGGCTTGGGCTTTGGTCTGTCGATCGGCGCGCGCGTGCTCGGCGGCTTCGCGCTGATGGAGGCGCTGTTTCCGCTGCCGCTCATTCTTGCCATCAGGGCGCGCGCATCCGGGTGGAAGCCCGCGCTCGCCGAATGCGGCGCGTTTCTGGTGCCGTTCATTCCGGCGGCGATCTTCGCCTATCTGCTGTTGGGCCTGGTCTGGCCGTGGAGCGTGGTGTCGCCACTCAATCCGTTCCGCGCCGTCGAATATTTCTCGACGGTGTTCGAGAAGCCGTGGCGCGAGCTGTTTGCCGGCCAGTTGATTCCGGTCGACGACATGCCGCGCAGCTACGTGCCGACGCTGTTCGCGGTCCAGGTGCCGGAATTGATGCTGTTGCTCGGCCTCGGCGGACTCGTCGGCGCGCTGATCTTCGTGGCGCGCGGCGACGACAAGAACGGCGCCGACGCCGGC
Organism: Xanthobacteraceae bacterium; assembly: GCA_049677525.1. Taxonomy (GTDB): domain Bacteria; phylum Pseudomonadota; class Alphaproteobacteria; order Rhizobiales; family Xanthobacteraceae; genus BOG-931. The sequence goes on from JBAUCK010000126.1 coordinate 7,275, forward strand.
CGCCGCGCCGCGGTCTTTGCCGTCGTGCTGGCGGCGACACTGCCGATCGTGATTGCAGTCATGACGCGGCCGGTCGTTTACAACGGCATCCGCCATATCGTCTTTGTACTGCCGCCCTTTGCCGTGCTCGGCGGCCTTGCAGCGGCGTGGATTGGCCAACGGCTGCAGGCCTACGGCAGAAGCGCCGTCATTGCCGGCGGCCTCGCTCTGATCGCGGGCGTCGCCTCCCCGATCGTCGATATGGTGCGGCTGCATCCTTACGAATACACCGATTACAACCATCTCGCCGGCGGCGTGCCCGGCGCGCGCAAGAATTTTATGCTCGATTATTGGGGCCTGTCGTTCAAACAGGCCGCGCAGAAATTCGCCGCCTATATCCGCACGGATCGCAGCGCCGACCACAGCCGCGTGTGGAAGGTCGCGGTCTGCGGACCGCACCCGCCGGTCGCGGTCGCGCTCGGCAGCAGCCAATACAACATCGTCTGGGATCCCAAGGACGCCGACTTCGCCATGGTTCTTGGCGAATTCTATTGCGCCAAGCTCGATGCGCCGGTGCTGTTCGACGTGGTCCGCGACGGCATCACCTATGCCCGCGTCTATGACCTGCGCGGCCGCAACATAACGTCACTGCTCACCGTGCCGGGCATCGACAAGACAAATTACTGACGTCCTCGGCCCGCATGGTGTTTAGGTTGCGGATTGTATCGCGAGCGCAAGGCATCCGCTGAACGGCCAACCACTTTGGAAAGCTGCAGGAGCTGCCTGGCCAGCGGGCTTGTCTTGCGCCAGACCATGCCGATGGTTCGCGAGGGTTGCGGATCCTTGAAACGAGCGACAGACACCGACGCCGAGCATGTCTCCACCGGTACGGCCATTTCCGGGATCAAGGTGACGCCCATGCCGGCGCTGACCATTTGCACAAGGGTGGAGAGCGAGCTTGCGTCGAGCGTCTGCCGTGGCAGCGCCGATTGCATGTGACAGAACGACAGCGCCTGATCGCGAAAACAGTGCCCCTCTTCGAGCAGCAGGAGCCGCACGTCGCGCAGCGCTTCGCTATTGGGCACCGGGGTTCCTTCGTCCTCGCCCGGCCGGACCAGCAGGAAATTCTCAGCAAAGAGCGCGACCTCGGTCAGTGAAGGTTCGGAGACCGGCAGCGCAACAATTGCGGTGTCGAGCCGGCCTTCCGCAAGTTCCTGGATCAGCTTCGACGTCAGCGCCTCACGGACGTGAATTTCAAGTTCGGGACGCGTCCGCGTGAGGTTGCCGATGACCGTCGGCAGCAGATAGGGCGCAATCGTCGGGATCATGCCGATGCGCAGCCGGCCGGCAAGCCGGTCCTGCGACGCGCGCGAAGTCTCCGAGTTCGTCGATCGAGCGCAGGATGTCGCGGACGCGCAGCGCGGCCTCTTGTCCGAATTGCGTCAGCCGGACTTGTCGCGCGCCGCGCTCGATGAGCACCGCGCCCAGGACCTCTTCGAGTTCCTTGATCTGCATCGACAGCGCCGGCTGCGAAATCGCACAGGCGGCCGCCGCGCGTCCGAAGTGGCTATGCGCCGCCAGCGCATCGAAATAGTGCAGCTGCCGCAGCGTGATCTCAATCATCAGAATATCTTATCGCTGCAATCACTAAAGTCAATTTTACTGATGATGTGCATTGGGGTAGAACACGCCTCCAGCGCTCCTAAAAATCCAGCCGATGGAGAGAGAACATGGATGACGTGACCAAGTCCAAGTGCCCGGTCATGCACACGAGCTTTACGAACCGCGACTGGTGGCCGGACCAGCTGAACATTCAGGTTCTTCACACGCAGTCCACCCAGTCCGATCCGATGGGCGAGGCGTTCGACTACGCCAAGGAGTTCAAGAGCCTCGACCTAAACGCCGTCATCAAGGACCTGCATGCCTTGATGACGGACTCGCAGGAATGGTGGCCGGCCGACTTCGGCCATTACGGCGGTTTGTTCATCCGCATGGCGTGGCATAGCGCGGGCACCTACCGCATCGCCGACGGCCGTGGCGGCGCCGGTGCCGGCCAGCAGCGCTTTGCGCCGCTCAACAGCTGGCCGGACAACGCGAATCTCGACAAGGCGCGCCGGCTGCTGTGGCCGATCAAGCAGAAATACGGCCGGAAAATCTCCTGGGCCGACCTGATGGTTCTCGCCGGCAACGTCTCGCTGGACTCGATGGGTTTCAAGACCTTCGGTTTCGCCGGCGGCCGCGCCGATGTCTGGGAGCCCGAAGAACTCTACTGGGGCCCTGAAGGGACGTGGCTGGGCGACGAACGCTACAGCGGCGAGCGCGAGCTTTCGAACCCGCTCGGCGCGGTGCAGATGGGCCTGATCTACGTCAATCCGGAGGGGC
>JBAUCK010000127.1:0-7803 GCA_049677525.1 Xanthobacteraceae bacterium
CCATGGTCGCGACGAACGACATCGGCGCGGAGGTCGCAACCCTTTTGACCGGGCCAGCGTGGTCAGGGCAGCGCGTCGTCGAGCTTGGTTCGATGGTCACCGCGGATGAAGTCGCGGAGCAATTGGGTGAAGTTCTGAATCTCGACGTGAAAGCCTTTGGAGTCCCGCGTGCGGGGTGGGCGGAAGCGTTCGAGCAATTCGGCATCCCGAAGGGCCACACCGGACCTGCCGAAGAAATGTTTGAGGCAGTGAATGCAGGATGGATGGACCTCGGAGTCGAGGGTACGGAGCACGTAGCGGGTACGACGTCCGCACGCGATGTTTTCGAGGCTGCACAGAACGCCGCCAAGGCGTAGGTCCGGGGCCGATCAGGCATGAGACGGAGAGTGCCTGCTTCTGCCTCGGACGCCGTCCGCGCTGTTGCAAGCTTAGGGCGCTCCAGCATTCTGCCCGGGGCGAGAATGTCCTGAGCTTGCAAGCCTTCTTCGCGGGCATATTGACGAGCGCCAGCCGATGCGTCGAACCCGCCCTGCGACTCTCCGGTGGTTCGATAAGTGAGATGGTAGTCGTGTGTTGTCTCTCATGGGAGACTCAGCCAAAGGCAATATGCAGCGCGCCGGTCACGCTCGGCTTTCGATGAACAGTGTGGGCGCATCCGCTGGCGACTTCGGGGGCATCAAGTTCTGGACACCTTGGCATGGTTGTTGGGCTTCTTGGCCCTGTTTGGGGCTCCCGAAAGTGTCCAGGGCATTGACGTTATTAGATGTTCGTAGTCCCTCCACTCCTGCCACCCCGCCGCTAAAGTCGCTGATTTTATTGGGGTGCGACAAAACCGAGGCGTCGAGTGAGACAAACGAAGGTTCTTGGTCCGATCCAATTTCGTTCATCCGTTCCCCAAAGAAGCTGAGCAGAGGCATGGCATCGTTCGCCATGCGTTTGCGGTTCGCGGCGCGAATATAGGGCTCCGCTTGACTTCGCTGGTCGGTGGAAAGCAGTTCGGCTGGGATAAATTCGACACGTTCTGCGTTCGGGGTGGTGAGTGGTACGAGATAGCGTTCGTGAAATCAGGTCAACTGAAAGCGCTGTGGGGGCTCGGAATGAGCATCATGCATATACCATTTCGTGTCGCATCATTGCGAATCTGCCTCCACGGCTTCCTCATTGCCGATCTCAGCCCGCACGACGAATGATCGATCCGTTCGTCGCGCTGCTAGATTTGACAGCGCGTATGCGATAATCTTTGGGGTCGGGTGTGGCCCCTAGGGAAAATCAATGCGTGGCAAATTGCTTCTGTTTATTATTGCCGTTTTGGGACATTCGGGTGCCGCAACCGCGAGTGAAGTAACGCTTCGGGCGATATCAGCATTCACGGAAAAAACCACCTATTCCAGCGGGATCGAACGCTTTATCGATCGGGTCAACGCGGCCGGCAAAGGTGTCGTCCAAATCAACTATATTGGCGGGCCGAAGGCGATGCCCCCGTTCGAAGTCGGGAATGCATTGAAGAACGGCGTCGTTGATCTGGCGAACACGACCGGCGCGTTCTACACGAATCTGATGCCCGAAGCCGACGCCTGGAAGCTCACTCAACGTCCCATGGCAGAACTGCGCAAAAATGGCGGCTATGATTTGATGGCGCAGCTCTATGAGCAGAAAATGAATGCCATTCTGCTGGCTCGCGTCGTCGACAACAATCCGTTTCATCTCTATCTCAACAAACTTATTACCAGTCCCGATCTTACGGGCTTCAAGCTGCGTATTACTCCCGTCTATCGCGACTTCTTTCAGGCGCTGGGCGCCACGGTTGTGCAGACAGCACCAGGCGAACTCTACACGGCACTTGATCGCGGCGTGGTCGACGGATACGGCTGGCCTATCACCGGCGTCTTTGATCTTGGATGGAATGAAAAGACCAAATACAGGGTCGATCCTGGTTTCTATTCCGCGGAAGTTTCGATTCTCGTCAATAAAGCTGCTTGGGACAAACTGGACGATCAACAAAAAGCCGTTCTTAGAAAGGCTGCTGACGAGGGTGAGATTGAGGCGCCGTCTGAGTATCTTGCGGCTGACGCCAAGGAGACTGAGCGTCAGGCGGGTGCAGGTATCGAAACGATCAATTTCGATCCTGTGGTGGCAAAGGACTATCTCAAAAAGGCATATGAGGCCGGCTGGGCCGGAGAAATTCGCCAAAGTCCTAAAAGCGGTCTAAAGCTTCGCGAGTTTTTTTCAAGGCCCGAATAATTCGTCAGGCAAAATTCCTCAATCGACCTATGGGGATTTCGGCAGACATCGTTGCTGGAGCGAAGAAGACAAGGTCCGAATTTGACGGACCTTTGCCGCGTGAGTCGCGATGAAAGCGATGTCGCACCTCTACGACAGTTTACTTGAGAAACTGTTCTTTGCGGCATGCGGCGTGCTCTTTCTCATGATGGTGATGATTTGTGCCGATGTTTTGTTGAGGAATATCCCGTTAGTGAAGTCTCTGCGCGGCCTGTCTTGGGCAGATGAGATTTCCGAATACATGCTTTACCTTATTACAATGCTCGCTGCGCCTTGGCTGCTTCGGCAAGGCCGGCACATTCGTGTTGATATCCTGCTGCGTGCACTGCCGGCCAAAGTCGGTTGGTACTGCGAGTGGCTAACCGACGCTGTGACTCTTGCCTGTTGTGCGATCATGGTGATTTACGGGGTGGAGGCGACTTATGCGAGTTATTCCTCCGGTATGCTGACAATCAAGACACTCGTGACTCCGGAATGGTGGTCGCTCGTGCCGCTGCCGGTAACATTCCTCCTCCTCGCGATCGAAGTCCTGTTTCGGATGCAGCGTCTCGCGGAAGGCCGGCGGACGCCCCGCGACGACGCGATGTCGGCGCCATAGTCGCAATGTCGTGGCAAGCTGCATCCTGGTTGTTGCTCGGCGGCTCGACCGTGTTGCTATTCCTCGGCCTCCCGGTCGCGTTCAGCTTCCTGGGCATCAATATAATTGGAGCGGTCTTATTCCTCGGCAGCGAGCCCGGTTTGGTGCAGCTGGTCCGGAACAGCGTCGATTCTGTAAAGAGCTTCTCACTAACGCCCATTCCAATGTTCGTGCTGATGGGCGAGGTGCTGTTTCACACCGGCCTGGCCGTGAAGGTCTTAGACGCTGTTGAGCGGCTCATAACGAGGGTACCGGGAAGACTGGCTGTCATTGCGGTCGTCGCTGGAACCATCTTCTCGGCGATATCGGGCTCAACGATCGCGGTTACAGCAATGCTTGGTAGCCTGATGGTGCCGTTGATGCTGGAACGGGGCTACCACCCTGTTCTCGCGACGGGTCCAATCATCGCCGTTGGCGCGTTGGATATGCTGATGCCTGTCTCTGCGTTGGCGGTCTTGCTCGGAAGCCTTTCGGGTATTTCGATCACCAGGCTTCTGATGGGAGGATTTGTCCCCGGGATGCTGTTGAAGGCCGCGTTTGTTGTGTACATCATCGTCTGCGTCAAGCTGAATCCTTCTCTCGCTCCGACGAGACAGCCGGTCGTTTACCGCGGCTGGGAAAGGATCAGGCCCGTCATAAAATATGTCATCCCCATTCTCTCGATCTTTCTAGTCGTCGTTGCATCAATGAATGTGGGATGGGCGACGCCAACCGAGTCGGCAGCGGTTGGCGCGTTTGCCACTATGGTGCTGGCGCTCGCCTACCGTGTGCTGAATCCAGGGATCCTGTTCGCGGCACTGCGAGGCACGATAATGATCTCGGGAATGATCCTGTTCATCATCGTCGGAGCGACGACTTTCTCGCAGATCCTGTCATTTTCAGGAGCAAGCAACGGGATAGTGTCTCTGATCACAGGACATGGCCTGACGCAAAACGCGATCATTGCTGGAATGATGCTGATTCTGATCTTTCTTGGCGTTTTCGTCGATCAGGTGAGCATGATGTTGATTACGCTGCCGATCTTCATGCCCATCGTGCAACAACTTGGCATCGACCTCATTTGGTTCGGCGTGATGTTCCTTATTTGTATGCAGCTAGGCTTGCTGCTGCCGCCACATGGCTTGCTGCTGATGACTATGAAGGGAGTCGTACCGCCACAAGTCAAGATGAGTCACATATTCCGTGCAGTGGTGCCGTATATCGTGCTGAGTGTTGCAATGTTGGCACTCGTGTTTTTCCTGCCTGCGGTGGCGCTCTGGTTACCGAACTTGGTTCGCTAGGACACGCCGGCGAAGGCCGCGCCTGTTGGCGAAGCCTCGGCACGCATGACGAAGGCTCACAAGGCGACCTAGGTCACTTTCTCGACCAAACCGTCGAAAAACGATCAGTCGTTTATTGGCGGAGGTGGCGGCAGCTTAAGAGGCGACGCGGGTGCAGTCGGCCCTGGACAATGATGGGCGAGCGCGACCTGCCGGAGAGCTTTGGTCCATACACCACCTGCTACAATCGCTTCGTTCGCTGGCAGCGGGCAGGCGTCTGGGGCAAGATTATGAGCAGGCTGGCTGGCGGCCACGACGCCGCCGTGCAGATGATCGACACGTCTATTGTCCGCGTGCATCAGCAGGGTGCCTGCATCACGCGGAATAGAAGACAGTCTATGGGCCGATCACGCGGCGGATTAACGAGCAAGATTCATGCAGTCGTCGATACCAACGGATTTCCGGTCCGGCTCGCGCTGACAGCGGGTGAGGCGCATGACAATCGCCTTGCGCGCAGTCTTCTATCTCGCTTGAAAGCTGGATCAATGTTGCTCGCAGACCGAGGCTATGACGCCGATTGGATCAGAGCACTCGTCGCAAAGCGGCGCACTTGGGCCAACATACCGCCGAGAAGCAATCGCAACGAGCCGATATGCTTCAGTCCGCATCTCTACCGAGCGCGCAATTTGGTCGAGCGGTTCTTCAATAAGATCAAACAATGTCGGCGGGTTGCGACACGCTACGACAAGCTCGCCGTCGTCCAGCTCACCTCAATACGGTTGTGGCTCCTCGTTAATGAGTCCACGCCCTAGCTAGCTGGGAGAAATCAGGGCGATACTGGATTGGCTTCCCGCGTTGCGCGGGGCTGCGGTGAAGCCGCAAAGTCGGTTTGTTTGATATGGTTGAAATTCACGTCCTTTAACGTGCGTATCTCGCCTCGATCATCAATTAGGCTTACGTCGGCCGTGAATTTACCCGACCTCCAGGTTAATGTTTTCTGGACCATACAGAATGCCTCAAGATTGACGCAGCCTCTTGGAGGAATAATTGCGTCTTGCGACCCATCGACGGATAAGATGTGATGTACAGTCGCAAGACCTTTCATATAAAAAACTTTCAGTACAACGGTTTGTTTTGAAGTGTTCGTCACCTTCCAGGTAGCTGTTAGTGAAACGCGATAGCGCCGGTTGTCCATTATGCCGAACCATCCCACACTCCGTTCATAAGGCTCAAAACGGAGAGCGGGCCTAGCCAAGTACCTAAATGGACGCAACAGCATTCGCCGACCGAAGCTGGTGCACATCGCTAGTACGAGGAACACGCAAAACAAAGCTGCGGCGGCATCTATAGGGTTCCCTCGATAAGCTTGGACTATGTGAAGTGTTTGATCCATTGCTAGAGCGTATTCTCTCTATGACAACCGATCTACGGCGCGAGAAGGTTTATGCGCACTATCAACATTTGATTTATGTGGCCGCGACCTTTAACACACTGGACAAGTTGCTCGCCCGCTCCACGCGCAACGCTACCGCTGGATCAAGTGTGCGGCCCGCGAGCTTGAGGCCGGCAGGTTATGGAATGACGTCGACTGTCGCGTGCACCTGGTCATGTCACTTGTTGCGAGTTTACAGCGGAGAGACGGATGTCGGCAGCAAGTGCGGCCGCAATACGCGTTCATGACGTCGGAGCGTATTTTCCGCCGGTCTGCGGAGTGTGTACGCCCTGTCCGCCACTTTCCTTATGCTGCAGCCGGGTGATGCGCGCCCAGGTCCGCTTGAGTGGATCGCGCACCGTGATGTGTAGCGTGCCGCAACCTTCGCAGGAGAGCTCAATCTCGTCGCCATCCATAAATGGGTTGAGCCCCCGATGATTTGTGCCAGTCGCCAGAATATCCCCCGGGTGGAGGGTATGGATGGCGGTGACCCACTCAATGCAGCGCGGAATCTTGTGCGCCATGTCGTCGGTATTGAAGTTCTGATAGACCGTGCCGTTATTGGTAAGCGTGATCTGCAGCTTATGCGGATCTTTGATCTCGTCCTTGGTGACGATGTAGGGGCCGATCGGCGCGAACGTGTCGCGTGACTTCATCTGGTAGAAAACGTTGGTTGGGGGCACCACGCCACGCGCCGAACCATCGATGAAATTGGTATAGCCAAAAATGTATTTCATCGCGTCGGCCGCCTTGACGTGTGACGCACGCCGGCCGATGACGACGGCGAGTTCCGCTTCGCCCTCGAAGATGCTCCCCGCCATATCGGGCAGCGCCATAACGCCGCGGTCGCCGATGATGGCACCCGGGGATTTCATGAAGGCGTTGATCGGCGCCGGCTCGGAGAGGGTGCCATCTTCCATGTAATTGACCGCCATGCACACGATGTTCTCGGGCTTCGGCAACGGCGGTCGAAGCTTCACTTTCGACAGCGGTTTGCCCTTGCCCTTTCTGGCGGCTGCCGCGAGCCTGCCTTTATACGCGCTCCATTTCTCGATCACAGTGCGGATCACGTCCTGCGGGCCCAGCGCCTTGATGCCTTTGGCGACGGACGAGACCTCGACTATCTTGTCGCCGACCACCACGCCCAATTTGTAATCGTCAAAAAACGCGAGTCTCATTTTTGTCCCCTAGCTTTTCTGGGCGTCAGTTAATAGCACCACAGGCATTTGACACAACAACTGAGCTGCCAACGTTGACGCCTCTGGTTCAACCGTCCACGGCGACTGCCTACTAAGACTGACTAAGAAATATTCATTTCCTTATCAGTTCGGCTCAGGCTGTGTTCGGTGAGGACGACGGCGGACAGGGCATAAACGTCACTGTGCCGGGGGCGTGCCCATGAAGTCCCGCTTGCCGACCTCGACGCCGCACTGCCGGATGATGTCGTAGGCGGTCGTGGTGTGAAACCAGAAATTGGGCAGGCTGTTGCCAAGCAGCAGGCTCTGGCCAGTGAATTGGCGCGTCTGCCCGGACGGGAAGGTGATGCTGATGTCCTTGTCCTCGGTGCCGTCGATCTCGCCCTGTTGGACGCTCCTCAGATAGTCAATTGTCTTGGCGATGCGTTCCTTTAATTGCGCAATGGTGGTTTCGTCGTTAGCAAACTTTAAGAGCTCCTTACCGGAGAGACGTCCCGCCGCATTAGCAGCGTGATCTGTCGCTGCCCGTATCTGTCTCGCTAAATTAAACATGTCGGGCGATAGCCGCATGTTCAAGAGATCCACCTCGTTGACCTTGCGCGCGGTGGCCCAGGCCATTGCTTTGTCCAAAATGCTGTTGAGCCCGTTGAGGTGTTGGATGAAGACTGGAATGGAAACCGTGTACATGGAAATCGGCATAATGGACCTCTTGGGAGTAAGAAGGTGAAAGTCCAACCTACCTCAAAATGCGCTGTCCGTAATAGGCCGTCTCCTAATTTCTGTAATGGAGTTCTTTGATGACTTTGCCTCGCGTTGTGCCGATTTTCGACGGCCACAATGACGTTCCGCTGCGGCTCTACCGCCGTGGTGGAACGGATGCTCCCCGGGCTTTCTTGGAAGGAGGGGCAGACGGGCACCTCGATCTTCCAAAGGCTCTTCAAGGCGGATTCGCTGGAGGCTTATTCGCCGTCTTTGTTCCGTCATCCGAGGCGCCAAAAA
>JBAUCK010000128.1:0-1900 GCA_049677525.1 Xanthobacteraceae bacterium
GACCCGTTCCTACAGCTTTTCGGCGTCGGTGCGAATAGGTCAACAGGAGCGCTAACATCGGGATCGCAAAACAGAGCGCGGCGACGCGCCAAAGCCACGGTTCCGAAACATTCCACAATCCTAAGAGCGGCGGTAGCAGCGCTGCACCGGTCAATATAAAAAGGTGAACTAGGATCGTTTTGACAACGAACCTGTCGAGGAGTGACAACCGGGCGCCCGCCGCTTGACGGATGCCGAGCAGCAGCGCGGAAAATCCGGCAAACGTGATCATTAGCGCTGATAACGCGTATAGGAAATCGGCACCTTTCACTTCCACGTTAGTTCCCCGCGCGTCAGCGATGCGAGCTTGGTCTATGCCGGCTATCCGAACAACCCCTTTGCATAAATTCCGCAGGCTGCGATAGGCGGCGCACGCGCGAGTGCGGGCAGGTCGTGGGAACGATCATCGTCCGCGCACACGGCGGCTATGCAATTGAGGACAAGAAGGTCGAAAACCACGCGTGTGCCGTGGCACTGCATTCGATGTACTATAATTTCGTGCCGGACCTGCTGCTAGGTGGCCCCAAGGCCTAGATGCGCTGATCCATTAGGGCAAAGCGCCTACTCGGTCAGAAACGGAATTTCTCGTCGTCCTTCGTTGTCCGAAATGACGATCGCGCGCCAGCCCTTCGGATCGATAGGGCCGAAGACGCCGTGGGCAAGGATATCCCGGACAAGCGTCCGCGTCCTTTTGCAGGCATCTTCGATATCCGCGGCCACGATAGTGATGCGCCGGGGAATAGATCCGTCGGTGAACTCAAGTCTGTAGGGCAGATCTGACACCGGCTCTCTCCCACCTTGAGCGTCGGGTGATCTCAACACTTCATTCTCAATCTTTCCTGGCGTCACTCCCGCCGCAAACATCTTCCGCGAAGAACATAGTCCGGCGCCACACGGCGACCGAACCCACAAAACAACAAGCTTAGACCAGCCAGAATGGCTTAGCAGCTTCCCATTCGGCGGTGGCGCGAGACAAACCGATATCTCGCAGCTCATGATCATTGAAACCGCGCAGCTCATTCCGCGAATTGGCGCGATGCAGCCACACCGTAAAACCATGTCCGACGTTGGCTAGCACATGACGCGCATTTGGTATCATAGTGCTCATGGGTCACTCCCAAAACATCTACGTGCAACTTTACGCCCGCGGTAGCCGGGCGATGTGATTTACGACACCAATTTTCATTTTTTGTGGGAGGCAAGGCGCCAAGCTGGCTAGCGTTCCTCCCGGCCTGCATCGGGTCGAGGCTGGCCCCTGGGCCTATACCAACGTGTAGCAGCGCGACACTGACGAACAATGGGAATGGCGGGATGTGCGCTCTAAAAGTAGGCCTGTGGCTGACCCCAACGGACCCCACGTCCCCCCCGACACCCCCTCCGTCGGAGCCCAGCCCTCCACGCAATTAGGCCAACCGGGCGGCTCCCCATCCCCGACAGGACCCAGCCGCCCAGCCAGAAAGCCTAAAGTGAGGCAATGACTACGGAACCCCAAGCGGACTAGGCTTGGGGTTCTTTTTTGTGGCAAACCCTGAGTCTTATACATGGCCGAATGCTTAGGCCGTGATGGCGGGCTACTGCCCCTTCAGCGGCTGCCCGATCGTCGGTACCGGCTGAAAACCGGCCACTGGCGAATTATGGCGGGGGTGCCCATCCAGCCGGAGGTGAATACTCGCACCCGCTCATGAACCGGGCGCGCCTTGATGATTTCACGCGTCAGAGTCTTCTCAAGCGATACCAAATGCTGATCAAAATGCGCAGCGAGAAGGGCCGCAGCTAATCGCCCCTTCCCGCCGTCTGATCCGTGCCAATCATCTTACTGCAGAATGGGCTGATACCCGGCAGCACGCACGCACTCCGAGAA
>JBAUCK010000129.1:0-7394 GCA_049677525.1 Xanthobacteraceae bacterium
GGTAGCCTCACAGCTAAGGCCAATGCCGCGATGGGTCTTTTAGTTCAAAAGATTTAAGGGCAAGCACCCCGGCGGCGATGTCGCAAACCTAGGAGCACCCACTGCCAACCCCGCCCGAACTGATCTTAAAGTCCCGGGCGTCGTGGATCTGGTCACGCTCGCCGATGTGCGCTGAGGGCGACATTGAAATCAGCGCCAATAAGCATTTGCCGCCGCAATGGTCGCAAACTCAACTGCTACAACATGGCTTGCGGCAATCAGCCCGTAGGGATCATGGGCGTATTGGGCACGACCGGTTTTCAATGTCTCCAATTCGCCCTGCATTGCGTGAATTGAATTGCGGGCAAGCATGATGGCTAATGCCCTGCCTTCCTCGGCGGTCTTTGTAATCAGCGTACCGTTTGGGACGAGAGGCTTTTGCGGGACTTGGGTCATCGACAGCATCCTCTAATGGATAAAAAGCAGGGCGCGACACGGTGCTGCGGTGCTGATGTTGGAAAATAGTCTAGCTATGACCGACGTAGATCACGATATTCGATAACACACGTCGAAGGGTCAATTCGGTCATCCTGGTCCTAAACCAGTACAACTGTATTGGGTGCAATCCTGGTAAATTCCCCGACACTCGAACGATGGCAGATGGTTCAGGTGACGGCAGTCCCGGTAGTGTGCACGACAGGCCTCCATGCACTGCCGTTTAGCCGTCCGAGCGGCCGCGAAGGTACTCAACGATAGGAGAACGGCCATGGAGAGGAACATGCCGGTAAACGACTGCTTGCTGCATTTCATGGCTCAACTTCCTACAGGTCGAAAAACACGACGAGTTTGGAGCGACGTGGTCTCCATTGGAGTAAAGCTTCTCTGCGAAGTAAAGCCTTTCTCGTCGCCTGCGGCGAGCGGTCATGCTGCCACTGGCCCAGCGGCGCCGACCCGGTGCGATGCGTTAACAATTAAAACGCGGCTGGGAGTTGAGCGCCTTTATCGCCTCCGAAGCCGCAACCCAGTCAACTGAAAGTTCATAGTCCGGATCTGAAAAGTCGCCGCCAGCCTTGCGCGTCCTGGGACTTTTGCGGGAGTGAGCATATGCCTCCCATGCTGTCTGAGTGACGGCTTCCACGTCGCTTTTTAGCTCGTCAAACAGCGGATCGGTGAACTGCATGCGAAAGCGTTGCTTGAATTCCTGCTCGCCCAGGCGCGGGGATGGCATGCCCCTCCGCGGCTGAGAATCACCGGCTTTCCTTAGCCAATCGAACAACGCTCCAATCCCGACATCGACGCACCTCACCTCGAACCAACCGCTTGTGACCGAACTTCGCTTCGACACCTGGTATGGGTGGTGCTCGGCCACCCAGCCTCACCGGAGCAAAAAAATTACGCGGCCGGGCGGATAAGTGCCAGGCCAGACTGGGGATCTTTCACTTTACGTAGGTAGCCCGGGCTTTCGGTCACGATCGCCTCAAGCGTTGGACGGACACGTGCTTCGGCGAGATGCCCCGCCATGGCGGTCCCGTCACGCCTGCCGACGACAAGATGGACATGGAGCGAGGCCGTTCCCTCAGATCCTTCGGCAACATCGCCAATCATCGAGGCGACCTCGACTTGCTCCTGCACTGGAATGCGCTGGTATTTCTTTTTTCCCCAGTCGAAATACATCAGCACGACATCGCTCAGCGCGCCGATTGCGCTGAACTGCGCCGTCTTGATACGTTGATCGGCAACGAATGACTTGAGACAAGCCATGACCTCGTCGCCCGTTTCGAGAATCACGGCATAGGTCCTCTGGCCGTTGGCTTCGTTGATGCACTTCTGTTGCATGGAAATTCTCGCCTTCACTTGTGCGCAATACTCCCTGAACAACGGAGTCGCGCAGCTGCAGGTTCCGCAACCTTGCGGGTCCCGGTTAAATCGCTCTGTGATACCGACGGCACTGCGTCGTTTCGGTTTAGCGCTTTTTTGGAACCTTCGACGGGATTCGTTTAGACCATCTCCTTCTCAGTCCAGAATTGGCGCATCGCCTGAAGCGCGTTGGCGTTGATCAGGGCGCCCGGAGAAAGGAGAACGCGAGTGGTCACTCCCCGGCTTGGGCTTCTTCAAATGAACAATCCTATGATCGGAGACCACGATGTTTCTCGACAACGCCATCCAATATACTGTGACAAAGCTTCAGGATCCACGCGCGGCCGTGCCTAAGCCAGGCTAGTGCCAAAAGCCGTGGCTGGACAATCCTAAAGATGCGCGTCACGAGCGAGAGGCTAAGAACATATGCGCAAGCCAATATAGCTGCGCCGTCGATTCAATGGCCGGTGCCAACTACAACAACGCCCGCCATTTTTGAGGCTCAACGATGGCGGCAGGGATCACCAGCAGGAGCAAGCAGTAACAAGGATGTAGGCGCCTAATAGATTGGCGGAATGATCTTGGTTTGTCCGCTGAGCTTTCCACCATGCCGGAATTCACCAATGTCCGCGGCGACGCCCCCAATATCCACCGCCGCCGAACAGAAGAACAAGGACGAGGACGATCAATAGCAGTTCCATAACTACCTCGCGACTTACTAGAGTTTGTTGCTACGAAAAGGCCCCGCCGAGACGGGGCCACATTTCAAATCAAGTGCGTGAGCATTAACCCGACAATCACGATGACAGGAACGCCCAGCAACCAAAGAAGGACTGGCATGTCGGTCTCCGATTTTTGTCGATCTGATTGGATCGCAATTCAACAAGCCGATGCCAAAGCAATAGTTCCATCCTTTTAACCGGAGCCCGTCGCACTGGGATGTGATCGGCGAGGGGTTTATGCAGTCGCGAAAAGCTAATGGATCGCGACGGCTGATTTTGCCGGCCGGCTTGATTGGCGTTATTCATTTTGGTGCCTTCGGCCTTGTCCGATTTCGTTGAGTAGACCGGAACCAATCACGGGCCTTTCGCATTACAACCGCCGGGGCTCTATCATGATCGTGCCGACCCCAGGGGAGTTTGCGTGCTTCGACCAGTGATCGCGGATGCTCGGTGCAATGCCCGCTGACCCTCTCACTGTCCGCGGCACCGCACTTCTCGCCAACGACACCCCCGAACAGTATCGGCAAAAGATCGCCCGCACCACGCTCGATTCGATGGTCCAGTTCGTCGGGCTTCTCGATGCAAAAGGCACCGTTCTCGAAATCAATCAGGTCGCCCTCGACGCCGTGGGCATCAAGCTTTCCGAGGTTGAAGGCAGGCCCTTCTGGACGACATTTTGGTGGCGGGTATCGGACGAGATCAACACGACCCTGTGGGACTCTATCCGGCGCGCGGCGCTTGGCGAATTCGTGCGTTGAGATACCGAGATTTACGGCCGCGCCGGCGGCAAGGAAACGATCATCATCGATGCCTCGCTCATGCCGGTCAAAGATGAGCGGGGCAATGTCGTGTTCATCGCCGCCGAAGGACGCGACATCACCGAAAAGAAGGCCTACGAGCGTGAGATCGCGCGACAGCGCGAGGAACTAGCCAAGCTCGACGAACTGAAGACCAAGTTCTTCGCCAATATCAGCCATGAGTTTCGCGCGCCGCTTACGCTGATGCTCGGCCCGATCGAGGACGCCATCTCCGACGCCGCGGAGCCCCTACCTGCGCGCCAGCGCGAGCGGATCGCAGCGCGCTCAGGAACCTTTCCGTGCTCCCCAGCTTCCCTACATCTCAACATTCGGATCCGCCATGGATGAAAATCGCATCGCAGGGACCGCCAAGAACATGGGCGGCAAAATTGAAGAAGGCTTTGGGCGTGTTACTGGCGACACCAAAACTCAAGCCGAGGGCGTAGCAAACCGTGCTGTCGGCGCTGCTCAAGATCTATACGGCCAGGCCCGAAACGCCGCATCAGATGCGGCGGATGCAGTCAGCGATTCCGCCGTATCTATCGAAAAATGGTTCCGTCACACGGTTGAGACGCAGCCATACACGACTGCCGTTGTCGCTGTGGGCATTGGTTGGCTTCTTGGCAGACTGCATCGGCCGCTTTGAAGCCGAAGACTAGCCCGCGCGCTTGGCCTCACGGCGCGGCGCTTGTCTTCCATTTTCTTATTGTAAAGCATCCCGAAGGCTTACGACCGGGCTTGCCGTCGTTTGCTTCTAGCTTGCAGATAGGAGCGAACGACCGGCGATCGAAATGCTTGGCGGTGGCAGCACTACTCTGCGGAGGCATTAACCCGAAGGAACCAGCGGGAACTTTTGCATTTGTATAGATGCCTTGGCCTGTCGGGAGTGTACCGATGAGGTATCCTCACAATTACGCCGAATACGCCCAAGAATGTCTTCGCTCAGCCAGCGTGACTGCGGACGTCACTGAAAAGAAATTATTTCTTGAAACGGCAGATGCCTGGATTCACATCGGCTTGGCGCAGGCCGACGTCTTCAATGATCCTAAGGCAATTCGATTGCTCGTCCGCCCGGCGTAAGACCACTAACCCTTTCCCTTCCGATGAGATCGAGGCGGCCGGGCCGATGTCCGCCAACCGAGTGGAAGGCGTTGGTGGAGCGACTTCAACACCTCATTTTTCAGCAGCTCTACTGTTTCTGTTGCCGGTTGCCCGACTGGCACTCTTCTCAGAGCCTCTCGTCACGTCGATGATCGCCACAAGCACTAAGTTACGCGCTTTCGCGCTTCAAGCAGCAACAAAACGAAGGCGATTTTGTAGATAATCTGCATTGCCAAAACCTCTGTAACTCCAAATCGATAACGTTCCTACGACGGTTGAGTTCCTGCAATCGGCTAGAAACGAGCATCGAAGCATATGGAAAGATTGGACAACGGAACGAAGGCCCTAGCTCAATGCCAGGGCCTTCCTCCACTAACGTCGAACTCAAGGCTTACTTCGACTTGTCGGGCACCCATGCGGTGGTGTCGCGATCGTACTTGAAGCCCGGAGCGGACTTCCAAGCATCCTTGGTGGTGTCCATCGTCAGATAAATTTTATTATCCTTCATTGTCTGCTTTACTGCCTTGAACGGTACGGCGACGTCCTTTTCGCCGGCGCCGAGGAAGCCGCCGACTCCGACAATCAGCGCGTTGACTTGGCCGCCATCCGACACGAGCACGTCGTCGATTTTCCAATTTTTGTGGTGGAAGGATCATAAATGTCCTGCTTGTACCAATCGGAGACGGTCCTTGAACTCGTCGGGACGGCGGTCATGAGTTCAGCACACCAGCAGACATGGATTGGGCAAAAGCTGCAGTGCTCATCACGGTCACAGCGGCAACAACAAACCAGAGTTTTTTCACTTGTTCCTCCTGTTAGGCTCGGAGGTAATTCGCTAGCGGCCACTCTGTTCCAGCTATCGTAAACTCAAGCACGATTTGATGATGAGCGCGTGCGCCTGTGTCAAAGCGAACGCGTTCAAGTCGGCCTCTGCCCTCTTTCACCTCACGCGTAGTGAGACGGCAAAGGAAATCATTCAATGAGGGCCGAACGAAGTGCACATGGCGTCCGCTGCATCCCGGCCTCGAGCAAAGAGGCTCTGGAATAATCTTGATGCATGACGTTCAAACACCACCGCGGCCGCTTTCCGCAATTGCTGCACGAACTGAAGATACGCGATTACAATGTCGTCCATGTCGTAGAGGGGAGCGCCAGAGAAGCGGCCGCGCAGGCGCAATAGCCGCAAGGAACCTACGCGCGGCTGACGGGTTAACACACGACTTTTTGAATCAGCGAAGCGTGTTTGTCCTTTGGACCCGCAATGGCCTTTAGTTCATCGGATAACAGCGCGCGCTCGAGCGGCAATCGTGCAGATTCCAAGGCACAATTGCCCGCGCTAACGTCGTTACGCGGAATCGCGGCTCTATGGGTGGTGTTATATCACTACAGCGTGCAATGTTTCCCTAACCTCGACGCTACGCAATACACTCATCTTATTCACAAAGGCTATCTTGCCGTTGACATGTTTTTCATGCTCAGCGGCTTTGTGATGACGCACGTCTACCATCGTGCATTCTCAGACAGTGTTTCACACCACTATCGGAGCTTTATTGTTGCGCGTATCGCCCGTGTCTATCCATTGCACCTCTTGGTCCTACTTTTATTCGTGACGACGGCCATTGTGGCCCATTTCGCGGCTGGAGCATCTCTGATCCGCCTTGATGATATTCCGCTGCGGGGCTCGGAATCGGTCGCGGCTTTTGTAGCCAATCTCTTCATGTTGCAAGGATTGAACGCCGGTCAGCTTAGCTGGAATTATCCGGCGTGGTCGATCAGCGTCGAATTCGTCGCATATTTGTTATTTCCCTTTGCGCTACCGGCGATTTGGGGGGCGTCGGATCGAGTTAAAATCTTCATCGCGTTATGTCTTTTGGTGGCGCTAACGGTTTTGGCCTTTTTGAGCAAGGGCAATTTTGATCAATGGGACGGACCCATCACGTTGCTGCGCTGCCTCCCGGAATTCATTCTTGGCACATTGCTTTATTGTGTATTCCGTGCGGCGCCGCATAACTCCTGGTTTAGTCATGACGCAGTGGCGCTCCTCGTAGCCGCGGCCATCGTCATCAGCCTGCAGGTCGACGCGCCGGACCTTCTGATTACCTGTTTGTTTGGCGCGTTGGTACTGATTGCTGTGCTGAACAAGGGCGCATTTTCAGAATGGGCGCAGGCGGCGCCACTACTCTGGTTGGGCGACGTCTCCTATTCGCTCTACCTGCTCCATGGCTTTGTTCAGTTCGTGGCCGGTAAACTGCTCACTCGTTTCGACATACAGAACCATGCTGACTTGTCGACCGACCGCTCGTTCGTATTGATGGCCTTGATGATCGGCGTGTGTCTTCTCGCGGCACATTTTACTTATTTTGGTATCGAGATCGGCAGCAGGCGGTATCTGCGCAACTTGCTCGATATCCGCCAGAAAAGATTGTTAGCGAGGACTAATCGACACGCGGCGGAACCAAATGGTCTTAAAACACCGGCTTAGCCGAGGCCCTATTTTTCCCTTTAGGTGAAGAGGTCGCGAGTCGGCTACACGAGTCGCCTAGTCTAAATCCTGCCAGGCAAAGCCAAGAGGATGACGATGCCCAGTCCGTCGCTGCCGTAATTCCCCATGCCACAGAATGGGCCGCCACCACGGTTCAAAGCGACACCGCTTCGCCGAGCATGCTCTCTATGTCTTTTGACACGTCGTTGCGGTGACGCGCTCGTTATCGAGCACCAGACGGCGCCAACAATTGGTAATCCGAACTATCGGCTTCTCTTTGCGTGAATTTCAATTTGAAGTATCGTCTTGCCCTGTTCCTTGATTTCCAGAAATTGGCTAACTTTTCCTACCTCTGAGACTTCGAGATCGCGCAACATTCCCGAAGCTGTGTTAAGAGCCTCCCCAATGGCGGCAGCGTCGTCAGGGAGATCTAACACATGATCTTCGAGCTGGCCG
>JBAUCK010000130.1:0-3132 GCA_049677525.1 Xanthobacteraceae bacterium
CATTAGGGCCAGCGGCCGTACCCGCCGCATCAACAGGCCGGACACGTGACCGCACCCGACCAATGCTGCAGCTACGTCAAAAAAAGCTCTTGCCAGGGCGCCGTCCACACGTGACCCAAAGCGGACACTCAGTGTTCGCACAGCGATTTGACCGCCCAATGACGCTTGCTTTGCGTGGCTTGAAACGCGTGCATTACTCTGTGACTGTGAGAGTGGCGCGCCTGCTCACATTCTCGGTCGCGACGGGACTGTATCTTGCTTGGTCTGAATCCGATATTCCCAACGAAGCGTTTTCGATTGCTCGCAGCATTGCCTTGTGTTGCGGCGCTCTTGTCATCTTCAGCTGCGCACGCTGGCTCTGCGCGCGACTATCTCAATGCGCCGATTGATTCTTGGTTGACCACCTATAACGCCAGCTACTCGGCGTCCGTTACGCCCGAGGATGGGACGGACATATCGTCCAGAACCAGTTCGAATCTATTTGGACAGTCCGTCGTTATCACACGGACAATGGATTATGGGGGCCGTACCGGCGGGCTTTCGGTTGTGCTGCCCTACGCCTTCGCGGACACAGAGTCTGGCACCTTTCAGGCCAGCACGAACGGCCTTTCCGATGTTGGCTTCCTTTGGCAAATGAACATCTTCGGGGGGCCGGCGCTCACGCGTGAACAATTCCAATCATTCATTCCGCAGACGTTTTCAAGTTTTCATCTCTACGTAGGAACTCCACTCGGCACATATAACGCCACCTCTCCACTTAACCCGAGCGCGAACCGTTGGACGATCTCTCCAACGGTTAATTACAGCTACACGCCGGACCAAGGGCGGACATGGCTGGAAACATATGTCACGGCGCTATTGTTCACGGACAATAACAATTTTCGCGTGGGCGGAGCGCAAACGCTTTCGCAAAGTCCGATCTTTCGCCTGGAAGGGCATGCGAGCCACAATATCACGGACGCACTCTGGCTCTCGGCCGACGCATATTACAACGTCGGAGGCGAAACCCGCATCGACGGAATTGGTCAGGACAATATGGCAAACACGCTCAGGATCGGCGCTGGCATGGGACTGCGCCTTTGGCGTGGTGGAGACCTTAGCCTCAACTATGAGCGTGTGGCGGCCAAGCCCTCTGGGGAACCGGATGCGCAAACCGTACGCTTCACCATCAGGCAGCTGTGGTGAATTATAAGTGATGAACGCGCTCGAAAATGGCGGCTAATATTTGGACGCCAACATCCCGGGAGGAATAGATAATGGAACGGAAAATAATGGAACGTCGCACGGTCCTCAAGGGAGGCGCAGCCGCGATTGGAATGCTGGGCGGCACATCCACGGCGATGGTGACGGGCGTAGAGCAGGCTTCTGCTGATGCCGCCCGATCGCCGCTTCCAGACCAAATCCTCGCCGCGATTCAACGCTTTCGCGAAACCATTCCGGCCAATTTCGATCGCGATTATGTCGAGAAAGCCGTCATACCATTTTTTCTGACGAGCTTTTACGAAGGCGAACGTCCAATGCTGCCCGTGATCGACGTCAATTTCAGCAAGGAAAACGCACTACCTTTTGACCTTTGGGGTCTCATCACCCGCGACTGGCGACCGACCCCCGAAGATGGCGTGACGGTCTTTTTGCAGGGTCTTGAGAAACGCGGTCCTGATAATCTTCGTAAGCGGATTTACTTCGCAGCGGTGACGCCAGATCTTTACAAGCCAATGTATAGCGCGAAGGTCGTCGCGTTCTTTGATAAACTGATGGCCCAGCAATTCGCCAACAAGCCGTTCATGCGGCATTACCTCGACTATTATTTCGATCTCTACTGGGATCTTCACCTTGGAGTGACCGGAGACGCGATTCCCTTCGAAGTTCGGCAGATTGGTGAGGCATTCAACACAGTTCTCGCTCACAGGAATCCGCTACTGCCCATCACCTATGATAACTACATGATCGTTCGTGAACGCCTCGACTTTCTGAAATCATGGATCGATGATCGACTAACTGACATTGAGAGTGGCAAAACAAAGAATCCTGAAAAGACGATAGCTTGGTATTGGCTAAAGAACGCCGGAGACGGTAGTCATTTCGCAAAGAAGGACGTCGTCTTCGAGTGTTTCCACAACTTCGTAGCGCTCAGTCAATGGGGCAACTCGATCTTCGGGATCATGTCGCGCCTATCCCAAGATGGCGGCGACCCGGCTGTACAGGCATCGTTTCAGAAGACGATGAGCGGAAATTTCGACAATGCCAACGGTGCTCCCTTCTCGCCGCTGGAATTGTTCGTCATGGAATTATTCCGCGTCATATCGCCCAACGGTGGGAGCATTTCGGCTATCCACGACGCCAGGACAAGCGCCTATGGCGCATCTCCACAGGAGAGGTTTGGCCTTCCTATGGAACGCCATAGCTACATCAGCACACCGCACACAAGTACCAGCCTGGATCCGGTCCACTGGAAGGACCCAAACGCTTTCGATCCACAAAGGTATCTTAGCGTTCCGACCAGTGCCCAGATTACTGAAGACAAATGCCAACAGATCGGCCTCGCCCGATGCCCATTTGAGATCACGAATTTCGAGGTCAAAGATGGACGCAAGGCAAACGTCACGAATAGCGGCTTTGGGACTGTTTTCGGTGTTGTCGATGGGAAGAGCCTTCCTGTTTGTGACTATGCCGGCTTCGCTCCATTCGGTTTCGGATACCGACGCTGTCCAGGTGAGCAGTTGACGATTCAGGTCTTCGAAGACTTCCTTCGTAAGGTCTGGCGCGACAAGATTGTGTTTCGGAGACTTAATCTTGCAAATCCGGGCCAAGTGCCGATTGGGCCGAACGCTGTGATCGAAGACGATCTTGGATTTACGAGATCAGCTTAGTGTCAGGAAAATCTTGTTAGAGCGTTGCGCGCTGCATCGGCGTTCGGGTCGATGCAGACAGGGTTGCTCGGTCATAGCGGAAGGCTCCTGCCAGTAAAAAACGAAAGTTGTTCTCCCTTTTTTGTTGCAGTGCATGAGTCTGCTTTTGGCCCATAGCGGTCGCGCCGGTCGGCAAATGTCGCGGCAGCTATTGGGTGCAAAGCGGACATTTCGGCACCATCCCTGGGGGCTCGATTTCCCGAGCGGCGCCGCCCATCTGACT
>JBAUCK010000131.1:0-9417 GCA_049677525.1 Xanthobacteraceae bacterium
GCCGCCACGTCTTGTCTTAGAGCTGCGTGCTGGCAATCCTCATCTGAAAATTACGCGATGATTGTAGCGGGGTCGCGCTGCCCACGTGGCGCTCGCGCTCGTCGTGATCAGCGGGATGGCGGCACTCGCGCTTGACGGCAGTCGGCTGATGAGCGTGCAGATTCCAATTGCAAAATGGCGCCGATGCCCAGGCACTGGCCGGGCAAGGACGGGCAGTGGCTTTACGTCACAAACCTGGAGCTCCTCCCCCAGGCTGTGGACTCACAGTGGGCGGCGCAGGTGCAACGGCATAGCATTGCCAAACTGGGGGCGCGGATTCCGCCTATTCAGTAGAGGCCGTAACGTAGGGCGAGCTTTTGGTCGGCCCCCGTGGTAATCAGACCGAGATAAATTCCGCAGCAATGGCCGCGACGTTGTTTGTTTTGGATTGAGTGTATCGGCAATGCCTGTGCGGAGAATTTGGGCTGATTGTCGGGGGGTCGTACTCCCCTATTTCGCGATTATGCTCGGCGTCATCATCGGCCTAGCGGCGCTGGCGCTTGACGGCAGCCGTGTGATGACCGTGCAGTCGCAGATGCAAAGCGCGGCGGATGCATTGGCTCTTGCTGGCGCCGCGGAGCTCGATCGCCGACCGGATTCGATCGCTCGCGCCCAAGCCGCAATCCGCGATCTTATTACCAATTCAGTCGCAGGCGCCGGCGTCGGTCAGAACGCTCAGGTCAGCAGCGTTCAATTCCTGCAGTCCTTGCCACCCGACGACGATCTTCCGATCACTGAGCCCTATCTCACGGACGATCCGACGCTCGCGGCCTATGTGCAGGTGACGGTGCAGCCGATCACGATGCGGACCATTCTTCCGGTGTCGTTGTCTTCGGGTAGCAGCACCGTCGCCGTCGGGGCGCAGTCGGTCGCGGGCTACGACCAAGTGATCTGCGACATACCCCCGGTGCTGGTCTGCAATCCGTTCGAGAACTCGGGCATGAGCTATTACCAGGCGACGCAAGCGCTCGTCGAAGCGGACGCGAATCCGGCGGCCCATCGGCAACTGCTGCGGCTCGCGCGAAGCCAATTCAAGAACGGTAGCTTTAGGGCAGGGGACATGGCCTATGTCGAGCCGGCAACCGGCTTATTACCGGCTGCCGCCTGCGGGCCGGGAGTTGGCCGCGGAATTCCGCAGGCCATTGCATCGACGACTGTGCATGCCTGCTTTCGGCTAAGCGGCGTGAATCTCGTTCCCAGCGACGACCAGCCAGTGATAGATGGATTGAACACCCGTTTCGATATCTATGCGGGCGGGTTTAACGCCTGCCGAATCTACCCGCCCGATCTAAACGTACGTAAAGGCTTCGTCGCTCCGGGGAATACCAACTGGTGTCTCGCCACGCCCGCCGACCCAAATTGGCCCGCGTCTGGCACTCTTGCCACCGGATTGCCCCCCGATCAGAATATGTTCCAGAGTAATCAGTCCCTGGCGACCAACGTCTCGGTCGGAAATGGGGTCTGGAATTGTGCGGCCTATTGGGCCACGGCGCATTTCGCTGGCCTCGGCCAAAGCCGCCCTCCACCTGGCTGCACCGCATCGGCAACGATCGGCCGCTATGCCGTCTATCGCTACGAACTGAACTATCTCAATGATCGGTCCCGGGGCGTGGAATACGGCGGGCCCATGTGTGCCCCGCCGGGGGTCGCTAATAGGCGCGTGATCACAGCTGCGATCGTTAATTGCGGCAGTAGTCCCGTGCCGGTGCTTAACAACGGCGAGCGGGTGCCGGTGGCTGGATTCGGCAGATTTTTTCTGGTTTGGCCGGCCGAGCCGGGAACGAACGGCAACCCATACGCCGAGTTTCTGGGCCTCGTGAAGCGCTCCGATCCCATCAGCACGGACTCCGTTCAGCTCTATCGTTAACGGCCATTACGGAGAGCTGCAGCCCGCTTTCGCGAGGACCACGGCGGGGGCTAGAGGGCGTCTGGCGACCTGCTGATGTAGTGCTGGCTTTCGTCGAGCAGTTTGAGATTGTTGGCTATGGTCGGATTACCCGGATCACGCTCGTAGGCCTTGAGGAACATGCGGCGGGCCAGGGCTAAATTACCCCGGAGCATGTACGAGTAGCCCCGATTGTTGAGGATCGGGATTGTTTCACCCACGAGCCTAATAGCCGCGTCATAGGCTCGATCAGCGAGGTCAAAGCGCCCAAGCCGATCGTAACTGGCGGCAAGGCCGATCCAGGCTGAGGCGTCCTTGGGGGCCTTTTCGGTGGCATCCTGGAAGTATTTCTCTGCCACGCCGTAATTGCCGCGATTGAAATTCTCAATGCCCAGCCGCAACGGTTCGTCAGAAGGGTAGTATTGCGCGTTAGCGTTTTCTTGGATTGTCTCGGTCGTAATTGGCGGCACGCCCTGTTGGGTGTCAGCCACGGGGCCATCGGTGACGCATCCACAGAGCGCGAGCGCCCAAGCTAAAACCAGGCCCCTGCCGATCCCCATCGAGCGCCTGCCGAAATGCACCACCCCGACTCCCAACCTTATGCCCTACAATCTCCGCCCCAAGCTCCTGCCCGCGATTGTCGTCACATATTCGAGTGAATCATCGCCATAATCCTGATGGCCACCGGCAGCATAACGACCATCAGCACCACCGGGAAAATGAACAGTGCCAGAGGCAACGTCATTTTCACAGCTAATTTATTGGCCTGTTCTTCGGCTCGCAGCAAGCGTTTGTAACGCATTTCGTCGCTGAACACTTGCAGCGCCTCGCCCACATCGCTGCCAATCTCGCGGGACTGCCGCAGCAGTGCCACGAGAGAGCGGGCCTCTGGAATGATGAGGCGGTCAGCCATTGAGCCGAGTGCGTCGACGAAGCTTCGTCCCGCGCGCATTTCCGCACTCATGATAGCCAGATTGATGCCAAAATTCCGGCTGCGCCTTGCTATCTCCCCGGTAATGCGATCAAGCGCACCTTCCACCGCCAAGCCGGCGTCAACACATACGACCAGCAAGTCTAAAATATCGGGAAATACCGTGCGATATTCAATTTCCGACCGACGACGCTTGCGGGACAGGAATACGTCTGGAGCAATGATGCCCAATGCTCCGGCGACTGCAATGGCGACAAATGTTAGTGGAGTCCCCGCGCCCTCTGATGTAAGGTCGAGCAGCAGATAAGCGGCGACCGGAAGAAGAATCAGCGCTGCCAATCTCCAGAAGACATAGAAGTTGATGGCATCGCGACGAAAGTACCCTGCCTGAACCAAGGTCAGGCGAAGTTTTCCGCGGGTTGCTTCGTCGATTCCGAAGCGCTTCTCGTCGAAGTGCCGGGCAACGATGCCGGCAATGGTACCGTGATTGTCGACAGTATCGACAAAGGTATTGCTTTGCGTCGCCGACAAGCGGCGGTTGATCTGAACAGATCTGACGTAATATTGCCCGGCAACAAAGGCAATGCCTCCCATAGCGCAGAAGGCTAACATCGCGACGATGAAGGGGGTCCAATCGGTCATGTCAGTCTTTGAAGCTCACCTCAGTATTTGAAATTGACCATGCGATGCATCATGACATTGCCCGCGAAAAGCAGAAACAAGCCGATGTAAATAGCGGGCTGCACGATCGGATTGCCGCGCACCGACCCGTAATAGTTGGGCGCAATGAAATTGATGGCCAGAAACAGCACGAATGGAAGGGCGGTCAATACGACCGCAGAAAGCCTGCCTTCGGCGCTGAGTGCACTTATCTTAAGCCGCATGTTAATGCGGCTTCGCATCAATTTGGATAATCGGCTCAGAACTTCTCCAAGATTGCCGCCCGTCTGGATCTGAATGCTCACGGCTATCGTGAGAAACAGCAAGTCCTCCTGCCCGACGCGCCGCGCTAGGTTCTCCAACGCGCTGCGCACATCCAGGCCGAAGGCGATTTCGTCCCCGAGCATACCGAATTCCGTGCCAATGGGGTCAGGCATCTCGCGCGCCACGAGCGCTACGGCATTTGGGAAGGGCAAACCCACGCGGACGCCGCGAGTGATGACGTCGATGGCATCAGGCATTTGTTCGCCGAAGCTTGCGATCCGTCGGCGTCGTTGGCGGTTCAACGCAAGGAAGATAACGCCAGTGGTGGTCAAGAATCCCAGCAGCAACGGTATTAGACCGAAGCCTAACAACGTGCTCAGAATGACGACCAACGCTAGAAAAACGGCGAGAAATATAAGGCCAAGAGTTCTGTGCTCGACGCGCAGTCCGGTCTGAGTCAACCAATCGCTCAGTTGCCGCAAAGTGGGATTAGTGAAATTGCTAAACCCACGTTCCTGCC
This sequence comes from Xanthobacteraceae bacterium, assembly GCA_049677525.1. Classification (GTDB taxonomy): domain Bacteria; phylum Pseudomonadota; class Alphaproteobacteria; order Rhizobiales; family Xanthobacteraceae; genus BOG-931. Next base: position 4,300 of record JBAUCK010000131.1, read on the forward strand.
GCAGGGCTTCTAGAACGTCAGAAGCATTCGCGAGGCTCTTGCTGAGTTCAAGGCGGCGATTGATGATTTTTTGCCCACGACGATTGAACACCAAAATCCAGTAGACGCCGTAGATCGTCAGCGTTGCCGCCAAAAAAGTCAGAAGGAAAACGATGGAGAGGTCGGACATCCTACGCTACCTGTTACATCCGTCGTCCTGGTTCAAAATGGCTAGCGGGAAGTTCGATCCCATAAGGCAGCAGATCCTGCAGGAATTGCGGGCGGATTCCAGTGGCGGCAAAGTGACCGACGATATTGCCATTCGCGTCGGTGCGTTCTTTCACAAAGCGGAAAATTTCCTGCATCTGAATGATTTCGCCTTCCATACCCCGGATTTCATCGACGCTGGTGAGGCGACGCCGTCCATCAGGAAGTCGCTGAAGTTGCATGACGAGCGTGATAGCGGAGGCGATCTGGCTACGAACGCTCACTACCGGCAGCCCCATGGCCGCCATGGCGATCATCTGCTCGAGACGCTTGAGCGCATCGCGCGGCGAATTGGCGTGAACCGTTGTCATTGAACCTTCGTGGCCAGTATTCATGGCCTGCAGCATGTCGAAGGCTTCCTCGCCACGACACTCGCCGATAATGATGCGGTCGGGCCGCATACGCAGCGCATTCTTGACGAGATCACGTTGCCGGATTTCGCCCTTGCCCTCGGCGTTCGGCGGCCGCGTTTCGAGCCGCCCAACATGCAACTGCTGCAGCTGCAATTCCGCAGCATCCTCGATTGTGATCAGGCGTTCCTCGTGGGGAATATAGTTGGAAAGCGCATTGAGGAGAGTGGTCTTGCCGGTGCCAGTGCCGCCTGAGATGAGTAGAGAAATTCGACCGCGCACCGCGACTTGCAATAGCTCGGCCATCGCCGGGCGGAGAGTATCCACTTGAATCAACCGCTCTATGTTGAACGGCCGCTCGGCAAATTTTCGAATTGAAACCATAGGACCGTCGATCGAGACGGGACGGATCGCGATGTTGACGCGCGAGCCGTCAGGTAACCTGGCATCGACCATGGGGGATGATTCATCAACGCGCCGTCCCACGGCCGAGACGATCTTGTTGATGATGCGAAGCAGATGCGCCTCGTCCTTGAAGCGCACATTGGTGCGCTCGAGCCGGCCAAAGCGCTCGACGAAACACAGCTCGTGGGTATTAATCAGAATGTCGCTGACGGTCGGGTCCTTGAGCAGAGGCTCGATCGGGCCGAACCCGATCATTTCGGCAAGGACCTCGTGGGCGAAGACTTCGAGCTCTTTTTGATTGAGTGAAATGCGCTCAGCGCGCACATAGTTGCTGACGTAGATCCGGACTTGCCGGAAGAGTTCCTCCGGCGCTAGCTTGTCAAGGAGCGCCAGATTGAATTCGTCGATGATCCGACCATGCAGCTTGAGCTTCTCATCGAGCAGCGCCGGCCGGCGCGCGATGAGATCGCTATAGAGCCGGTCGACATCGTGCCGTGTCTCCTGTGACCGGGGCGGTTTAACGTCGAGTTGGGCCGCCGCGCGCCGCTCGGCCGCCGCTGAATTACCGAACAAAAAACTCATGCAACGCCCTTCACCTGCCGCTTGACGCATTCTCGAGTTCGGGCAGTCTCGGAATCACAACCCAGGAGCTAGCCGACAGGTTAACTTAGCATAAACCATGTCTTTTCAATACTGCCGCCGCTGCGCTCCCGGGCACCAAAAGCTGCAATTTTGGTGAAAGTCATACTTGGCAGCTTTCGGAGGTAAAGCGGACATGGCGCTTCGATCAAGCCGTGTCCGCTAATGACCGTAAGCGGACACCCATGTGCAAAATAAATGGGCGATCTAAAACGTAAATAGAATGGAGGTGTACCAGTTTAGCTGGTCCGTCTGCCCTGCGTTCTGCACGCCACGGCCCAGACAAGCCGGTAGGTGAAAATTATCGTTCAAGTCATAGCGCGCGCCGACACCTAAGGACGTTGTGATCAGCCCTCCCTGATCCCGGGACATCGCCTCTGCCCGGCGGATCGCCGCCCTTTCGTTGGGCATCTCTTGCGCTTCACCAGGCGCCGTTCCTTCTTCCGTTCTCAAAAACGGAAGCGCTACGTAATATGTAATGGCCATTTGCTCCCTTTCGTGCGTTCGGACTTGTTTACTAGCGACTTCTGCGAACCAGCAAGCCGCGGCCGACTGTGTCCGTCGACCACGCTAGCTCCATCGGGAACCAACATTCCATCTCGGCAGTTGGCGGGGCACAGCGAAACAAAGGCAACCAAGGTATGCCCGACGAGGCAGCAGGTTCCGCCATCGGCCGGCCACTACAACGCAAAGAAGATTTGCGCTTCATAACAGGTAAGGGTCGGTATACCGACGATTTCGGTTTGCCTAGGCAAGCCTATGCAGTGATGGTGCGTTCGCCCCATCCGCACGCTCGCGTTCGTGGCGTCGCGTTCGATAAGGCGCGCGATATGCCGGGGGTACTTGGTGCCTACAGCGGCGAAGACTGCAAGGCCTCTGGTCTGAGCCCAATTCCTCACGAGGCGGTACCCTCCACGAAGTACGACATGAAGCTCACGGCGCCCGATGGCGGCAAGGTTTTCCTGGGCCCGCATTGGCTCCTGGCATTCGACAAGGCGCGGTATGTTGGAGAGGCGGTCGCCATGATCGTCGCCGAGACCGTAAATCAGGCGCTCGACGCCGCCGAAACGGTGGAGGTCGATTACGAGCCACTGCCTTTCGCCCTTGATGCCGAGGCGGCGCTAGCGCCCGGCGCGCCCGCCATTTGGGATGAGATTCCGGACAACGTTCCTGTCGATACACGCTTTGGTGATGCTGCTGCGACCGACGCGGCATTCGCGCAAGCCGAGCATGTCGTTCGTATGGAATTCCATGTGGGCCGCGTTACGGCAGCGCCGATTGAACCGCGCGCCGCTTTGGGCGACTACGACAGCCAGACCCGGCGCTACACGCTCTATGCCGGGACGGGCGGTGCGGTGCGCCAGAAGCGCGAGATCGCCGCGGTGCTGAACGTCGCACCTGAAAAAGTGCGTGTCATAACAGCCGACGTCGGCGGTAATTTTGGCTCCAAGAATCGGCCTTATGTGGAATACGGGCTGGTTCTTTGGGCGTCTCGCCTTCTGGGCCGGCCGGTAAAGTTCACCGCGACGCGCTCCGAAGCCTTCCTCACTGATAGTCAGGGCCGAGATCTGGTCACCAAAGTCGAGCTGGCGCTGCGAAAAGACGGCCACTTCCTCGCCATGCGCGCGGACAATATCAGCAACATCGGTGCCCGATGCATGTCATTATCTCCCTTGAGCAAGGGTTCGGCGCTGATCACGGGATCCTACGACATTCCGGCCGCCAGCTTGCGCTCGCGGGCCGTCTTCACCAATTCGATGATGACTCAACCGTACCGCAGCTCCGGCCGCCCCGAAGTGACTTATGCGATAGAACGGTTGGTTGACCGCGCGGCGCATGAACTCGGTATCGATCCGTTGGTGATCCGCCGAAGGAACCTTATCCGCGAAAAGCAGATGCCTTACATTAATGCGGTAGGCGCGCGTTATGATAGCGGCACTTACGCCGCCAACATGGACCTAGTACGTCGCATCGCTGATTGGGACGGGTTTCGCAAGCGACGCACTTTGGCAAAAAAGCATGGCCGCCTGCTCGGTCTTGGGTTTGCCAACTATGTGGAATCCTCCACCGGCTCGCCGCGAGAGCGCGCCGAACTCACCATTCAGCCGGAGGGGCGAGTGCGTATGGTGATCGGTACCCAGTCAGCCGGGCAAGGGCAGGAGACCAGTTTCTCGCAGGTGCTGTCGGATCTAATTTCAGTCCCGGTCGAGAGCATCGACGTCATTATGGGCGATACCGACATCGTTAGCGTTGGCGGTGGCTCGCATTCCGGCCGCTCGATGCGCCACGCAGCCACGGTCATTTCCATGGCGAGCCAAGTGCTGATTGAGCGCGGGAAGTCGATTGCGGCGCTTCTGCTCGACAGTCCGCCAAACGAAATAAATTTCATCGATGGACGATTTTCTGCGCGTGGCCGCAACCGCAGCTTTGATTTCTTCGATCTTGCCCGTGAGACCACACATTTGACGCTGTCCAAGGAATTGGAAGGTGGCCTTGCGGCCGCCGCCAATAATGAGATGCATGAGCAGGTCTTTCCGAACGGCGCCGCCGTATGCGAGGTAGAGATCGATCCCGATACCGGCGCCGTTGAGCTGACACGCTATGCATCGGTCGATGATGTCGGCCGCTGCATCAATCCGCTGATTGTCGATGGACAGACGCATGGTGCCATCGCGCAGGGTGTGGGCGAGGCGATGTGGGAACAGATCTTTCTTGATCCGTCGTCAGGCCAACCGCTAACCGGATCCCTCCAGGATTACACCTTGCCTCGCGCCGGCTACTTGCCGGGTTTCCGCACTGAGATCGTCGAGGTTCTTTCGCCGACAAATCCATACGGCATCAAGGCAGGCGGCGAGGGCGGCACGACCCCCGCGCTGGCGGTTGTAGTCAGCGCTATTTTGGACGCGCTGGCCCCGCTTGGCATCCGCGATATTCCACTACCGGCGAGGGGTGCCGCGATCTGGGAGGCAATCCAGTCTGCCGAAGGACGCCATAACTAAATGGAATCAAGCGTCCGCCCCAGTTCCAATTGAAAAAACATCTGCACTCAGCCCCGCAGTTGGACCAAACCTCAAACGCTTTCTATGCTGACCCTCAAGGGGCTATGAATCGCTTGCGAGAAATTGATGCGTACTACAATCGACCTCATCATTGCCGTATTGCCGATCGCAGCGTTGTTTTTAGGCTTTCTCGTTTTTAAGCTGACGGCATTCAAAACGAGCCTCTATGCCTGGATCCTCGAACTCGTAGTGGTGCTCGTCTATTACCGTCAACCACCACTAAAGGTAATTGAGGGATCGCTATGAGGTCTTGTGACGATTTGGTCTGGCTTTCTCGTGCTCTACACCGGCCAAATCTTTGGACAAGCCTATCGTAGTACGGGATTGCTAGCGGTCCTCCTTGAATCCGTCGGATCAATCGTTCCGGCGCACGATAAAGAAGCCAAGGCTCTGGCACTCGTCGTGGTCATCGGAGGCTT
>JBAUCK010000132.1:0-61446 GCA_049677525.1 Xanthobacteraceae bacterium
CTGTCGGTGAAGCACCCGTCGAGCGGCGAATTTCTCCAGTTCCGATCGGAACTGCCGCCCGATTTTCTCCGTTTGCGTGATGCGGTGGTCGACACCCAACCGGACATAACGTCTATGCGTCAACGCAAGCCGGATCCTGGCAGCAACTAAAAGTTTACCGGTATCAATGGTTTAGCTTTGGATTGGATTGTGGTTCACAGCTGCGTCGCGCCAATGTGACGCCGAACTCTCTTCCGAGCGCCCGATTCCACCGTGTATGTTGCGGGTGCGAGATAAATGGAACTGGGCGCCGTCGGCTCGGAGAGCGATGGCCCCAATAGCCCGCCGCTCTGCGGGGGCATGAAAATGGAGGGCGCTATCATGGCCCAGACTGCAGCACTTCCGGTCCTGTCCGGCGAGACCGGCCTTACCCGGTATTTGGAAGAAATCCGGCGGTTCCCGATGTTGGAACCGCAAGAAGAATTTATGCTGGCGAAGCGTTGGCGCGAGCACGGCGACCGCAACGCTGCGCATAAGCTCGTCACCAGCCATCTGCGGCTCGTGGCCAAGATCGCCATGGGCTATCGGGGCTATGGATTGCCGATCGCGGAAGTCATTTCCGAAGGCAATGTCGGGCTGATGCAGGCGGTAAAGCGCTTTGAGCCGGACAAGGGTTTCCGGCTCGCGACTTACGCCATGTGGTGGATCAAGGCGGCGATCCAGGAATACATCCTGCGTTCGTGGTCGCTCGTGAAAATGGGCACCACCGCCAATCAGAAGAAGCTGTTCTTCAATCTGCGCAAGGCGAAGAGCCGGATCTCGGCGCTCGAAGAAGGCGACATGCGGCCTGATCAGGTCAAGCTGATCGCCAAGCGTCTCGGCGTCACCGAGCAGGACGTCATCGACATGAACCGCCGTCTCGGCGGCGATGCGTCGCTGAACGCGCCGATCCGCGAGGACGGCGATTCCGGCGAGTGGATGGATTGGCTGGTCGACGACAGCGTCAGCCAAGAGAGCCGGCTTGCCGAATCCGAGCAATCGGAGAACCGCCATCAGGCGCTCGGCCAGGCGCTCAATGTGCTCAACGACCGCGAACGCCGCATCTTCGAAGCGCGCCGTCTCGCCGACGAGCCGATCACGCTTGAAGAGCTCGCCGAAGAATTCGGCGTCTCACGCGAGCGCGTGCGCCAGATCGAAGTGCGCGCTTTCGAAAAGGTCCAGAAGGCGGTGAAGTCAAACATCGCCCACATGGAAAATCCGGAAGTCGCGGCGTCGATGGCCGCGCATTAAGCCAGCCCGATCGACAAGCTAAAATCGTCATGCCCGGCCAAGGCTGAACCTTGCGCCGGGCATTTCATTTATGCCGGGCATTTCATTTATGAAGACGCCCCGCGCTCCTGATGTGATCAAACGAAAATAGGGTCCTTGACAGTCGCTGTTGTTTTGCGATCCAATTTTCTTCGATGCTCGGAAGCTGCAAGCAGAGTGGTCACAAGCTCGTTTCGACCCAGGAACCGTTCAAAGATCAAGAAATTGCTGTGAGCGTGTGATGGCTCGAACTTCGCGATGGAGATCGGCCTCATGATGATCCGCATATTGAAACTCGCGCCAGGTGCAGCACCGCTTATTTTGGCTGCAGCGCTCGTGGCCGGGGCTTGCCGGGCGAGCTTGGCGCAAGGCGATGCGGATCTGGAAGCGCCGGGTTTGGAACCATTCGCCGCCCCGGTCAGCGGAGGCGCGACGCTTTTTCAGAATGTTCGCATCTTCGATGGTCAGAGCGCCACGCTTTCGGCGCCCGCCAACGTCCTGGTCAAAGACGGCATCATCGCGCGCATATCGGCAAGCCCGATCGCCATCGACGCCAATGCCAAGGTCCGGACGATTGCGGCGGCCGGGCGCGTGCTGATGCCCGGCCTGATCGACGCGCATTGGCATGCGATCATGGCGAGCACGCCGCAAATGGTGCTGATGACCGCCGATCCGAACTATCTCCAGCTCGTGGCCGCGCGACAGGCGCAAGCGACTTTGATGCGGGGTTTTACGACCGTGCGTGACCTCGGTGGTCCGGTCTTCGGGCTCAAGCGCGCCATCGACGAGGGTGTCACGATGGTCCGCGCATCTATCCTTCCGGAGCTTTCATCTCGCAAACCTCGGGCCATGGTGATTTCAGATTCTCCTTCGAGGTTCCGCGGGTGCCTGGAGGCCAGCTGAGCCGTTCCGAGGCCGAAGGCATCGCAGCTATTGCCGATAGCCCCGACGAGGTCCGGCTACGCGCCAGGGAGCAGCTGCGGCAGGGCGCCAGCCAGATCAAGCTCATGGCCGGCGGCGGTGTTGCCTCGCCTTACAATCCGATCGAGTCGACGCAATTCACCGAACCGGAGATCCGCGCCGCCGTCGAAGCGGCCGACAATTGGGGCACGTATGTCACGGTGCACGCCTATACGCCGCGCGCCATCCGGCAAGCGCTTGCCGCCGGCGTCAAATGCATCGAACACGGCCAGCTGATGGACGAGCCGACCGCTAAATTGCTTGCCGATGATGGCATCTGGTGGAGCTTGCAGCCGCTGCTGGATGACGACGATGCTCCGCCGCTTGCGAACCCGGTGTCGCAGCAGAAAGCGCTGGAAGTCTTCGCCGGAACGGACAATGCCTACAAGCTTGCGAAGAAATACAATGTCAAAACGGCTTTCGGCACCGACATTCTGTTCGACGCCAGGTTGACCACGCGGCAGGGGGCGATCCTGGCCAAGATGGTTCGCTGGTACACGCCTGCCGAAACGCTCAAAATGGCCACTGCCGACAACGGCGCGTTGATGGCGCTGTCCGGCTTTATCAATCCGTATCCGGGCAAGCTCGGTGTGGTCGAAGAGCGCGCAATCGCCGATCTGCTGTTAATCGACGGCAATCCGTTGGAAAATATCAAGCTTATTGCAGACCCGGACAAGAACCTTCTCGTCATTATAAAGGGCGGCACGATCTACAAAGACATCACAACGAAATAGTCGAGATGCATTTCGAGAGAGAGACGCTCGGGAACACTTCGTTTCCCGGGCACAGCGGGTGGGCACGTGCCCCGCTTGGCGTCTTGTAGGTCGCAGAGCGCGCATTGAGCACATTTGCGAGCGACGGCTTGGGTGTCCGCTTCCGACTCTAATCGGACATTGGCGAGTCCGAAGTTCAGCTCAGTGTGTCACCAAAAATATTAGCGACCATCCTATGGATTGCGTCAGTTTCAGGTGCGACAATAGCGTCGGGGGTGCGACATAGCAGTAGTTGCCGCCCGCCGGATGATGTCTGGCCTACGTGTGAGCGATCCCTCGACAAGAAGATTTTTAGACAAGAAATTGAAACCTCGCACTTGCGCCGGCGCCGTTTGAACGGACGTCACTGCTTTGACATGCAAACAGCAAGAGCAGGAGTGAGCCGTGACGAGAACTCCAACTTCGATGGTTACGATCGTGTTGGTATTGCTCGCCGTCTTGGGCAGCATGGCCCTTGCGGCGCAGGACAGGTACACGCTGAAATTGGGCAAGCTTTCGTTTGCTGATTTCAAAGGATACGAAGACTGGAAGGATGTCGCAGTCAGTCAGACTGAAACTCAGTTAAAAGTGATCGTCGCAAATGACGTGATGATGGACGCGTACAGGAAAGGCCTCCCCGCCGATGGCAAGCTTTTTCCTGACGGGTCCAAGATCGTGAAGATCGAGTGGACGTTCAAAAAGAACCCTGTGTCTCCTTATTTTGTGCAGGTGCCGGACACTCTAAAAGCGGTTGACGTAATCGAAAAAGACACCAAGAGATTTCCGGACACGCACGGATGGGCATACGCCAATTTCATCTATGATGCCGCGTCTGACACTTTTGCGCCTGAGGGGACTGAACCTAACTGCGGCTATGCGTGCCACACCACGGTGGCCGCAAAAGATTACATTTTCACGCAATACCCCAAGCGGTGAACTAGCTGACGGATCGAGTAAATCGTTGCGACCCTGCACCGCGTTTGTTGCGGTGCAGGTATCGCGCTGAAGCACCCGGCAACCCGCGTCACTAGAGCATTTTCCACTTAATGTGCCGCATACCCGGCGTTGCGGAAGTAATTGGCGCATTCGTTTGGTTGGAAGGCTTTGAGGCGACGTGCGATGTGGTTCCAGAGTGCCTCGACCGAACGCTCGGCGGCTTTTCGTAACAAGGCTTTGAGTTTAGCGAAGAGGTTCGATCGGATTGAAGTCCGGAGAATAAGGCTAGCAGATAAAGCAGCTCTGCGCCTGCGGCTTCGATCGCTTCATGTACCCCAGGCGCCTTATGGGCGGCGAGATTGTCCAGCACGACGACGTCACCTGGCGTGAGGGTCGGGGCCAGGACTTGTTCGACATAGGCGAGGAAGGCGTTGCCGTTCATCGGGCCGTCGATGACGCAGGGTGCGGTAAGAGCTGTGGAGCGCAGGCCCGCGACAAAGGTGGTGGTTTTCCAGTGACCGTGCGGGATTTTGCCGACCAGCCGTTCGCCGCGTGGAGCCCGGCCGTGCAGCCGCGCCACTTTCGTTGAGGTGCCGGTTTCGTCGATGAAGACCAGTCGGTGGGGATCGAACTTGGGTTGATTGTCCGCCCATGCCGTTCGTGCCGCGACAACATCAGGCCGATCCTGCCTCGGCCGCCCGAACGCTTTTTTTTGAAGCTGATGCCGTGGCGGTCGAAGAACCGCCAGACCGAACCGAGCCCCGCCTTGTGTTGGCGCTCATCGAGCAAACGGCGCTTGATCTCTTCCAGGGTCAGGTCGGGTTCCTGCCGAACCAACTCAAGCAACCATTCCTCATGCTCCTTCAACGGCGATCGGCTCTGACCCTTGTTGGATTTGGCTTCAAAGCTGCTGGTCTCCCGCCAGCGCTTCGCCCAACAGATCGCCGTCGAATCTCCAATCACAAACTGGCGTGCCGCCGCCCGCGCCACAGCGCCACCCTCAACAACCTGGATCACGCGAACCCGCGGATCGTTCGAATACCCATCACCAGCCTCCTCTGCCCGAGAAGACCACAGAATCTTATTCGCTCCTCTTTGTGAATCCCATCGATTCACAGAAAATGGAAAATGCTCTAGACGGCCGACACCGCACAATCCTCCACCTTAGCCACTTTAGACTATCGCTTTGACGCGCTACGATGTTTGAAGCCTTGGCCCGGGGATAATCAAGGAGAACAGCCAGTGTCGAGCGTCCTTGCCAATTTCGATCCTTCCGCCGCCGCGATCGACCCTGACAATATGGTCGAACTGGATCCGGGCAGCGCGGAGTTCAAAGCAAACGCACACCGCCACATGGCCGAATGGGCGCGACGGCGCCCATTCTATGCCGTCGCGCCGGCACAGCGGCCGCAAGTGATCGTCGGCCGCTACGAGGACGCGCGCCGAGTGTTTTCCGACACAAAGACATTCGCCTCCGAAATGCCGCGAGGCCCCGGCTGGGAGGCGTTCAACAAAGCTATGGACGCCCAGTTCGTGACCCAGATGGACGGCGACCAGCACGCCCGCGTGCGCCGGCTGCTCATACCGGCTTTTTCATCGCGCCGGATTACCCAGCTTGAAGACAGCATCGGCAAGATCATGGACCGCATGCTGGACAAGATCGAGGCTGACGGACCCGAATTCGACGGCATGGAGGACTACGGCGCCCATCTTGTCGTCGATGCTCTGCTTGAAGCCATGATCGACATGGACGAGCGCCGCAAAGCCGTGTTCGTCGCGTTTCACGATCTCATCCCGGGCACGACTTACGTCAAGCCGGGTGAAACGTGGCCGCCGGAGCTGCGCCAGGCCTTCGATCGCGTCATGGAAGAAATCAAGGTTATCATCGAGGAGCGCCGCGCCCATCCACGTTCCGATTTTATCAGTGACCTGGTCAACGCGCGCGACCAAGGCGATACGCTCAGCGATCGGGAACTGTTCGACCAGATTTTCGGAATTTGCGGCGCCTCGCTGTCCGCGACCAGCCGCGCCGCGGGCGGCGCGCTCTACCTGCTTTATACGCACGACGCGCAGCGCCGCGAATTGATCGAAAGCCCAAGCCTCATTCCCGAGGCGGTCGAGGAGTGCCTGCGGCTCGGCAGCAACGGCTATTTCACCTTCCCGCGAATCGCCACCTGCGACACGGAGGTTGGCGGCACGCGAATTCCGAGGGGAACAGTGGTGCGCCCTTCACCGCTTGCACCAAACTATGATCCCGACTTCTTTCCCGACCCGCTGCGCTTCGACATTCACCGCAAGCCCAAGCGGATCATGTCATTCGGCGCCGGACCGCATCACTGCATCGGCAATATCCTCGGACGCTCGACGATCACGATCGCAATGACGCGTCTCTTGACGCGGTTTCCGAAGGCGTGCCTGCGCTATTCCGATTTCAAACCGGTCTATGGCGGAGCCGTCGGAGAGCTGCGGCTGCAAAGCCTGCCAATGCTGACCCACCCGCTGTGAGCATCCTTTCCGCTGGCGCAGCGCGCAAAAACGTGTCGCCGCGATAAATTTCTGCCGCGGTGCGGCTATAATCTTCGACTGGCTATTCCGCGGCCGTCCTTCCGGACGCGCATCTGTTATTGTGTGGGCATGAGACTTCGCCGCCGGCTCTCCGTCCTTGTCGCTATCGCTTTGGTGCCGTCGTTATTACTCACGGCATATAATGCGGCGCGTTGGAGAATATTCCTCGAATCGGAAACCCGCACCACGGCGCTTTCAGAGGCGCGCCTTGCGTCGAGCGAATTGGAGCAGATCATCGATAATGCTCGTCAGCTTATGACGGCGATGGCGCAATTCCCCCTGAATACGGACAACAAGGCGGAATGCGCTTCATACTTTAAATCCATAATTTCAGACGCTCAAACCTTTAGCGAAGCCGCGATCATCGATACGGACGGAAAGTTTCTTTGTTCAACCATTCCGTTCCAAGACGCACTCGGCGTCGACGACCGCATCCGCTTTTATCAGTCTTTGAAGGCGAACAAGCTCAGTGTTGGAACGATCATCCAGGACCGGCCGGCACACGCGACGTCAATTCAGATATCGATGCCATATAAAGACGCCGACGGCTCGATAAAAGGCGCGATTGTCCTTACGGGAAACTCGGAAAGATTGGCCGAAAGTTTCGGGGCCGATCAATGGCGATCCGAACATCAACTCGTCATTATCGACGGTCAGGGTTCTTTGGTACTCGCGCTTCCGGCAAGTGAGTCTGAAGAAGCCGATGCTGTTGCAAAACAGATCTTTCCGCTCATGCCGCATGAAAAGCCGGGAACGATTGACATCAAGGATTCGATCGGCCGGCCTTTGATTGTCGGCGTTGCGCCATCCGCTCGCGCGCCCGAAAGCCTGTTCACAGCGGTTGCGCTCGATCGCGATTCGGCTTTGGCGGAAACGTCCATCGTCAATGTACGCGGGATTGCGTTCGATTTCAGCTTCATAATTCTTGCGGTTATCGTCGTATGGCTGGCCGCCTATCTAATGATCGACCGTCCCGTCCGTGCGATTATCAAGAGCGCGCGCAAATGGGAGTCAGGCGACACGTCTGCAGCGTTTCCAAAATTCAGGTACTCCGACGAATTTGGGCAGCTGAGCGCCGCTCTGACCCGAATGTCAGGCAGGATTGATGAGCTGCTTAAGCAGAAGGACCTTCTGTTACGTGAGCTTCAACATCGCGTGATGAACAGCCTTGCGTTGCTTTCGGGCCTCCTGGAAATGCAAAGGCGATCTACCAAGAGTTCCGTGGCAAGGGAGAATCTCGCGAATGCCCGCGACCGCGTTGTCGCTATGGGAACGGTCTATCGCCAGCTTTATCAGGCCGATACGCTGGAATACGTGGAATTCAGCGAGTTTCTGAGAACGATTTGCAGCACGAGCGCGAACGCCTATGTCGGAGCCAAGAGGCTATCGATCGAAGTTGAGGCCGACTCACTCGAACTTTCAGGTCCACACGCCATCTCTCTCGGCATGTTGACCCATGAACTGATAACAAACGCGCTCAAACATGCATTTTCGGACAGCGAATCAGGGTCCATTAAAGTCACGCTGAAACACAAGAAGCGCCGTGGCATCGATTTGAGCATTGCCGATCGGGGACGAGGGCTTCCGCCCGACTTTAAAATAGACGGCAAGCCATCGTCTTTGGGAATGAAGATGGTCGCTTCAACCGTGCAACAGCTGGGCGGCACGCTCGAAATCAACAGACTGAAGCCGGGAACAGAATTTGTAATCCACTTACCCGCCGACATCGCGCAAACCTAGTCGAAGCCAAACCTGATTGAAGCTATGTGCTGGTGCGCCGTGAGAACGGCTACTCCCGCAACATCCCCTCGAGCAGCCAGCGGCAGGCAAAGATCATGACGCCGGCCAATGCGGCTATGCCGGCCACCAGCAAGAAAAATTCGGGCGGCGGCATCCGGCTCCAGAAGCTGCCGATATAGCCGGCGAGAAATCCGCCGGTGAAATTGGTCGCGAGCCAGATGCCCATCATCATCGACAGGATGCGCGTCGGCGCGACTTTGGTCACCAACGACAGCCCGACCGGCGACAGATAAAGCTCGCCGAGCGTGACGATCGCGATCGATAACAGCACCCAGAGCCAGTTCGCCTGGCCCGCGCCCGCGTGAAACGCGGCAAAGGCCCTGATCAGATCGGCCGCCGTGACGCCAAAGCAGCCAAGCGCCATCTTGGTGATGGTCGACGGCTCGGTGCGGCGCTCGGCCTGGCGTGCCCACAGCATCACGACAAAGGGCGTGAAGGCAAAGATCATGAACGGGTTGAAGGCGAGAAACCAGGTCGTCGGGATTTGTGCCGTCCATCCGAGAAGATCGATGCCGCGGTCGACCTTGCTGTCGATCCAAAGAATCGTCGTGTTGCCCATCTGCTCATAGGTCGCCCAGAACAGGGTATTGGGCACGAACAGCACCAGAAGCGCGCCGATGGCGCGCCACTCGTCGCGGTTCAGCGGCCGCCGTTCGATATGCGCCGACTTGTGCAATTCATCTTGCGGCAGCGTTGGCAGCGCGTAGAGATAGATGCAGAGCCCGATGCACATGCCGACGCCGGCTGCGGCAAAGCCGTAATGCCAGCCGGCTTTCTCGCCGAGCGTGCCGCAGATCAGCGGCGCCAGGAACGCGCCGAGATTGATGCCGACATAGAAGATTGAATAGGCGCGGTCGCGGCGATGATCGCCGGGCGCGTAGAGGCCGCCGACTTGGGTGGAAATATTCGGCTTGAAGCAACCGTTGCCGAGGATCAGCGCCAACAGCGCAAAGACAAAGAGCTGTTCGAAAGCCATCATGAAATGGCCGATGGCCATCAGCACAGCGCCGATAACCACGGTGTGGCGCTGACCGAGCACACGGTCGGCCAACAACCCGCCGAAAATCGGTGTGAAATAAACGAGCCCGGTATAAAGCCCCCAGATCTGCGACGACAAAGGCTGCACGTCGAGCGGACCGAACACGGCTTCGAGCGCATGCTTGACGGTCAGCAGCCCGGCGACATTGCCGGCGTGATCCGGCAGCAGCAGATATTTCGTCATGTAAAGGACGAGCAGCGAGCGCATCCCGTAATAGGAGAAGCGCTCCCACATCTCGGTCGTGAACAGGAAAGTGAGCCCGCGCGGATGACCGAACAGATCGGCGCTGTCGCGGCCGGTCAGGTTTGACGAGCCTTCGCGGGAAATGGTTTCAGCCACGATTGCAGTGCTCTGGCGCTTGCTTCACGCTGCCGCTAGTGGTTTGGTTCGCCCGGCCGCCGGCGATGATGACAATAAGAGCGGCCGAAGGCCAGGACACGATCCCAGTGAGGTATCAATTGGCGTATCCGTTCGGTTTTACGCGGCTTGTTGTGCAATTTACCCGCGCCCTCCTCCCGGTCTCCGCACTCATATTTGGGATCTGGACCTTCGCCGTGACAGCACCGGCCGCCGAACCGACCCTGCTGCACGTCAATGTGTTCCGCACTGCCCGCTCGCTGCCGTTCTATGCCGGCATCGACCGCGGCTTTTTTGCCAAGCGCGGCTTGAGCATCGATCTGCAATTCACCGAGAACTCCGAGCGCCAGCGCCAGGGGCTTGCCGACGGCTCGATCGATATCGCCCATTCCGCGGTCGACAATGCGGTCGCCATGATCGACATCGCCAAGGTTGATGTGGTTATCGTTAGTGGCGGCGACAGCGGCACCAATGAATTCTATGTGCAAGACGGCATCAAGGACTTCGCCGATATCCGCGGCCACGCCATCGTGGTCGACGCCACCAACACAGCCTACGCGCTGCAGGCGCAGAAGATCTTGCTGCAACACGGACTCAAGGCCGGAACCGATTACACGCTCAATCCGGTCGGGAACGGCACGCACCGCCTGCAGGCGATGCTCGACGACGAGAACAATGCCGGCGCCATCCTCAATTCACCATTCTCGCTCATCGCCGCCACCAAGGGCATGCACAGCCTCGGCCGCACCACCGACATGCTCGGTCCCTATCAGGCCGACGGCGCTTTCGCCCGCCGCGACTGGGCCAGCACCCATGCGGATGTGCTGGTTCAATATCTCGCGGCCTATATCGAGGCGCTGCGCTGGTCACTCGATCCGAAGAACCATGCCGAAGCGGCGGCAATGCTGGTCGACAAGCTCAAGCTGACGCCCGACATGGCGGAGAAAAACCTCGTGGTGATCGCCGAACCGGGCTTCGGCTTCACCCGCGATGCCGCGTTCGACATGGCCGGTTTCAAGAACGCGCTGGCGCTGCGCGCCGAGACCGAAGGCGGCAAGGAAGGCAGCAAGCCGGCAGACCCGCAGCATTATCTCGACCTGTCCTATTACGATCGCGCCATGAAGCTTGTGCAAGAATAACTAGCGCGAAGAGCCACGGAGTGCCCATGCCTGCCACCTTCCCCGAAGAAGCAAAGAACTTTCGTCTGCTCGGCCACGACCCGAGCGCAGCCTGGGGCGGTGGCAGCTTGGTGCAGATTTACAAAGGCCACGCTTATGTCGGCGCCGTCGGCGGCTCGAGTTTCAACGGCCCGGAGGGCTTCACCGTCCACGACGTGCGCGATCCGAGGAAGTCGAGGAAGGTCGGCGAATTCCGCGCGCCGCCCGGCGTGCATTGCCATAAGCTGCGCATCGTCGGCGACGATCTGCTCTATGTGAATTCGGAGCGGCTTGCCGGCGACAAAGGTAAGAACGCGCGTGCCGGCTTTTTCATCTTTGACATTTCAACGCCGTCAGCGCCGACGCCCGTCGGCTTCTACGACATGACGGGCTCCGGACCGCACCGTTTCGGCGTCGACCTTCAGCGTGGACTTGCCTTCATGCCAAACGACGCGCCGGGCTGGGACAAGCGCGTCATCTGGACACTCGACATCAAGAATCCGCTGAAGCCTGAAGTGGTCAGCATCTGGGGCCTGCCATGGATGAAGACCGACTCTGACGAAGTCGGCAACGATCCGCATCCGCATGAGGAAGCCGCTACCCTGCACGGCCCGCCGATGATCCGCGGCAACCGAATGTATTGCGCCTGGTGGGGCGGCGGCATGTCGATCATCGACTGCAGCGATTTGCGCGACATGAAACTCGTCGGCCATATCAAATGGTCGCCGCCGTTTCCGGGCTCCACTCATACCTGCTGGCCGATCGGCGACCGGCCCTATCTCGTCGTCACCGACGAGGCGCGCGCCAAGCAGAAGTTCTGGGACGCGCAATTCATGTGGATCATCGACGCGCGCGACGAAACCAATCCGCTGCCGATCGCGACCTTCATGCCCGAGCGCGAGAAATATTACGACCGACCGGGCCGCTTCGGCGCGCATAACATTCTCGAAGACTTGCCGGCCGACGGGCCGTGGAAAGACGTGGTGTTCCTGACCTATTTCAATGCCGGGCTGCGCGCCGTTAACGTCTCCGATCCGCTGCATCCGAAAGAGATCGGCTGCTACGTACCGGAGACCCCGGAAGGCTCGCCCGGCATTCAGTCGAACGATATCGGCAGTGACGAAGAAGGCCGGCTCTATCTGATCGATCGCTGGGGCCAGGGCATGCACATCCTGGAATATACCGGTTAGCCGCTACCGCTGCGGCGCGAAGCCGAACATCTTCTCGAACCGCTTGGCGTAATCCGGCCAGACCTGCGGATTGACGATGCGCGGCATCGGTTTGCCGTCGAGCGCATCGAGAATCTGCTCGGCGGCGATCTTGCCCATATTGGCGCGCGCCTCGCGCGTCACGCCCGCAGTATGCGCGGTGACCATCTCATTGTCGAATTTCATCAACGGATGATCTGCCGGCGGCGGCTCCTTGGCCCAGACATCGAGGCCGGCGCCGGCGATCTTCTTGTCGTGCAGCGCCCGCTCCACCGCTTCTTCGTCGTGAATGAAGCCGCTCGCCGTAGTAATGAAATAAGCGTGCGGCTGCATCAGTGCATATTCGCGCGCCGAGATCATCTTGCGCGTCTCGTCGGTCAGCGGGCAATTGATAGAGACGAAGTCCGCGCGGACCCTGGCAAAGGTCCGGATCAACTTTTTCTTTAAGCGAATCATGGAATTGTCACCAAACCGCCCTTGCTAGCGCCATTTGGAACTGCCACATCCACTCCGCCATGAACATGCCTATTCGCGCCCAAGCGGGCACTCCCGCAGACACGGCAGCCCCGTCGGCCTTCGCGACCGAGGTGGAGCGGCGGCGCACTTTCGCGATCATCTCGCATCCCGACGCCGGCAAGACCACGCTGACGGAAAAGCTGCTGCTGTTCGGCGGCGCCATCCAGCTCGCCGGCCAGGTCAAGGCCAAGCGCGACCGGCGCTCGACCCGCTCGGATTGGCTCGCCATCGAGCGCGACCGCGGCATCTCGGTGGTCACCTCGGTGATGACCTTCGACTATGCCGGCCGCATGTTCAATCTGCTCGATACGCCGGGCCACGAAGACTTCTCCGAGGACACCTACCGCACGCTGACGGCGGTCGATTCCGCGGTGATGGTGATCGACGCCGCCAAGGGCATCGAGCCGCGCACCCGTAAGCTCTTTGAGGTTTGCCGGCTGCGCGACATTCCGATCATCACCTTCATCAACAAGGTGGATCGCGAGAGCCGCGACCCGTTCGAGCTTCTCGACGAGATCGAGAAGACGCTGGCGCTCGACACCGCGCCGATGACCTGGCCGGTCGGCCGTGGCCGCGATTTCATGGGCACGATCGACATTGAATCCGGCGGCGTACGGCTCCTTGAGGGCGACGCGGGCACCGCAGGCACGCTGCACGAAATGACGATCGATGAGCTTGCCGCGCTGAACAAGAATCTCGACGCGGCGACGATCGGAGGTGAGCTCGAACTCGTCCGCGACGCCTGCAAGCGCTTCGACGCCAAAGCTTTCGCCGAGGGTCACCTCACGCCGGTGTTCTTCGGCAGCGCGCTGAAGAACTTTGGCGTCGGCGACCTCCTCGACGCGCTCGCCGCCATGGCGCCGCCGCCGCGGGCGCAGGCCGCCGACAAGCGCGCAGTGGCGGCGACCGAGCCGGGCATGTCGGCCTTCGTTTTCAAGATCCAGGCCAATATGGATCCCAATCACCGCGACCGCATCGCCTTCGTGCGGCTATGCTCGGGCAAGCTCATCCGCGGCATGAAGGTCAAGCAGGTGCGCTCGGGCAAAGCGATTACGCTCAACGCCCCACAATTTTTCTTCGCCCAGAACCGGGCGCTCGCGGAAGAGGCCTATGCCGGCGACGTGGTCGGCATTCCCAACCACGGCACGCTACGCATCGGCGATAGTTTGACCGAGGGCGAGGATTTGAACTTTGTCGGCGTGCCGAATTTCGCGCCGGAAATTTTGCGCCGCGTCCGCCTGCCCGACGCGATGAAGGCGAAGAAACTGAAAGAGGCGCTGGCGCAGCTCGCCGAAGAAGGCGTCGCGCAAGTGTTCCGGCCGCACGACGGCTCGCCGGCCTTGGTCGGCGTTGTCGGCCCGCTGCAGCTCGACGTGTTGAAAGCGCGGCTTGCCGCCGAATATGGGCTCGAGGTCGATTGGAGCCCGTCGGAATTTCAGCTGGCGCGCTGGATCGCGGCGGACGACCGCAAGGCATTCGACGAATTCGTCAAAGTGCGTCCGTCAGCGATTGCCGACGATTTCGATGACGATCTTGTTTTCATGGCGCGCAGCGCCTTCGATCTTGAATATACCGGCGAGCACAATCGCGGCATCACCTTCACTGACGTGAAGGATATTCACAAGCGCAGGGCGGAAGCCTAGCTTCTAGCCACCGGCAAATTCCTCGCGCAGGATTTCAAGCTCCAGCCACTGCTCCTCGGCGGCCGCGATTTTCTGCTGCAGTTCGCCAAGAGATGCCGTGACTTTCTCGAAGCCCGAACGATCGCGCGCATAGAAGCCCGGATCGTCGAGCTTCTCCTGCAAGACCTTCACCTCGGCTTGCAAGGTCGCGATGGTCTTCGGCAACGTCTCCAGCGCGTGCTTGTCTTTGAACATCAACCGCCGTTTCGCCGGCAGCGGCTCGGCTGCCGGTGGCTCTGCCTGCTTCGCTGTCTTCCGCGGCTGCCCCTTGGGCGCTTCCTTGACGCTTTGCCGCGTCAGATCGGCGCCGCGCTGCGCCAGCATATCGCTATAGCCGCCGGCATATTCGATCCAGCGCCCATTGCCTTCCGGCACGATCACCCCGCTCACCAGCCGGTCGAGAAAATCGCGGTCGTGGCTGATCAGCAGCACCGTTCCGGGATATTCGGCGAGCATGTCTTCGAGCACGTCAAGCGTTTCCATGTCGAGATCGTTGGTCGGCTCGTCGAGCACAAGGAGATTGGACGGCTTGGCGAGCGCGCGCGCCAGCATCAGGCGGCCGCGCTCGCCGCCCGAGAGCTTATTGAGCGGCGTGCGCGCCTGCTCGCTGCCGAACAGAAAGTCCTTCATATAGCCGATAACGTGCTTGGCGCCGCCATTGACCATGACCGTATCGCCGGAACCGCCGGTCAACGCTTGCGCCACCGTGACATCGGGATCGAGGCTGTCACGGTGCTGTTCGAGCGTGGCGACGGCGAGCGCCGCCCCAAGCTTCACTGTGCCGCTGTCCGGCGTCAGCGCGCCCGTCAGCAGATTGATCAGCGTGGTCTTGCCGCAGCCATTCGGCCCGACGATACCGATGCGATCGCCGCGCTCGATGCGGGTCGAGAAGTCGCCAACGATGGCGCGATTGCCATAGCTCTTGCCGATGTCCTTCGCCTCGATGACCAAAGCGCCCGATGATGCCGCCGCGCCGGCTGTGATCTTGGCGTTGCCGGCGCTGGCGCGATGGGTGCGGCGCCGCTCGCGCAACGCCTGCAATTGTCCGACCCGGCGCATATTGCGCTTGCGCCGGGCGGTGACGCCGTAGCGCATCCAATGCTCTTCGGCGACGATCTTGCGATCGAACTTGTGCTGGTCGCGCTCCTCCTCCGCCAGCACCGCGTCGCGCCATTCTTCGAAATGGGCAAAGCCGCGCTCGATGCGCCGCGTCCGCCCGCGATCGAGCCAGACCGTGCTGCGCGACAGTGTCGAGAGAAAACGTCGGTCATGGCTGATAATGACCAGCGTGCTGCGCCGGGCATCGAGGTCGCGCTCGAGCCATTCGATCGTCGTCAGGTCGAGGTGGTTGGTCGGCTCGTCGAGCAGAAGCACATCCGGCTGCGGCGCCAGCACGCGCGCGAGCGCTGCGCGGCGCGCTTCACCGCCGGAGAGATGCGCCGGATCTTCGCGCCCGGTGAGGCCGAGTTGTTCGAGCAGATAGCGTGCCGCATGCGGATCGTCGGTCGGCCGCAGCCCCGCCTCGACATAAGCGAGCGTTGAGGCAAAGCCGTCGAAATCCAGCTCCTGCGGCAGGTAGCGAATGAGCGCGCCGGGCTGCATGAAAACCGTGCCGGCATCGGGCTCCGCCAGCCCGGCCGCGATCTTGAGCAGTGTCGATTTACCCGAGCCGTTGCGCCCGACCAGCGACACGCGCTCGCCCGGCGAGACCGTGAGTTCCGCACCGGTGAGAAGCGGCGTACCGCCGAAGGTAAGCGCAATGTCCTTGAGCTGAAGAAGCGGAGGAGCCATTCGTCTTTAGTCGCGCGTCCTTAATCGCGGTCCAATCAGGCGCGCGGTGTGCAGAGTGGCGCCAGCCCTGAAATATCCTCGCGCGCGTCCAATTGCCAGATGGCCCCAATCAGCGGCTCAATATCGCGGCCGGGAATTGCACTTGCCGCGGCCGTGCGCAGCTTATCTTCGAGGTCCTTGTCGCTCATGGGGTTGTCGGCGCTGCCGCGCGCCGCCGCTTGCGCGACTTTGTGGACCTCGCGGTCGGCGGTCGTGATTTCGACAGCCGCAGACGTCGTCGGGAACGCCTCGTCCCGCAGCACGGTGACTTTGCCGCGCAGGGCCAAAACCTTCGGATCGTTGACGCAGGCATCGGTGAATTCGTCGACGCCGGCCTTGCCGGTGATGAGCGCCGCGGCGACCGCGTGTTGTGTACTGACCTGCGCCTCGCGGCCGGTTGAAATGTTCGGCCGGTCGGTGCGCGCGGCAAGAAGCGGATTGCCGGTCACGATCACCTTCCCGACCACCGCAGCAGGGTTTGCGGACCGCCAGTCGAGCACACAGTCGAGCACCGGATGGATGACGAAGCCGCACGGATATGGCTTGTAGGCGGTGCCGAGGATTTCCCATGTCTCGCCGAGATTTTGCATCAGCGATGACAGATCGGGCGTTTCGTTGAGCGCATGGTAGTAGCCTTGCGCGCCGGTGAGCGGCTCGGCCGGTCCGTCGAAATTTTTTGCCGCGAGCAGCGCCGAGAGCAGGCCGTTGCGCGCCGCATTGCCGACGCTGACACTCTTTCCCGGCGTGCCGAGGCACTCGCACAAGCCGCCGGACTGTGTCGCCGCGGCGCCGAGCGCAAAGATCATCTGCTGTGCGCTCAGCCCCAACAATTTGCCGGCACCCACGGCGGCGCCGAACACACCGCAGGTCGAAGTGATATGCCAGCCTCTCTTGTAATGGCTCGGCGACATCGCAATGCCGATCCGGCACTCGACCTCGTGGCCAAGCACCAGAGCAAGCAGAAGATCGCGGCCGCTCACCTGTGTAAGTTCGGCAAGCGCCAGCAGCGCCGGCACAACCGGCGCGGTCGGATGGATTGCGGTCGGCACATGGGTGTCGCAGAAGTCGAGCACATTGGCGCTTGCCGCATTGAGGAAGGCTGCGCTCAGCGCGTCGACACGTTCGCTGCGCCCGACGATTGTCGTCTGCTTGCCACCGGAGAAGTCGGCGAGCGTTTGCAGCGCGATCTCGATGGTCTGGTCGCGACAGCCGCTCAGCGCCACGGCGAAGAAATTCATGAGCGAGCGCTTGGCCTGGTGCGTGACCGGCGGCTTGAGATCATCCCACCACGTGCCCACGACAAAGTGGGATAATCGCTCGGTGACGTCAGGTGCCTGCAGCATGCGGTCCTCACAGATTGGCGCCGAGCATCGACCGGGTCGGGTAAAAGTGCAAGGATGCCAGGAACAAGCGCCGCCGGCAGCGCGGCGCAGAGAAGCTCGGGGAGGATCATGGCGTCGATTGGCCAGTGTTGTGTGCTGGCACTTGCGCTCGCGCTGACGGGAGCAAGTGCACGTGCCGACGATTATCCCTCGCATCCGATCAAGCTGATCGTGCCCTATGCGCCCGGCGGCGGCGCCGATGCCGTGGCGCGTATCGTCAGCAAGCGCGTGAGCGAGACCATCGGCCAGCCGATCGTGATCGAGAATCGCGGCGGCGCCGGCTCGATCATCGGCACCGAAGACGTGCACAAAGCCGATCCGGACGGTTACACATTGCTGCTCGGACAATCCGGACCGATCTCGATCAATCCCGCAGTCTACAAGGAACTGCCCTACGATCCGGAAAAAGATTTTGCGCCGATCACGATGACCACGGCCTATCCGTATATTCTCGTGGTCAATGCCAAGCTGCCGGTGAAGTCGCTGCAGGGCTTCATCGCCATGGTCGGAGCCAAGCCCGGTGAATTCAATTATGGCACGACCGGCATCGGCGCCGCCAATCATCTCGTCACCGAATTATTTTCGAGCAAAGCTGGGTTGCGGATGACGCATGTGCCCTATCGCGGCACCGCACTCGCGGTCACCGATCTGCTGGGCGGGCAAGTGACGATGGTGTTCGCCGACCCGGTCTCGGCGCTGCCGCATATGCAGTCCGGCGCATTGCGGGCGCTGGCGATGACCAGCAAAGAACGCTCGCCGATCGCGCCCGACGTGCCGACAATTTCCGAGAGCGGCTATCCGGGATTCGATGCCATTGCATGGCACGGTATCTTGGCACCAGCGAATACGCCGCCGGCAGTCATCGCCAAGCTGCACGACCAGATCGTCGCCGCGCTGAAGGATCCGTCGACCAAATCGCTCCTCGAAGCGCAGGCGATGCAAACCGTCGGCGACACGCCGGAGCATTTCGTAGCTTTCATCAAGCAGGATATCAGCGTGTGGAAGGCCGTCGCCGCTCAAGCCAATGTCGCGGTGAAGTAGCAGTCGCGATTCATGCGAAGCGATGATCGCTGCCGTTAACGCTCCTTTAAGCGCGGCGGCGACGATCTCCCGGGCCAAAGTCCCGCCTTTAAGCCTTTCTTCTTCGCGTGCTTTTAGTGTCCGGGATATCGACCCCGCCCCGCACCGATCCCGGACGCATCGGACGGCGGATATTACACGTCATTCTGATTCCCTCGAGTACGGTGCATGGCGCATAGTGTTGCGATCGACGGTGAAGCAACCGATTTGGAGTCCACAGCGTCCCTGCCGGAATGCGAAGAGACTCCAACGCTGACGCCGTCGGCCGCACCGCCCGACGCAGCACCTGAAGCAGCGCCTGATCCGCAACAACTGGTGGAGGCCGCGCAGCAGCGCGAGCAAGATGCCCGCCGCGCGCTCAACCTTCTGATCTCGATCATGGACGAACTGCCGGTCGGCCTGACCGTGCAGTCGGACGACGGCGGCGAGGCCGTCGCTCGACACCGGTGAGGCCTTCGCCTTCGGCGAAGGTGTGGCGCTGCCGACACGAATGAAATTCCGGCAATTACCGGCGCGTGTTCTGCTGAAGAGCGAGCGCGCACTCGGTGAAGCCGCGGCGACGGGTGACCGTTCGCTGGCGTCTATCGTCGAACGCTGGCGCGGCCGCGTCGCCAAGCCACGCATGGCCTCTGAAAGGCCGGCTGAAGAGATAAGGCAGCAAACATTGGCGCCCGCTGAAGCGCCGCAATTACAGCCGCAATCGCCGCCGCAACCTCAAGTCCAGCCGCAACCAGCGGCGCTCGATCCCAACCGCTTCAAACTGCTGAAGCGGCCTTTGGACCCGGCCGCGCCGGATCCGCAGCGACGCTGGCAGGCGCCGCCCCGTCTGCTTCCAGCAACGGACGCGCGAATTTCAGGAAGATCAAAAACAGCGCTCCGATAAAACACGGCACCGCTGCGGCGTAGAATATGCCGCCGACCTTGTAGCCCGCCGCGACCAAGAGCCCGGTCAGAACCGGCCCAAAAACCTGGCCGACGCGGCCCATACCCATGGCCCAACCGATGCCGGTCGAGCGGATCGACGTCGGATACATGCCCGCCGCCACCGCAATCAACCCGGTGCCGGTGCCGCCGACAAAAAATCCGGCGAGAAACGAGGCCGTCCCGAGCAACGGCACCGATGTCGTCGCCTGACCGAACCAGGCCAACGAAAGACCGCCGAGAATGAAGCCCGGAACGAGCACGAGGAAGGCGCCGCCGCGATTGACGAGCCAGCCGGACAAAGCGCTGGCGATGGCACTGCCGAGATTGTTCAGGCCGATAATCAATGCGGCCGACGACAGTGAGAAGCCGACGGAGTTCAGCACGGCCGGCGTCCAGAACGTCACCGTGACCAGAACCATGAACACCATGAAGAACGGCACCCACAACAGTACGGTGGGCACTGCGCGGCCTTCGGTGAACAGATGCGTCACCGGAACACCCTCGCGGGCCGTATCGGGGGGCGCCACGAGTTCGGCATCGGCCGGCACTGCGCCGGGCATGATGCGTTCGAGCGTGCGGCGCACCTGATCCTGGCCGATATTGCGCGCGAGCAGGAAGCGGATCGATTCCGGCAGAAAGAGCGTGAGAATGGCGGCGATGACCAGCGGCGCAACGGCGCCGATATAGAACAGCGACTGCCAACCAAATGTCGGAATCACCCAGGACGCGATCAGTGAACCGATCAGACCGCCGCCCGGGAACGAAGCAAACAATACGGTGACGAAGACCGAGCGCAGACGGTTGGGCGCAAGCTCGGCGCCCATCGCCAGGAACGCCGGCGTGACACCGCCGAGGCCGAGGCCGGCAAAGAAGCGATAGGCCAAGAGCTCGTTGAGCGAACCCGATTGCGCGGTGAGATAGCTGAACACCGCGAACACCACCATGGCGATGATCATGAACCATTTGCGGCCGAACAGATCGGCCAGCGGCCCGAACAACAGCGCACCGATGGCGGCGCCGAGAAGGCCGGCCGAGCCGACCTGCCCGAATTGCGGCATCGGCAGATGAATCTGAGCGGCGATTGCGGGCGCGGTATAGCCGATCGCCTGAGTGTCGAAGCCGTCGAGCGCCGCCACCAGCATGCACAGGATCAGCACGGTGATCTGAAAGCCGGTGACTCTATGCCGATCGATCAGATCGATGACATCGACCTTGGTAGTCGCCATGGCGCTCTCCCCCGATTTTGCCCCGGCCAACCAGGACCGAGCGGCCTTGATAAGCCAATTTTCTCGTATGGGCTGTCTGCTTACGGCGCACGCGCGATTTCCGCAAGTGCAGCTCAAGTCGCCGCGAATCCCAGCGCATTGCTCGCGAGCGCCGCGCCCTCGACCATGGCGCGCAGTTTGGCCCAGGCGATTTGCGGATGCGAACGGCCGCCGAAACCGCAATCCGTCCCGGCAATGACATTCTCTTTGCCGACCAACCGCGCATAGCGCTGGATGCGCTGCGACACCAGTTCCGGATGCTCAACCACATCGGTCGAATGGGTGACGACACCCGGGATGAGAATCTTCCCGGCAGGCAATTTGATTTTTTCCCACACCGCATATTCGTGCTCGTGGCGCGCATTGGCGCCTTCGATCAGAAAAGCCTGCGCCTTCACCTTCAGCACGATATCGGCGATGCGCGCGAATTCGAGATCGTAGGCATGCGGACCGTGCCAACTGCCCCAGCACAGATGATAACGAATGCGGTCCTCCGGGATGTTACGCAGCGCGTGATTGAGGGCGTCAATGCGCATTGCGCTGCGTGCACGGAACGCCTCGATTCCCATCGCCATGCCGATGCGGTCCCACAAAGCCGGCAGCCAGGCATCGTCGACCTGCAGGATCAAGCCTGAATTCGCGATCGCTTCGTATTCGACACTCATCGCCTCGGCGAGCGCGAAAACGTATTCTTCATCGTTTTTGTAGTGGCGATTGCGGCGATAGACTTCGAGGCTGCCTGGCGCCGTCGCGGTGAGAAAGACATTGTCCTTTCCGGCGGTCGCGATCGTGACGTCGATCTCCTTTTTCAGCTCGGCGTGGCCGACATAAGTGACCGGCCCGGTGCAGGCATGCACCGGACGCTTTTTCGCGATCTGCGCACCGGGCGTAAAAAACAAAATGCCGCGCTCGTTGGCATAGCGATAGAAGTCGGCGAATTCCTCGCGGTCCTTGCCCTGCTCGACCAGAGGCTTGCCTTCTGGCGCGTCGATTTCGGCGAAGCCGCCAAAGCGGTTCTGCATATAGCGCAGCCAATCGCCGCCCTTGGCATATTCGCCCTCGTTGACGATATCGATGCCGATGGCGCGCTGATGCGCGACGACGGCGGCGACGTCGTCCTTGAGGTGCGTCTCGTCGCCGGCGCCAATCCCTTTATCCAGCGACAGGAACGGCAGGCTGCCGACGTGAGTCGTCAAAATCTTGGTTGTGCTACGCTGCATGGCTATCAACCCCCGGCCTTCTTCGCTCGCGCCTGCGATGATATAGCCGCAACGAAACTAGCCGCAATGTTGGGCGGTATCCCCCGCGGAGGCGCGCCGCCATGTTTGAGTTTCTTGAGCAGTTCCGGCTCGCCGGCCGGGCTTTTGCCGAGTTCTCGACGTCGCTGTTTAGTCCGACGATCCGGCTCGGCGTGACCGGCCTGTCGCGTGCCGGCAAGACCGTGTTCATCACCGCGCTCATTCATGCGCTGACCCGCGGCGGGCGCTTTCCCGTTTTCGAGGCGCTCGCCACCGGCCGCATCGCCCGCGCGCAGCTCTCACCACAGCCGGACGACGCGGTGCCGCGTTTCGATTGCGAAGGCCATGTCGAGGCGCTGGTGAACAAGCGCAATTGGCCGGACTCGACGCGGCAGATCAGCGAGCTGCGCGTCGTCATCGACTACCAGTCGCTGAGCGGCTACGAGAACAGCCTGACGCTCGACATCGTCGACTATCCGGGCGAGTGGCTTCTCGATTTACCGCTCCTGGAAAAAAGCTACGAAGCGTGGTCGGCGGAAAGCCTGAAACTCTCCCGCATGCCGCCGCGCGACCGCGCCGCTGCCGCTTGGCATGCGCATCTTGCGACGCTGAAGCCCGACGACGCAGCGGACGAGCAGGCGATCCTTGCCGCTTCGCGCCTCTTCACCGAATATCTGCACGCCTGCCGCGACGTGAATTACGGCATGAGCCTGCTGCCGCCCGGCCGCTTCCTGATGCCGGGAGAATTGGCCGGCTCGCCGGCGCTGACCTTCGCGCCGCTCGATCTGCCGGGCGACGGATTGCCGCCGCCGGGCTCGCTCCGGGCCATGATGCGGCGGCGTTACGATGCCTATATAGACATCGTGGTTCGGCCGTTTTTCCGCGATCATTTCGCCAGGCTCGATCGGCAGATCGTGCTGGTTGACGCCATGGCCGCGATCAATGCCGG
Source organism: Xanthobacteraceae bacterium (assembly GCA_049677525.1). Lineage (GTDB taxonomy): Bacteria > Pseudomonadota > Alphaproteobacteria > Rhizobiales > Xanthobacteraceae > BOG-931. The sequence goes on from JBAUCK010000132.1 coordinate 22,928, forward strand.
ACCGGAAGCCGTGCACGATCTCGAAGGCGCGCTCGCAGCGGTGCTGGATTCCTTTCATGTCGGCCGCAAGACGTTTTGGGGCACTTTATTTCGTCCCCAGATCGACAGGATTCTTTTGGCTGCGACCAAAGCCGACCATCTGCATCACACCAGTCACGACCGTCTTGAAGCAATCCTGAAAATGTTAGCCGAGCCCGCTGTGACCAAAGCCAACCTCGCCGGTGCGCAAGTCGATATCGTGGCGCTCGCCGCGGTGCGCGCGACACGCGAGGCGACCGTCGAACGCGGCGGCGAGAGACTGCCCTGCGTCATCGGCACGCCGATCGCCGGCGAGATTGTCGGCGGCGAAGTTTTTGACGGCGAGACCGAGGCCGCGCTGTTTCCGGGCGACCTTCCTGCCGATCCCAAGGAGTTATTCCGCAGCGACGGTCGGGCGTTTCGCGGACTCGCCACCGGCACACCACAGGAGGCGGATTTCCGGTTTCTGCGGGTACGGCCGCCGGTTCTTGAAACGACCGAGAGCGGGAAGCCGGCCCTGCCCCATATTCGCCTCGACCGGGCGCTGCAATTCCTCATCGGAGACAGGCTGCAATGAGTACGCATCGGCGGCATCGCCGCCCCGCCGCCTTCCGGCTCGATGATGATCGCGTCACCGTCCGTCCGGTGCGCGAGGCGGAACGCGACATCGGCTCGGCCATCCAAGTCGTGCCCGAGCCCGACCTGGCCCTGCCTGTTCCGATCCCGGCGTCACGCGCCGCGCCGCGCCGCGGCTTTCGTTGGAGCGCGTTGTTTTGGGGCGCCACCGGCGCGCTCGTGTTGCTCGTCATTGCGCTCGGCATTTTCGACCTCATTAAGGATCTCTTTTTTCGTAATGCCGAACTCGGCTGGCTCGGCCTGGCGCTGGTGACAATTGCCGCACTGTCACTCGCCGTTATCGGCATTCGCGAAGCCGCCGGACTGATGCGGCTTGCCAATGTCGAGCATCTGCACGCGCGCGCGGAAGACGTCATTGCCTCCGACGATCGCGATGACGGCGGCGCTTTGGTGAAGGACCTCATCTCGTTGACCCACAAAATGCCGCGGCTCGCCCGCGCGCGGGCAAATCTGCAGCGCCATCTCGGCGAGATTATCGACGGCGCCGATCTGGTGCGGCTTGCCGAGCGTGAATTGATGAGCCCGCTCGATCAGGAAGCGCGTGGGCTGATCACTGCGTCCGTCATGCGCGTGTCCGTCGTCACGGCGGTAAGCTCGCGCGCCTCGATCGATATGCTGTTCGTGCTGGTCAATTTTCTGAACCTGCTGCGCAAGCTGTCATATCTTTACGGCGTGCGGCCCGGCACGCTCGGCATGCTTCGCCTGCTGCGTCATGTGATCTCGCATCTGGTCCTGACCGGAGGGCTGGCGACGAGCGACAGCCTCATTCAGCAACTCCTCGGCCACGGCATTGCCGCCAAACTCTCCGCCCGGCTCGGCGAGGGCTTGCTGAACGGGCTTCTCACTGCCCGGCTCGGGCTCGCCACGATCGACGTGGTGCGGCCATTGCCGTTTGCAGCACTGCCGCGCCCGACCTTGAGCAATCTGATGAGCGAGGCGATGCGCGGCCGGGAGGACGCTGATGACTTGCAGCGCCTTGAGGGCCCTGAGACCGAAGGCTCGCCGAAAGCCGGCTGAGCGCTACTCCGCCGCTGCCAGCGTTCCGACATCGCGGCCGGCGCGAACGAGACGGCCGGGCATCGCGCCGGTATGTTCGCCGCGCTCGAAGATCGGCTCGCCGGCAACGAAGGTTGCTTCATAGCCCTGAACGCGCTGCACGAAACGGCGGCCGCCGGCCGGCATGTCATGCACGAGCTCGGGCTTCTGCACCTGCAAACCGTCGAAATCGATCAGATTGATATCCGCGCGCAGCCCGGGCGCAAGGCGCCCGCGATCGGAGAAGCCGAAGAAATCGGCAGTCTCGCTGGTCTGCCGCTTGACCAGATGCTCCAGAGACAGGCGCGGCCCGCGCGCGCGGTCGCGGCCCCAATGCATCAGCATGAAGGTCGGCACGCCGGCATCGACGATCGAGGTGCAATGCGCGCCGCCGTCGCTGAGTCCCAAGAGACAGGCCGGGTCGTTGAGCATCTCGTAAATCGGCGAATGATCGCCGGCGACATAATTCACCACCGGGAAGTAGAGATATTGGCTGTCGGCTTCGGTGATGTAGTCATAGGCGACCTCGTCGGGCGACCTTCCGGTGCGCGCCGCGATAGCGGCAACGCTCTTCTCCGGCGCCGGCTCGTAATCCGGCGGATTGCCCATGGTGTAGAACCGCTCCCACTTCCCCGTCACCGCCTGGCGAAATTGTGCGAGCTTGGCGACTTCGGCATCGGAAGGTTTTTCGGCAAGAATTTGCCGCCGCAGGTCCAGATCGCGCAAGCGCTTGCGCTGCTCTTCGATCGGCAGGCTTTCGAGCTTCTTGTAGCTCGGCCGCACAGTGAAGGGATTGAGCGCGGTGCCGACCCCCATCATGACGCCGATCGGCCGGCCCGCAATCTGCGCAGTGAACGACAGACCTTCCGCGCGTGCCGCATGCGTGGCCTTGAGCAGACGCCGCCAGCGCCCGGGGTCCTCGTAGCGGTCGGTGAGCAAATACCAAATCGGACGTCGCGTCTCCCGCGCCAGCTTCGTCATCCAGGCCAGCTCGTAGTCCTCATCGTCGAAATCGCTGTTCATGCCGAAGGCGCCCATGCCGACGGCGCCAAGCGCCGAGCCGATACCAACCAGCTCATCGGCGTCCGCGTCACGCGAAGCAACGAGCTCACCGTCGGGCGTCTTGTGCGAGTCGGTGCGCGACGTGGTGAAGCCGAAGGCGCCGGACTGCATCGCTTCGATGGTGAGGCGGCGCATTTCGGCGATGTCGTCCGGCGTTGCCGCTTCGCGCCGTATGGCGCGATCGCCCATGACATAGACGCGGAGCGGCAGATGCGCGGCCTGCGCGCCGATGTCGATGGCGCGCGGCCGCCGCTCGAGCGCATCCATGAACTGCGGAAATGTCTCCCATTCCCAGGTGAGGCCCGCGGCGAGCACCGGATTGGGAATTTCTTCGACGCCTTCCATCAGATCCATCAGCGCGCCGTGATGTTCTTTCTTCACCGGCGCGAAGCCGACGCCGCAATTGCCGAACAAGACAGTCGTAACGCCGTGCCAACATGACGGCGCCAGCAGCGGATCCCACATCGCCTGGCCATCATAATGGGTGTGCACGTCGACCCAGCCGGGCGTGACCAAAAGGCCGGTGGCGTCGATTTCGCGGCGGCCAGGCCCCTGCTTGCCACCGACAGCGGCGATCCGGCCGCCCGAGATCGCTACATCGCCCGTGAAAGACGCGCTGCCGGTGCCATCGACAATGGTGCCGCCGCGAATGACCGTATCATGCATGGGGAGCCGCTCCTGGCGTTCCATTTCCTAGATTGCTCATTCAGCATGATCTTCCCCCGAAAACCGGTACCCACTTTTCGGCATCATGCTGTAAGCGGCTTTTGATTTGCGGGTCAGACGAAAGCTTGGAGGACCTGCAAATCCGCCGCAGTTGCTTATGACAACGAGATCATGCACCCGGACAAAACCGGGCGCAACGCCAGGTCGTGGCCATTTTCCGCTTGTGCAAAGACGCGACCGCGGTCTCGATCTCGGCGATTTGGATTGCCAATGCCGGAGGTACGGGCCTAAAAACTCCTGCGACTATTGTTGGTTGAGAAAGCGTTTCGGGACGATCGCGATGACACGCATGCCGACGACAAGCAGATCCAGATCCGCGCCAATACTGCGCGGCCTGTTCGGCAGCCTTCTGCTCGGCAGCGTGTTCTTCGGCCTGCCGGAATTTCGCGTGCCAAGCGCTTTGGCCGGAGACATCAGCGCGCTGGCGCAGCTTGCACAACTGACGGTGCAGAATGGATTCGAAAATATCTCGCTCGGCGATGTCTGCGACCGCCTGCATATCGGCGTCGGCTGCAGGGCCTATCAGTTCAACGCTCGGATCGATCAAGCCGAGAGCGAGAAATTCGGCTTGCCTGCTGGATGGCAGACCGCGTTGAACGTCCTGCCGCAGCGAAACGGGGCGGCGAACGTCGTCATCACTGACCACGACGATCACATCGGCTACGGCTATTTGATCGGCGCGGACGAAGGCCTGCGTGCGGTGACGCTCGGACGGAGCGCCAGCGGCGACGGCAAGAATTGGCGCTGGAGGCCTGTCGCGATCAACGGCGAGACCACGCAGAAATTCGCTTTGGAAAAGGCCTATTGGCTGGCGCAGATCAAGACCATTCGGGCACTGCCCGACCGCAAGAACTAGAACGCGGTCGGCGCCGGCATTAGCGCTTCATTTGCCATAATTTCGTACTGAATCTGCAGGGGCGCCGCACCACTCGCCGGCTTTTATGCCGTGCTTGTTCGAATCGACCGTGGCCAATTTCTTGCGCGCGCTTTTGCCGATCTCCGTCACGACACAAGCCGGTTGCGCCGCGCCGACCGCCGACGCGCCAAGGTTTGGCGGGCCAATCCGTCCGCGTCTCTGAAATCACATCCCCAAAGCCTAAAGGAGGCAATACATGCGTAAACTTCTTCTCTCCACGCTTGCTGCAGGAACGATCGTATCGGTGGGCCTGATCGCGAGCCGCGCCGCAGCGATGGCGCCCACGGTGCCGGCGGCAGCAACCGTTGCCCGCGCGCAGATCCGCATGGCGTCAATCGTCTGCGGCAGCAATGGTTGCGGCGTGGTGCAGACCAAGGCGCCGAAGCATCGCAAATTGCAATGGCTCGGCCACGGCTAACGAGACGCCGGCGCAATTTCGCATAGTCATTTCACGCCCATGCTGTTGGCCAAGCACATCACGATCGGTCCGCTGGTGCCGGAGGATTTCGGTTCGATATTCTGCTGGGCCAATGATGCGGCGGCGGCGCGGCTCGACTTTGCGTACCGGCCGGTTGACATGATGGCCCATCGGCAGTGGTGGGACAGCCTCGGCAAGGACCCGACCAAAGTCGTCTTCGCCTCCGCAAATTCGACGTGCCGCCGATCATCGGCTATGTGCAGATCACCGGCGTCAACGCGACACACCGTTCCGCCGAGCTCGGCATTCGGATCGGCGCCGAACAGAATCGCGGTCAGGGTTTAGGCAAAGAAGCGCTGCATCTCGCAGTCGATTTCTGCTGGAGCCACCTCAACCTCAACCGCATCCAGCTTATCGTCTTTAAGCACAATCAGCGCGCCATCCGCGCCTATCAAGCCGCGGGCTTCAAGAAAGAAGGCATGTTGCGCAAGGCCGCCTTCATCGGCGGCGAATGGGTCGACCTCGTGCCGATGGCTATTCTGCGGTCTGACGCGAAGCGACAGCGCAAGACATTTCCGCCGCAAGCGGTAGCCCTGCAGCTCAGCGTCGCCTGAATTCGATCAGGCCGACAGCGCGACCGGCGCGCTTGCCCCATCCTGCAAAATCATATCCGAGCCCTTTTCTCCGATCATCACCGCGGCCGCATTGGTATTGCCCGACGCCACCGTCGGCATGATCGAAGCATCGACGACGCGCAGTCGTTCGAAGCCGTGCACGCGCAAGCGCTCGTCGACGACGGCATTTGGGTCGGAGCCCATACGGCAGGTCGAGGTCGGATGATAAACCGTCGTTGCGGTGGCGCGCGCGAAGGCGAGGAAATCGGCGTCGCTGACACAAGTCTCGCCGGGCGCAAGCTCTTCGGCAATATATTTGCGCATCGCCGGCTGATTCATGATCCCGCGCAGCGCCTTCAATCCGGCGACGATCGTATCCCGATCGGTCTGTGCAGTGAGATAACGCGGCTGGATCGCCGGCGGCACTGTCGGATCGCCCGATGTGATACGCACGAAGCCGCGGCTGTCCGGTCGCAATTGGCACACCGAAGCTATGAATCCCGGGAACGGATGCAGCGCCGCGCCGGCGGCGTCGGCACTGAAGATGAGAAAGTGGATCTGCACGTCGGGTGTCGCCAGTTCCGGCCGCGTGCGCAGAAAGGCAGCGGCGTAGCCGGCACCGATGGTCAACAGGCCTTTGCGCGACAACAAATAACGCAGGCCTTCGATGTAGCGATAGCGCCAGTTGTTGATCACGTCGTTCATGGTGATCGGCTCGGTGCAGCGGTACTGCATGCGGATCTGCAAATGGTCCTGCAGATCGGCGCCGACGCCGGGCATGTCGGCGATGACATCAATGCCGAGATCGCGCAAGAGCTTGGCCGGCCCGATGCCGGACAGTTGCAAAAGCTGCGGCGAGTTGAACGCGCCGCCGGATAAGATAACCTCGCCGTCGGCATAGACCGTGTGCGTCGCGTCGCCTTGACGATATTCGACGCCGATGGCGCGGCGGCCAGAAAACAGCACGCGGGTGCCCAGCGCATCCGAGACGACGGTCAGATTGGGCCGCTTCCGCGCCGGCCGCAGATAACCGACCGCGGTCGACCAGCGCCGGCCGTTCTTGGTGGTGAGCTGGAAATAGCCGGCGCCTTCCTGGCGCGGCCCGTTGAAGTCGTCATTGCGCGGATAACCGACCTGCACCGCAGCTTCGATAAACGCCTCGCACAGCGGATGCGGCTCGCTGACGTCGGACACGGCAAGCGGCCCGCCGGCCCCATGCAACTCGTCGGCTCCGCGTTGTTGATCTTCGGCACGCTTGAAATACGGCAGCACGTCTTTGAAAGCCCAGCCGGCATTGCCGAGCTGGCGCCAATGATCGTAGTCCTCGTGCTGACCGCGGATATAAAGAAGCCCGTTGATCGAGCTTGACCCGCCCAAGACTTTGCCGCGCGGCTGGATCACGCGGCGATTGTTCAGCTCGGGCTCGGGCTCGGTCTTATAGAGCCAATTGACCTTGGCATTGTCGAACAGCTTGCCGTAGCCGAGCGGAATGTGAATCCAGATATTGCTGTCGCGCCCGCCCGCCTCCAATAACAACACGCGATGCCGCCCCGATGCGCTGAGCCGATTGGCGAGCACACAGCCGGCGGAACCGGCGCCGACAATGATGTAATCGAAATGCGCTGCGTTTGGCGTCATGTTTGTTTCCCGGCTTGGCATTCTCCCTGCCGGAACCATAACGCAGAATTATTGGTTTGGCACAGCCGGCGCTAGCGCGCGGCGGCGGCGCGAACGGCAGCGATGAACCTTTCGACCAGCGGCGAGCGCGGCGCCCGCCGTCGTCGCAGGCAAATCTCACGCGCGAAATGCTGCTTGCGCAGCGGCACGCAGGCTAGTCGGCGCGCTTCAAGCTCAAGCTGCACGAGCTTCTTTGACGATATCGTCACGCAGTCGGACTGCATGACGATGGATTTCAGGGGCGTGATCGAATTGGTGATAATGGCTTGCGACGGCCACGGCTGGTTCCCCGCAGAGAACAACAACTCGATCTGGCGCGACATCGTCGTGTGAGGACCGGGCATAACCCATTGCTCGTCGCGCAGCTCGGCGATCGCAACAGACTTTTTGCGCGCCAGGCGGTGACCGGCGCGCACGGCCACGACAAAGATATCGCGCGTCAATGTCTCGCAAACGATATCGGGACCGTCGGCAAGCAACCCTGCCGAATTCACCACCAAATCGATCTCGCCGCTGCGCAGGCCGGCAAGCAGTTCGTCGTCGGCGCGCTCGTCGATCGAAACAACGATGTTGGGCGTTTCGCGCTTGAGGCAAGCGACCGCAGCCGGAACGATATCGATGCAGGCGATCGGAGAAACCCCGACGACGAGCGACCCTTCGAGGCCACGCTTCTTGGCTTCAAGCTCGTCGACCGCTCGCGACAGCACCGAGTCGATGGCGGTGGCATGGCCCGCGACCAGCCGGCCAAATTCGGTCAAGGTCGCGCCGTTGCGCGTGCGATCGAACACCCGCACGCCCAGCATCTTTTCCAGAACGGCGACGCTGTTGGAAAGTGCCGGCTGCGATACGCCCAATGCGGCCGCAGCACGCGTGAAAGAGCCGCGCTCGGCAATGCGCAACAGCTCGATCAGCCGCTTGGGATCGGCGTTGAGGGCCATAAAGAGAGATTATGTCAAACGGGGATATTCGTATTGGACATTATAGCTCTAGGCCTGTCAACTCACGCAACAACAACAAGTGCCCGGCGGAAATGGACCCAAGTGCGTCCGGCCGCCCGGCCACTAAAACTTTGCGGGAGGAAGCACGATGAACGTCCATCTCGTCGGCAGCATCGGCCTCGACACGGTCGAAGATGTGTTTCGCACCGTCGGCAAGGAGCTCGGCCCGCATCTCAAGCGCATTCCCGACGGCGAAGTCGGCGGCCGCAAATTGTGGATCAGCTGGCAATATCCGCTGTTGCGCGCCTCGACCTTCCTGCGGCCGGATCCGTCCGGCAAAGTGCGCCCGACCAATCGCTTCGCACTGTTGACGCTGGCTGAAGGCGTCAAACCGTCCGATGTGCATTTCGGCGAGCTCGGCTATGCGCGCGAGGCGCGTGCCTCTTTTCTCGACTTCATCGCGGCGCGCGACGACGGCGAGCTGCCGAACAACATTCGCTTTCAAGTGTGCCTGCCGACGCCGTTTGCGGTTGTCAGTTCGGTGGTCATGCCGGAGGCGCTTGCCACTATCGAAGCCGCCTATGAGAGGGCAATGATCGCCGAAGTGGCCGCTTTGTGCCGGCACATCCCGCATCGCGATCTCTGCATCCAATGGGATCTCTGCAACGAAATGGTGGTCTGGGACGGCCAGAAGACCGATGCGGTGCCCTACGGCGACGAGCCGCGCGAGAAAATCATCGCGCGGATGCAGCGGCTTTGCGCAGCCGTCCCCGACGATGTCGAGCTTGGCGCGCACCTCTGCTATGGCGATTTTGGAGCCAGACATTTCGTCGAGCCCAAAGACGCCGCCGCGATGGTCGATTTCGCTAACACGCTGTCGGCGTCGATCGCGCACAAGCTTGCCTATATTCACATGCCGGTGCCGGTGGAGCGCAGCGACGACGCGTTCCACAAGCCGTTTCGCGATCTCAAACTTGGCGAAGGCACGGCGCTCTTTCTCGGCGTCGTGCACGCGAAAGACGGCGCCGCAGGCACCAAGGCGCGCATTGCCGCGGCGCGCCGCCACGTGCCGGACTTCGGCATCGCCACCGAATGCGGTATGGCGCGCGCCCGTTCCGAAGAGACGGTGCGGGCGCTCCTGAAAATCCATGCCGAATGTTGCGGCTAGGCCTCGGCCAAGAAAATCAGAGCACCGGAGAAATAAAATAAATGTCGCGCAACGTCTATCTCGTTGGCAGCGTGCCCATGGCGAGCGCCGGCGAAGTCTTCGAAAAGGTGAGCGGTGCGCTCGGCACGCGCATCAAGCGGCTGCCGGACGGTGAGACCGGCGAGCGCGGCGACTGGATCAGCTGGCTCGAGCCGGTATTTTCGGAAAATCCGGCCTTTGTGAAATCCGGCGAGTTCTTTCGCGTCCACGCAAGTGGCACCGGGCGCGAGCGTTATACGCTCAAGCCCGGCATCAAGCCGCAGGACGTCCAATTCGACAATCTTTTCTATGCCGATATCGCCGAAAATTCCTATGCCGAGTTCAGGCGGCTGAAGAAGGCCGGCAAGATTCCCGCGGGCACGAAATTCCAGGTCGATCTGGTGCCGGCGCATTCGGTGATTTGGCTATTTCTGGTCGACAAGCTGCATGCCGCAATCGACCCGATCTATAACGACGCGCTCAAGCGCGAGATCGACAAGATCGCGGCCGCCATTCCCCACGACGAGCTCGCGATCCAGTTTGACGTCGCTTCCGCCGTGTTCGCCCGCCTCGAACGCAACGAGGCGTCAAGCTACGGCCGCACCAAAGCGGAGATGCAGGAGATGTTCGCCAACATCCTGGTCGAGCTGGGCAACCGCGTGCCGGGCGACGTCGATCTGCTCTATCATCTCTGCTACGGCGATTCCGGGCACAAGCACGTCGTCGAGCCGACCGACACGAACGACATGGTCGAATTCGCCAACCGCCTGGCGCAACGAATCGCGCGGCCGGTACAGCTTGTGCATATGCCGGTGCCGCGCAACCGTTCCGATGACGCCTATTTCGCGCCGCTGAAACGGCTTAAGTTGCGTCCAGAAACCGAACTGTGCCTCGGCCTCGTCCATCATACCGACGGCGTCGAAGGCACCAGGCGGCGTCTGGAGACGGCCAAGCGTCATGCGAAAGATTTTTCGATTGCCACCGAATGCGGCTTCGGCCGGCGCGACCCAGCGACCATACCGGAATTGCTTCGCATCCACGCCGTCGTCGCCGATACTGTCTAATGAGCAGAACCGATAAGAATTCCAAGGGGGGATGATCATCATGCGGAATTTCACACGTGGCGTTTTAGGCGCCCTTGCCATCACACTTGCCGGCATCTGCAGTGCACAAGCCGATCCGATCAAGATCAGGGTCGCTTATGCCGTGCCGGTGGCGAACTGGGCGTCGCTCCTGGCGGAGAAGAAGGACCTCGCCAAGCATTGGGGCAGCTCTTACGACTTCGAGGCTGTGCGCTATCAAGGCACGCCACCGATGATTATGGCGCTGGCGGTCAACGAACTGGAAATCGCCGATCTGGCCTATTCGACGCTCGGGCTTGCCATCCAGAACGCCGGCCTCGACGATCTTGAAGTCATCGGCGACGAGTTTCAGGACGGCGCGCCCGGCTACTATTCCGACGAATTCTTCGTGCGCAAGGACGCCGGCATCGCCAAGATCGAAGATCTCAAGGGCAAGGTGATCGCCACCAATGCCACCGGCAGCGGCATCGATATCGCCATGAAGGCAATGCTGCACAAGCACGGCCTCGAGGACAAACGCGATTATACGACGCTCGAAGCGCCCTTCCCCGCCATGGCGGCAATGCTGGCGGAGAAGAAAGTCGATCTGGTGCCGGGCGTGCTGCCGTTCTCGCTCAATCCGGCGCTACGCGACCCGAACAACGTGCTGTTCACCCAGAAAGAAGGCGTCGGCCGCACCCAGATGATCATCTGGACCGCGCGCAAATCCTTCCTCGACAAGAATCGCGCCGCCATGGTCGATTTCATGGAGGACGTGCTGCGCATCGAACGCTGGTATCTCGACCCGAAAAACCATGCCGATGTCGTTGCAATCGGCGCAAAGCTTCTCAAAGTGCCGCCGGAACGGCTCGGTTGGCTGTTCACCAAGCAGGATTATTATCGCGATCCCAATGGCAAGCCCGATCTCGAGGCGCTGAAAAAGAACGTAGACATAACCAAGGAACTTGGCTTCTTCAGCGGCTCCGTCGATCTCGCCAAACACACCGATCTGAGCATCGTCGAGGAGGCCGCCAAGCGGCTGCAATAGCGGCGGGCAAGCGCGCTGTGATGGGCCAACGCCCCGCATTTTCATCGCCATAAATCGCAAGTAAACTGCTCGCGTCTCCCTCGCCGTAAGCGGGGAGACGTTTGCTTGCGAGGAGGAACGCTCGTGCAGAAATTCGGCATCGGTCAGCCCGTACCGCGGGTCGAGGACCCGCGCTTCATCACCGGCCGCGGCCGCTATGTCGACGACTTCGACCTGCCGCACCAGTGCTACGGCGTCGTTGTCATGTCGCCGCACGCGCATGCGCGCATCAGGCGCGTCGATACCACAAAGGCCAAGGCAGCCGATGGCGTGCTCGCCGTGCTGACCGGCGCCGATGTCACGGCTGACGGGCTGGGTCCGCTGGCGCCGCCGATGCCGCAAGACATGGGCGGCCCGAACGGCTTTCGCACGCTGCGGGCGATCCTTGAAGGCGAGAGGGTCCGCGCCGTTGGCGAGCGCGTCGCCTTTGTCGTCGCCGAAACGCTCAATCAGGCGCGCAATGCCGCCGAGCTTGTCGAGATCGACTACGAGCCGCTGCCGGCGGTGATCGGCGTCGAGGACGCGGTGAAGCCCGGCGCGCCGGTGCTGTGGGACGAGGCGCCGAACAACATCTCGTTCACGCTGAAGGTGGGCAACAAGGAAACAACCGACGCCGCCTTTGCCCAGGCCAAGCACGTCATCAAGCTCAAGCTGAACAATGCGCGCATCAGCGCCAATGCGATCGAGCCGCGCGCCGCGATCGGCCAATATCATCCCGAGAGCGACAATTACACGCTCTATTCGACTACGCAGAACCCGCATGGCACCCGCTCCACGGTCGCCGGCCAGGTGCTGAAAGTCGCCGAGACCAAACTGCGCGTGATCTCGCCGGATGTCGGCGGCGGCTTCGGCATGAAGCACGGCGGCTATCCTGAGGACGCCTTGGTGGTGTGGGCGTCGCGCCGCGTCGGCGGCCGGCCGGTGAAATGGGTGTCGACACGGTCGGAGGCGCTCCTCGGCGACTCCCACGGTCGCGATCAGGTTGTCACCGGCGAGCTCGCGCTCGACGATAAGGGCAAGATTCTTGGCCTTCGCGTCAGCGCACTACATGCCATGGGCTCTCATGTGTTCGCCGCAGCGATGGTGGTGCCACTGTTCGCGGTGCGCCTCGCGCCCGGCGTCTATCAGATCCCGGCGGTGCATGCCGTAGCGCATGCCGTGCTCACCAACACCATTCCGCTCGCGCCCTATCGCGGCGCCGGGCGCCCGGAAGCGGCCTTTCTGATCGAGCAATTGCTCGACCGCGCGGCCAAGGTCATGGGGGTCGATGTCATCGAGATCAGGCGGCGCAATTTCATCCCGGCTTCCGCCATGCCGCACAAGATCCAGACCGGCATCACCTATGACAGCGGCGACTTCGCTCATGTCATGGACGAGTGCCTGAAGCTCGCCGATTGGAGCGGCTTTGCCAAGCGCGCCGCTGAATCGAAGAAGAACGGCAAGCTGCGCGGCCGCGGCATCGGCTATTTCCTCGAAGAGGCCGCGGTGTTCAACGACCGCATGGTGCTGCGCTTCGATCCGAGCGGCATGCTGACCATTCTCGCCGGCACCCATTCGCACGGCCAGGGCCACGAGACGGTCTATGCGCAAATGGTGTCGGAATGGCTCGGCGTGCCGTTCGAGAATATCCGCTACGTGCAGGGCGACACCGACGCCGTACCGTTCGGCCGCGGCACCTACGGCTCGCGCAGCATGCAGGTTGGCGGCAATGCGCTCAAACGCGCGGCCGACAGCATCGTCAAAAAGGCAAAGCCGATGGCGGCGCTGATGCTGGAAGCCTCAGCCGGCGACATCGAATTCAAGGACGGCGCATTCCGCATCGTCGGCACCGACCGCGCGCTGCCGCTCACCGCCGTCGCCAAGGGTTTCTACCGGCCGGCGATGCTGCCGCCGCAATTCGATGTCGGGCTCGAAGCGTCCGGCACATTCGCCGCCGAGCCGCCGAATTATCCGAACGGCTGTCATTTATGCGAAGTCGAGATCGATCCGGAGACCGGGCACGTGACGCTCGCGCGCTATGCGGCCGTGGACGATGTCGGCAGAGTCATGAACCGGCTGCTGTGCGAGGGCCAGGTTCACGGCGGCGTCGCGCAAGGCGCAGGCCAAGCGCTGATGGAAGCCATCGTGTTCGATACCGAGGGCCAACTCGTGACCGGCAGCTTCCAGGACTACGCCATGCCCCGCGCCGAAGATTTTCCCGATCTCGTTTCGGAGATCGCCGAAGTGCCGTCGACGACCAACCCGCTCGGCGTCAAAGGCGCGGGCGAAGCCGGCGCTACCGGCGCGCCGCCCGCGATCATCAGCGCCATTCTCGACGCGCTCAAGCCGCTCGGCATCGAGCACATCGACATGCCGGCGACGCCAAGCCGTATCTGGGCGGCGATCAACGCCCACAAAGCGAAGATGGCGGCGGAATAGGCCCGCGCTAAGCGGCCTCGCGCGGCGTGCCGCAAAGGAGCGCGTACAGCACGACAAGCGTGAGCCCGCCGGAAATCACCGGCTGCGTGGCGACGAGCCGGACCAGGAGCGGCATCTGTGCCTGCACCTCCGGCGAGATGAACATGCCGCCGAGCGCGACCAGCATGGCGAGACCGGCGACGATATATTTGCGGTCGTCCCAATCGACCTTGGCCAGGATGTGCACGCCGTGCATCAAGACGATGCCGAACAATAAAGTCGCCGCGGCGGCGAGGATCGGCAGCGGCACCACGACAAGCAATAGGTCGAACTTGATCGAGGCGCCGAGCACAATCAGCAAGATGCCGGCGGCAAGCGTCGCATAGCGCGAGGCGACGCGCGTCGTGCGCAACATGCCGATATTGTCCGGATAGACGATGGTGCTGAAGCCGCCGACCAGGCCGGCAAGCACGCCGCCGAGACCAATTGCGAAGACGCCCTGCGACATCCGCGCCGAGGACACGTCCTGGCCGCCCCATTCGCCGACCATCTGGTAGAGCGCCATCGATCCGATGCTCGCCGGCAATAACACCAGAAGGAAGACGATGACGAGATCGGTCTGCACCGTGAAGCCGAACGGAAAGATTTTCGGAGCGACCAGCAGCGGCGCGTTCATCACCGCCGCGAGCGAGACCGGACGGAAGATGGCATAGCAGATCGTACCGATGGCCAATCCGATCAGGATCGCGGCGCGGCGGAATTTGCCGCCCCACAGGCTCACCGCGACAATCACTGCGACCGCGAGCGCGCCGGTGAGAAAATTCACCGTCGGGAAGCCTGGACTCTGCACCTGCCCGATCCAGCCCGGCAGCGCCACATTGGACACCTGGATCATGATGAAGATGACGATCATGCCGGCGATGAGCGGCGCGCGCAGAAAGCGCGAGAAGAAACCGATGACGCTGAAGCCCGCGATCGGCACCGTGAGCACGCACCAGATCAAAGCGGCGACAAAGAACGAGCCATAGGCGGCGCCGAGGCCGGCGTTCGGCACGTGGCCGACCGCAAGCAAGGTCGCGAAGCTGCCGGCATAGGGTCCCTGGATGATCGGCAGGCGCAGCAGCAGCGTCGACTGCAGGATGGTGACGAAGCCGCAGACCAGGAAGGTCATGCCGTAGAGGTAGGCGATCTGCTCCGGCGGCAGATTGAAGGAGCGGCCGAGAATGCCCGGAAAAACGAACATCCCGGTCATGCCGAAAATGTTCTGCAGCCCCAAAATGAACAGCTGATCGTAAGACAGCCGCTCGTCGATACCGACGTCAAAGACTTTCTCGGCAGGCGTTTCCCCGGACTTCATTGTGCTATGCCCCTTCTCGACGCGGGATTTGTTCATCCCGCTTGTAAAAAACACTTAGCCGCTCGGGCGGCTGAGGAAAAGCCACCTCGGGTTGCCGCGCCGGCAGATCTGATAAATGCGACGCGGGTCGGCGTCGACTACTTCTGCATGCTGTCGGGCAGGGCCGCCTGGCGGCCGAGTTGCTGCCAGGCCATCGGCGCGCCGGCTTTTTGCGCCGCCTCCTGCGGCGGCAGCGATTTATCCCAGCTGGCGCCGACAAAGCGCTGACCGGTGACGCCGTCGGAGGCGTTCGAGCACAGCCAGAGCAGCGGCGCCACCATCACGTCGGGTGAGATCAGCTTGGAACGATCCGGCGCCGCAGTACGCGAGACGAGCCGCGTGTCGGCGGCGCCGCCGGGCACCAGCACATTGGCGGTGACCCCGGTGCCGTCGAGCTCCTGCGCCATGGCGAGGAGATGCGCTTCGTTGGCAGCCTTAGAGCCGCCGTAAGGCTGCATGAAGCTGCGCCACATCGTGTCAAGCGACGTCGTCACATTGATGACGCGGCCCCAGTGCTGCGCAATCAGCGTCGGCAGCGCGGCGCGCGTCATCAAAAACGGCGCGATCACGTTGACTTCGATGACGCGGCGAAATTCTTCCGGCGTGGCCTCCCACAATTTTCCGACCGCCCGGCCCTCGCCGCGGAGGGTCCCCGTGCTGACGCCGGCATTGTTGATCAGAATGTCGAGCCGGCTGAAGCGCTCGGCGCAAGCGCGCACGATTTTCGGCCCGCTTTCGTTCCAGGTGACATCGGCGACGATGCCGAGGAAGCGCTCACTTGCGCCCGCGTCTTCGGCGAGTTGCTGCGTCTCCTCGAGAACCTGTTCGTCGAGTTCGACCCCGGCAACGCACGCGCCTGCAGCAAGTAAGCCAAGCGTCATGACGCGGCCGAGACCGCGCCCAGCTCCGGTGACGATGACAACCTTTCCGTCGAGCGTTCCCACCATTGTGACAGCCCCCCGACTATGCACAAGCTAAGACTTTTAGAGCATGAGCGGCGGAGCTGGAAAGCGGTTTTCTGAAAAAGATCGGGCACCGAACAAAAGACCAAGCGCGCCGGCGCAAGCGGCAAGATGGATTTGCTGCCGCTAACTAATACAAATGACGGTGGATAAAGGCTCCGGCACTGGCGAGCGCACGCCGACCGGCATCCAGATGTGCATTCCACATATGCCACGCATGCGTCATATGCGGCCATATTTCCAACGTCATCGCGACATCGGCCGCTCCGGCCGCGGCGGCAAAGCGCGTCGCATCCGCAAGCAGCGTTTCCGCCGAGCCGACCTGAACGAGCGTCGGTGGAATTCCTTTGAGATCGGAATAGAGCGGGGATACACGCGGATCCTTTCGGTCCATACCGGCAGGCAGATAGGCCATGGCCAGTTCTTCCAGATAGCCTTTATGGATCAACGGGTCGACGGCGTCTTTTGTCGTCAGCGTCGCGCCCGACATGGTGAGATCGGTCCATGGCGAGCATAGCCAAGCGCAAGCGGGCGGCTCTTCGCGCAGGTCACGCAGCCGGTCGATCAGCGCGACGGTCAGGCCGCCGCCGGCGCTGTCGCCGCCGGCTGCAATATGCGCGGCCGCAAGGCCTTGTTCGCGCAGGAAGCGGTAAGCCGAGAGCGCATCGTCGAGTGCGGCCGGAAACGGATTTTCAGGCGCGAGCCGGTAAGCCACCGCAAGCGTGCGGATTTTCGCCGCGCGCCCGGCCTCGGTGACCATGCGGCGATGGCTGATAAGCGAGCCCGAACAGTAACCACCGCCGTGGAAGAACAGCAGAACGCGAGACGGATCTCCGCCCGGGACGATCGACCATTCTGCCGGTACGCCGCCAGGATCAGTCGGCGTTAAGGTCACGTCGGCAGCGACCGGGCAGACCGAGCCCACCTCGTCGATCCGCGCCCGCCGCTCGGCCCAGCCGACCGGCCGGGGCTTGCCGCCCAAAAGCGCGCGGACTGCAGCAATCTCGCGGCGGTCTATTTCCGTATGATCCATTGGAAGTCCTTATTTTATTTGCCTTTATTCAGCACTTTCTACCGCGGCCGCGAGGCGCCGGTTCCATTCCACTGGTTGCTTGTGACACGCCACCCGCTTATATTGCCCAGCATTCCAGTCATCCCCGATGACTTTAGTGGCTTCGCCCCATGGGCGGGCGGAGCACAGAGGAGATTTATCTATGGCAACCGCGCCCCTGATGCCGAAAGCGACAGCCGTGTGGCTGGTTGAGAATACGTCGCTGTCGTTCGACCAGATCGCCCAGCTCTGCAATTTGCATCCGCTGGAAGTGAAGGCGATCGCCGACGGCGATGCGGCGCAGGGCATCAAGGGGCTCGATCCCATCCTCACCGGACAGCTCACCCGCGAGGAGATCGCCGCCGCCGAGGCCGATCCGAACTACAAGCTCCATATCGCGGATCCGAAAGTGCGGCTGCCGGAAGCGAAGCCGAAGAAGGGCCCGCGCTATACGCCGGTGTCGCGCCGCCAGGACCGCCCGAACGCCATTCTCTGGCTGGTGCGCAACCATCCGGAACTGAAAGACAGCCAGATCATGCGGCTGGTCGGCACCACCAAGTCGACCATCCAGGCGATCCGCGAGCGTACCCACTGGAATTCGGCAAACCTCACGCCGCTCGATCCGGTGACGCTCGGGCTCTGCTCCCAGATCGATCTCGATCTCGAAGTGCAGAAGGCGGCGAAGGAGAAGCCGGTGCCGATCGAGGCGCAGGGCGCCACCCTCCTGCCCGCCTCCGTCACCACCGCGCCGAAGGAAGAACCCGAGCCCAAACCCGAACCGGCCAAGAAGCCGTCCGACGATCTGGACGTGAGCGCGGTATTCGCCAAGCTCAAGCAACTCGGCGGCAAGGCCGAGTAATAGCGGAGCGGAAGAGCACTCACCCCCGATCATTTCGCAACACGACGCAGGCTCCGCCGGCGGCGATCAGCTTGTTGCAGAAACGCTCGAGATACGAGCGGTCATCGTCGCCGATACGAATGTTGTAGCGCGTGGCGAAGCCCAAGCCGATGCCGCGGCTCCTGATCACGATCGGCTCACGGTCGCCGATCAGCGATGCATATTGTTTCTGGATCATGCGATAGATCGCCCAGGCGCGGCTTTCCGACCAATTGGCGGTGAGCTGCATGCCCCAGCGCGGCACGTAAGCGGCAATGCGCTGCGCCTCGGCTTTCGGCGCCAGGATCAGATTGGCGAGCCGCGTGCAGGGAATGCCTTGCGGGATCGTGGTGTCGGCTGTCTCCGGCGGTTTGGGCGAGGCCCATTCGTCGGCGGTCCAGCCGGTGATGATGGCGACGTAATTGCGGGTCTCGCTCGGCAGCCCGCGGCGGCCGGCGACGAAGGCCGCGACCCGGCCCGGCCCGGCATTATAGGCCGCAGCAGCAAGACCGAGATTGCCGAACTGCGCTTTGAGATCGTGCAGATAACTCGCCGAATTCTTCAGCGCCTCGATCGGATCGAACGGATCGACCAGTCCGCGATAATCCGCCGTCGACGGCATGAATTGCGCGATGCCCTGTGCGCCCTTCGCGCTCACCGCCATCGCATTGAAACGGCTCTCCTGCCAGATCACGCGCGCGAAGAATTCGACGGGTAACTGGTTCTCTGCCGCATCCTGTTCGATGGCGCGGCAGATATCTTCGGACGTCGGCGGATTGTGCGGAGTGAAAGGCGCCGCGGGCGCTTGCGCGGCGGGCTGGCCCGATGATGCCGGAGCTTGAGTCGCGGGTTGACTGGTTGGCGCCGGCGCCGTTTTGTCTTGGCTGGAATTGTCGTTTGTCGGGGGAGGACTCGGCGCTGCCGGCGGCGCGGCACTGCCAGCAGCGGGCGGACTGGTCGTCGCATTTGTAGGCGCGCTCGCAGGCGCATTTGCCGGCGCCTGTGCATAGACAGGCGCACTCAACATTGTCGCCGCGTATATGAGCAGTCGTCCGGCAATATGCGTCATGCACCTTAACGCATGAGATAGAAGGTGGTGCCCGTTGTTATGAACCGAGCCGCGGCGGCAACGACACCCAGGGGTCAGTTTCGCTCATTAAGGCTACAATCGAATTACGACACTACTCCCTTCCCCTTCAACGCACTCTCGATCTCATCCAAAATCGCCGGATCGTCGATGGTCGCCGGCATCTGCCAGGCCTCGCGGTCGGCAATTTTCTTGATGGTGCCGCGCAGGATCTTTCCCGAACGCGTTTTCGGCAGGCGGCCCACGGTGATGGCGAGCTTGAACGCCGCCACCGGGCCGACCTTGTCGCGAATGAGCGCGACACATTCCTTCTCGATGTCGGCCGGCGAGCGGGTGATGCCGGATTTGAGCACGATGAAGCCGCACGGCACCTCGCCCCTGAGCTCGTCCCTGATGCCAAGCACGGCGCATTCGGCCACATCCTGATGCGACGCCAGCACTTCTTCCATGACGCCGGTCGACAGCCTGTGGCCGGCGACATTGATGATGTCGTCGGTGCGGCCCATGACATAGACATAGCCGTCCTCGTCCCTGAAGCCGGCATCGGCGGTTTTGTAGAATCCCGGAAATTCCTCGAGATAGCTTTCGCGCATGCGTGTATCGGCTTGCCACAAGGTCGGCAGGCAACCGGGCGGCAGCGGCAGCTTGATGACGATTGAGCCCATTGTGTTGGCCGGCTGTTCGCGGCTGCCTTCATCGACGATGCGGATGTCGTAGCCGGGCATCGCCACGGTCGGCGAGCCGTGCTTGATCGGCAACAAGCCGAGGCCCACCGGATTGCCGGCAATGCACCAGCCGGTTTCGGTCTGCCACCAGTGATCGATCACCGGCACTTTGAGCAGTTCCTCCGCCCAGTCGAGCGTCGGCGGATCGGCGCGCTCGCCGGCAAGAAACAGCGTGCGGAATTTCTTCAGATCGTGCTGCGCGAACAACTCACCTTGCGGATCTTCTTTCTTGATGGCGCGAAACGCCGTCGGCGCGGTGAATAAAGCAACGGCGCCGTGCTCGGCAGTGACGCGCCAGAACGCGCCGGCGTCGGGCGTGCCGACCGGCTTGCCCTCATAGAGGATGCTGGTCGCACCATGCAGCAGCGGCGCATAGACGATGTAGGAATGGCCGACCACCCAGCCGATATCGGACGCCGTCCACCACACGTCGCCGGGATCGATGCCGTAGAGATTCTTCATCGACCATTTCAGCGCCACCATATGACCGCCATTGTCGCGCATCACGCCTTTCGGCCGGCCGGTCGTGCCGGACGTATAGAGAATATAGAGCGGATCGGTTGCCTTGACCGGCACGCAATCCCAAGCCGAGCGGGCGTGGACGAGCGCGTGATCGCGCATTGCCGCCCAATCGCGATCACGGCTTTCGATGAGAGGCGCTTGCACCTGCGGGCGCTGCAGGATCAGGCAGGCGTCAGGCTTGTGCTTGGCGAGCGCGATCGCTTCGTCGAGCAGCGGCTTGTAATGCACGATGCGGCCCGGCTCGAGCCCGCAGCTTGCGGAGAGAATGACCTTCGGCGTGGCGTCATCGATGCGGGTGGCGAGTTCGCGCGCCGCGAAGCCGCCGAACACGACCGAGTGGATAGCGCCGATGCGGGCACAGGCGAGCATCGCGATCACCGCTTCCGGCACCATCGGCATGTAGAGAATGACGCGATCGCCTTTTTGCACGCCGAGGTCGCGCAATATGCCGCCGAGCACCTGTGTCTCGGTGAGGAGGCGGTGATAGGTGATGGTGCGTTTGGTGCCGGCGAGCGGTGAATCGTAAACGATCGCCGCCTGCTCGCCGCGCCCGGCATCGACCTGCCGATCAACGGCATTGAAGCAGGTGTTGCAGACGCCGTCCGGAAACCAGCGGCCATAGACGCCGGCCTGCGGATCGAACACGGTTTTCGGCTTTTCGAACCAGTCGATATCGGCGGCCGCCTCGCCCCAGAAGGCTTGCGGGTCGCGCTGCCAGCGCGCGTAAATCTCGTAATAGCGGCTCGTTCGGGCGTCCATAACGCTGCCTCCCGGCTTTTTCAGCTCATTGTCAGGGGCCGCGCGCCGATTGCAAGCCGTACCATAGTGGCGGCTCGGTCATGCATCTCCATGCTGGCGCAGCCTGCGGGCTTTGATCTATGTCACTTCACCCTCCGCGTTTGGCTCGATTCAACCCGTGATCACCGACCCGTTCTTCTATCTCCTGGCGATCCCCGCCGTGACCGTGCTCGGCCTCGGCAAAGGCGGCTTTATCGGCATCGGCATGATCGCGACGCCGCTCTTGGCGCTTGCCGTGCCGCCGCTGCAAGGCGCGGCCATCCTGCTGCCGATCCTGATGTGCCAGGACATGATCTCGATCTGGACCTACCGCCACAAATGGAGCGCATGGAATCTGAAAGTGCTGATGTCCGGCTCTCTGTTCGGCATTGGCGCGGCAACTCTGTTCGCCAGTTCGGTCTCAAATGCCGCAATCGAAGTCACCATTGGCGCGATCGGGCTTGCCTTCGTGTTCTACACTTGGCTCGGCCCGCGGCTCCTCACCGGGCCGCGGCAGGTTCACGACAAACCGCACCGGCCACCGGTTGCGCTCGGCATGGTGTGGGGCGCACTGTCCGCCTTCATGTCGCTATTGATCCAGGTCGGCGCGCCGCCGTTTCAAATCCACATCCTGCCGCAGCGGCTCGACAAGCTGACGCTGGTCGGCACGAGCGTCATCTTTTTTGCCTTCGTGAACTGGATGAAGGTCCTGCCCTATTTCGTGCTCGGGCAATTCTCGCCGCGCAATTTCGCGACTTCGCTGGCGCTGTTGCCGCTTGCCATCGCCGCCAATTTTCTGGGCATCTGGCTCGTACGCAAGACGCCGCAGGAGCGATTCTACCAGATCTCCTACCTCTTGATGTTCCTGATCTCTCTTGCCTTGCTATGGCAGGGGCTACGCGGGCAAGGCTTACACGGACCTGGCCAATGAACCGGCGAATTGGGAGCCGCCGACTTGAAACGCACCGAAATAGGCACCGGATATCGCCGATAAAGCGCAATTCATCGGCATTACGCGCCGGTTGCGCTATTCGCATCCTGGACTTTTCGCTAGGTTTCCCAATTGGTACGATTCGCTCCCCGCCGGCAGATTGTCATGATCGATCCCCTCAAGCCTGTCACGACTGCTCCTACGCTTTGCAAGATTTGCGGGGGTGCGGCGCCGCTCTACGGCGTCGTCGATTTCAATAAATCCTGCGAGGAGGCGTATTACCGGCGCTGTGCCAATTGCCACTTCGTCTTCACCGACGCCTTCGACGACTGGAGCGCCGACCAGTTCAAGACGCACATCTATAATGACGACTATCGCATGGTCGATCCGGACTATAAGACCACGCGGCCGCGCGGGAATGCCGAGGTCGTGGCGCGGCTCTGGGGCGAGCACCAGAAGGATACCCGCGTGCTCGATTACGGCGGCGGCAACGGCGAGTTCTGCACCGTGTTGCGCGAGAGCGGTTTCCCGGTCGCGGAAACCTTCGATCCCATGGTGCCAGAATTCTCCCGCCGCCCGAACGGAAAATTCGACCTGGTGACGAGCTTCGAGACGCTGGAACACTTGCCCGATCCGAGGGCGGGCATTGCTTCGCCGCTCGAAAGCGCCGCCGATCCCGGCGTTGTCCTGTTCACCACGCTGGTGCAGCCAGCCGAATTCGACAATTTCGGTGTCAATTGGTAGTACATTGGGCCGCGCAACGGCCATGTCTCGATATTCAGCAAGCAGGCGCTGACCATCGCTTGGAGCCGGCACCGCTATCAGGTCGCTTCGTTACGCGATAATATTCATCTGGCCTTTCGCAACTTGCCGCCGTTTCTTGCGCATCTGCAAAAGCGATGAAGGAGCGGCGCATCATCTGACGGGACGATGATGACAGTGCTCCAAACAACCCAAACGCCGGCACCTTACGACACCGGTCTCGACCGCAACGCGGCAAATTTTCAGCCGCTGACGCCGCTGTCGTTTCTGGCCCGGGCGGCAGAGGTCTATCCGGACCACGCCGCGATCATTCATGGCGCGCGCTCCTGGACCTATCGCGAATTTCTCGAGCGCGCGAAGAAGCTTGCCTCGGCGCTGACCAAACGCGGCATCAAGCGCGGTGACACCGTGTCGGTGGTACTGCCCAATGTGCCGGCGATGCTCGAGGCGCATTACGGCGTCGCCATGGCCGGCGCGGTGCTCAATTCCGTCAATACGCGGCTCGATGCCACGATCATCGCCTTCACCTTCGATCACGGCGAAGCGAAGGTGCTGATCACCGACCGCGAATATTCCAAGACGGTGAAGACGGCGCTTTCCCTGTGCAAGGCCAAGCCGCTCGTCATCGACTATGACGACCCGGAATTCGCCGGCCCCGGCGAACGGCTCGGCACTCTCGACTACGAGCAATTTCTGTCGGAAGGCGACGCCGATTTCGCCTGGCTGATGCCGCGCGACGAATGGGACGCCATTGCGCTGAATTATACGTCAGGCACCACCGGCGATCCCAAAGGCGTCGTCTATCACCATCGCGGCGCCTATCTGCTCGCCATGGCCAACGTCATCACCTGCGAGATGGGTAGGCATCCGGTCTATCTGTGGACGCTGCCGATGTTCCACTGCAACGGCTGGTGCTTTCCGTGGACGCTGTCGGTGGTGGCGGGCACGCATGTGTGCTTGCGCGCGGTGCGCGCCGCGCCGATCTTCGACTCGATCGCCAAGCACAAGGTCACGCATCTGTGTGGCGCGCCGATCGTGATGTCGACTTTGCTCAACGCATCGCCGCAGGAGCGCAAGCCGCTGCCCCATCAGGTCGAGTTCGTCACCGCGGCGGCGCCGCCGCCAGAACAGGTGCTCGCGGAAATGCGAGCCGCGGGCTTCAATGTCACGCATGTCTATGGCCTGACAGAAACCTACGGGCCGGCGAGCGTCAACGATTGGCATTACCAATGGGACGCGCTCGATCCATCCGAGCAGGCGGCGAAGAAAGCGCGCCAGGGCGTGCGCTATCCGGTGCTCGAAGCGCTCGACGTGCTCGACCCGCAGACCATGCAGCCGGTGCCGCGCGACGGCGAGACGCATGGCGAAGTCATGTTCCGCGGCAATGTGGTGATGAAGGGCTATCTGAAGAATTCGGCCTCGACGGCAAAGGCGTTCGAAGGCGGCTGGTTTCATTCCGGCGATCTCGGCGTCATCTATCCGGACGGCTATATCCAGTTGAAAGACCGCTCCAAGGACATCATCATTTCCGGCGGCGAGAACATTTCCTCGATCGAGGTCGAGGATGCGCTGTATAAGCACCACGCCGTCGAAGTGGTGGCGGTGGTGGCGAAGCCCGACGACAAATGGGGCGAAACGCCGTGCGTCTTCGTCGAACTAAAACCGGGCGCCGCGGCAACAGCCGAAGAACTGATCGCCTGGTGCCGGAACCATCTCGCCGCCTATAAATGCCCGCGCCATGTCGTCTTCGCCGAAATCCCGAAGACTTCGACCGGCAAGATTCAAAAGTTCAAGTTGCGCGAGATGGCGAAGGGGATGTGATCCGCGCGTCGGGTGAGCACGGCAGCCGCTTCAAGCAAAAAGTGGAAATAAAAACACCTCTCTGCCCCCACTCTCCGCTGGCGCGGAGAGGAAATCGTATGGGAGTGTGCGAAGAAAAACTCGCCGTGCAACTGGACGTCTAGGTCAATGAACGAGCACGTCTTGCCGCAGGCGCGCGATCTCGTCCTTCACGTGCAATTTCTTCCGTTTCAATTCCAAGAGTTGGAGGTCGTCGATGGAGGGGTGGGTGAGCGCTTCGCTAATTTGCTCTTCGAGCGCTTCGTGACGTTTCTCAAGTTCCGCAAGATGCGATTCAATCGCCATGTCTCCTGTCTCCTTGCGTCAATATCTTCCAGTTCGATCTTCCTACCCCGGACAACGAAGCGCAAGCTTAGTATGCTTTTAGCCTTACGGAAATCCCCGTTCTACACCGCGCGCGATTTAGGCCGCATATCAACGCGATGGGCTTGTCCGGGTTAACTAAAACGCGATAATCGAGCGGAACTTATCGGCTTATCAACCGGCCGGAAGCCGGTCGGTTCCGATCGCGAGGATTGCGGCAAAGAGCCAAGGGGCTAACAGCGGCCGACCAGCGGGCCGCCCGACGCGGCGATGACCCAGGCGTGACCAAAGGGCATGACTCAAGAGGAAGAAAACGAGCTGCGGGCCCAATTGGCGCGGCTGAACCAAGCGCATCGCGACCTCGACGCCGCGATTGCGGCACTGCAGGATTCGCCCGGGTCGGATCTGCTTCAGGTGCAGCGCTTGAAAAAACAAAAGCTGCAATTGCGCGACCGAATCACTTTTATCGAAGACCAGCTAACGCCGGATATCATTGCGTGAGGGAACGGGGAGAAATCGCTCCTTTCCGCTCCGCCTTGCGCGCATACATCGCTGCGTCGGCCCGCGCCATAACTTCGGCGGGACTGTCGAGCGCGCCGAGAAGCGCCAATCCCGCCGAGGCGCCGACCACGAGCGTCGAGCTGTTCCAGCGTACCGGCGTCGCATAGACCGCGGCTTCGAGCGCGGAAGCCTTGGCGGCCGCCGCGGCGCCGTTGACGTTCCACAACAGCACGGCGAATTCGTCGCCGCCCGTGCGCGCAACGACATCCGATGTTCTGGTGTGCTGGACGAACGCCGCCGCGATCGCTTTCAAGACGGCATCGCCTGCGGCGTGACCGTGCCGATCGTTGACCGGCTTGAAGCCGTCGAGATCGATATAGATCAGCGCGGCGCTGGTGCCGTAGCGTTTGACATAAGCCAGCGACCGTTCGAGTTCGCGGAAAAAGCCGCGCCGGTTGCGGATCTCGGTCAGCGGATCGATGTCGATCCGCGTTTCGAGCTCGTTGATGCGGGCGCGGGAGGCTTCGAGCTCGGCTGCGAGTGCATCGACCTCCGCCACAAGCCGCATGACCGTGGCACGCGACGGCGCACGCGGCAGCTTCGTCTCCTCAGGCTCGCCACTCCTGCCCGCGGGCTTGCGCGATGGTGCACCGCGCAATTTCGGCTGCGGCCGGCGCGCAACGGTCGGCTTGCGGCCGGGCTTGCCCACTTTGCTGACTTTCATGGAAGGCTTTTCCCCGCCGCGCGAATCGCCGTGCGAGCATAGCCCGCGCGCCGCGCTGGTTCAGCGTCGGCGGTGAATGCCAAAAAATTAGGGAATGCGGTTGTGGCCGATCGCCGTGAACGGCCGGCAAAATGGCCGGATTCAGGCGTCTGCGTTCACCAATAAGTGGGAACTTTATAGGCAGAGGGGCGGTTGGGTTTCGGGAAAGAACATCCATCATCGAGGTGATGTCATGGGAAAAATTCTGACGGCTCTCGCTGTGGCAGGAAGTCTCGCCATCGCCACCGTGGCAACATCGGCGCCCGCGCTGGCGTGGCGCGGAGGTTGGGGCGGCTGGCATGG
The DNA here is from genome assembly GCA_049677525.1 of Xanthobacteraceae bacterium. Taxonomy (GTDB): domain Bacteria; phylum Pseudomonadota; class Alphaproteobacteria; order Rhizobiales; family Xanthobacteraceae; genus BOG-931. Next base: position 49,519 of record JBAUCK010000132.1, read on the forward strand.
CGGCTGGGGCTGGGGCGGTCCAGCCATCGGCTTTGCCGCCGGCGCGCTGATCGGCAGCGCATTGGCGGCGCCCTATTACAGCGGCGGCTACGGCTACTACCCGTATGGCGGCTATTACGGCTATGCGACGCCGTATCCTGCTTATTACGCACCGCCAACCTGCGTGTGGCGTAGCTTGTGGAACGGCTACACCTGGGTTCGCGCCTGCGTATAAGGGCGCGCCGAAGGAAGCCGGTTCGGTGCCGGGGGTGTCCTGGTGAGGAACGCCGTAAGTTATTCGTTTGTCGGGTGGAATGGGCCCTGAGCACACCTCGGGGCTCCTCACTTCCGCCAAATAGTCGCGCTTACATGAAAGTGGGTGTGACGCGTTCAGTCGGGGGTTTACCGGGGACTTCCCGCTCATCCACGTTCCGGATCGGCACCCGGCCGGTCACATGAGGAAAGTCATGCATAAGTCGCTCTTAGGGCTTGCCGCGGCGAGTGCCGTTGCGCTTGCCACCTTGGCCGGACCGAGCCCCGCAAATGCCGGCTGCTACGGCTGCGCCGTAGGTGCGGGAGTTATCGGCGGCATTGCCGCCGGCGCCATCATCGGCAGCGCTATTGCCAATAGCCCGCCCCCGCCGCCGGCCTATTATCCGCCGCCGCCCGGCTATGGTCCGCCGCCGCCCGCGGCTTACGGTCCGCCGCCCCCCGGTCCCGGTTATGCGCAGCTCGCGCCCGGTTGCTCCTGGGGCCAGCGTAAAGTGTGGGTCGAAGGCGTCGGTTATCGCTGGCGCACCGTTCAGGTCTGCCAGTAACGCAGTTTTGTTGACGAACGCGAATTCAACCGGCCGGCCGCAACAGCCGGCCGGTTTTGTTTTCACGATTGCTTGGTGACCCCGCCAATTTGGCTACACGCGCCAGCCAAATCGGCCTATCCCGTTGCGCGATGACTCTGGAAACTCGACGACACGCGGCGCCGGCCGATGCCGGAGTGATGCGACGCCTGACCGATCGTATGGGCTCCGCGATCCACGCCATTGCACAGCCGCGATCGCGCGGACGAATGATGACCGTGCTCGGCTGGATCGCCGCAATTGCGTTTGTCTTCTATGTCGCGCTCGCGGCGACGGTGTATTTCGCGCAGCGCTCGCTGATGTATTTTCCGGACACGGCCCATGTCACGCCGGCGGACGCAGGATTGCCCGAAGCCAACGAAGTGCCGCTGACGGCCGCCGACGGGACGCAAATTCACGTCTGGCATGTCGCGCCGCGCGACAACAAACCGGTCATTATCTATTTCCACGGCAATGGCGGCTCGCTGCCCGGCCGCGTCGATCGTTTTCGCCGGCTCATCAAGGACGGCATCGGTCTCGTCGGGGTCGAATATCGGGGCTATGGCGGCTCGGGCGGCACGCCGACCGAGCAAGGTCTGATCGCGGACGCGCAAGCCGCTTATGCCTTCGCAACCGCTCGCTATCCGGTGTCGCAGATCGTGGTCTGGGGCGAGTCGCTCGGCAGCGGCGTCGCCGTGGCGCTGGCTGCGGAAAAACCGGTCGTTCGCGTCATTCTCGAAGCACCCTTCACCTCGACGGAAGCCGTCGGCGCGCGGCACTACTGGTACCTGCCGGTGCGTTTGCTCATGAAGGATCAGTTTCGTTCCGACGAGCGCATCGGCAAGGTGACGGCGCCATTGATGATCATGCACGGCGTGCTCGATCGCACCGTCCCTTATGCGATGGGCGAGCAGATATTCGAGCTCGCCAATAGGCCAAAGCACATCGTGCGTTTCCTCGACGGCGGCCATGAAGATCTCGATTCCCATGGCGCGCTCGACGCCGTGGCTCGGTTTCTCGCCGGTGATTTAGATTAGGTTGGCTAAAGTCAGAACGTCGGATAGGTCTGGCCGATTCTGCCGCCGACGCGGGCGAAGCCGGACTGCGCCGGCTCATATTTGCTGTTGATGTTGAGCGCCTTGGCATAGGAGCCAGCGGCCTTGTCCTTGGCGCCGATCCGTTCATAGGCAAGCCCCCGGCTGGTCCAGGCCCGCAGGTCGGTCGGACTGAGCTGCACCGCCTGATCGAGATCCTCGCATGCCGACTTGTTGTCGCCGACCGCGAGATAGCTCAGGCCGCGCGCGACGAAGGACTCGTCCTTCTGGCCGTTGAGCGCAATCGCGGTCGAGAAATCGTCGATGGCGAAGGAGTGCTGGCTTTGGCTCTGATAGAGCAAGCCGCGATTGTAATATGCTTCGGCATTGTCCGGCTTCAGCGCAATCGCTTTATTGAAATCGCCGAGGGCCTGGCTTGATTTGCCCTCTTCGCGATAGACGATGCCGCGGCCGAGATAGGCCGGCGAATACGACGCGTCGAGCGCGAGCGCCTTGTTGTCATCGGCGAGCGCCAGGTCGAGCCGATTGGTCTTGCGGTAGATCAGCGCGCGGTTGGCATAGGCCTGCGCGTAATTCGGGTCGAGACTGACCGCCTTGCTGAAATCGGCGAGCGCCTCGTCGTTGCGCCCGGTTTCGCCATAGACCGCGCCGCGCATATTGTAGGCCTGCGGATCCTCAGGATGCTTCTGGATCACCTCGCTGAGCGAAGCCACGTTGGACTGCGAGGTCGCGTAGAGCGCGGTGTCGTTGTCGGAAGCCGACGGGCCGCTCAAGGTCGCACAGCCGGCCAGCGCGAGAGCCGCGACCGCACAGACCGCGGCCGGAGCAGCCGAAGCTAACGACCTAGCCACAGCACGCCTGACAATATGTTCGGCCCCGGCGAGAGCTGATCCTGTCATCCGATGCCTCTTGGCATCACGCCCCGCACTCATAGTCGTCCACCGCGAGATCGGACGATAGTAGCCCAGAACGCCAAAAAAACGGGGCGGGCAAAACAGCCCGCGCCACTATAAATCTCTGACTCTCAATTAGCCGAAATACGCGCCGGACCGGCGGACCGGCCGCCGGCACCCGGACCGCCCGGGGTCGGCTTCGGCTTCATCGGCAGAAGGCCCTCGCGCTGCAGACGCTTGCGCGCAAGCTTGCGGGCCCGGCGGATCGCTTCCGCCTTCTCCCGCGCCTTTTTTTCCGAGGGTTTTTCGTAATGGCCGCGGAGCTTCATCTCGCGGAAAATACCCTCGCGCTGCATCTTTTTCTTCAGCGCCTTGAGGGCTTGGTCGACATTATTGTCACGGACGAGAACCTGCACGCGTGCTCCTTTTGCAGTCGATCTATGTGATGGCTTGGGTAGGGTTGGGCGCAACGCCCGAACCACCTCGGCGCGGCGTGTAGCAGAATAAGGCAGAAAAGTCTACAAGCCCTCGCAACGGTATATGCGCCGGAGTCAAAAGGCTCTCAAAACAGCCGCGTGATCAGAACGCCTGGTGACCAACGGACCCTGGTGATCAATAAACCCTGGTGACATGGCCCATTTTACGGCCGGCCCGGATCGCGGCCTTGCCATAGAGATGGACCGTCGCCCCGGGCACGGCGAGCCACTTTTTGTAGTCCTCGACCTCGGCGCCGATGAGATTGATCATTTCCACCCGGCCGTGCCGGACCGGCTCGCCCAGCGCCCAGCCGGCCACCGCCCGGATATGTTGCTCGAATTGCGAGATCGAGGCGCCGTCAAGCGTCCAATGGCCGGAATTGTGCACCCGGGGCGCGATTTCGTTGACCAGGATCTCGCCTCCGCCAAGAACAAACATCTCGACCGCGAGCACGCCGACATAGCCGAACTTCTGAGCGATGGTCTCGGCAATGTGCCGCGCCTGCTGCGCGCCTGATTCCGAGATCGCCGCCGGAACGCGCGACACCTTTAATATGTGGTCGCGGTGCTCGTTCTCGGTCACGTCATAACACTCGACCGCACCGTCCTGCCCGCGCGCGGCGACGACGGAGACTTCCCGCTCGAACGGCACGAAGGCCTCGAGGAGGCAGGGTTGGCCGCCGACTTCGCGCCATATCGCTTCGGGATCGCTGCCGTTCTTGATGGTGGCTTGGCCTTTGCCGTCATAGCCGAAGCGCCGCGTCTTCAGTACCGCCGGCCGCCCGATCCGCTCGATCGCCGATTTCAGCGCCGCGGCCTCGCCGACATCGGCGAACGGCGCCGTGCCGATGCCGAGGCTTGCAACGAATTTTTTCTCGGCCAGCCGGTCCTGCGTGGTCGCCAGAATCTTAGGATCTGGCAAAACCGGGACGCGCGCGGCGAGAAAGGTCGCGGTTTCCGCCGGCACGTTTTCGAACTCATAAGTGACGACATCGACATCGGCGGCGAAACGATCGAGCGCCTGCGTGTCGGTATAGTCGGCGCAGGTGACGCGATGCACGACGTCGAAAGCCGGCGAATCCGGGCTCGGCGAAAAAATATGGCACTTGAAGCCGAGCCGGGCCGCGGCGAGCGCAAGCATGCGGCCGAGCTGGCCGCCACCGAGGATGCCGATCGTGGCCTCGGCTTGAAGTGCAGAAGGCGCCGTGCTCACGCTCAGTCCTTCGGCTTTTCAGAAACCGGCTTTTCAGCAACGGAAGACGTCTGCCGCGCGCGCCAGGCTTCAAGCCGCGTGGAAAGCGCCGGATCGTTCAGCGCCAGAACGCTGGCAGCGAGCAGCGCGGCATTGATGGCGCCGGCCCGCCCGATGGCGAGCGTGCCGACCGGAATACCCGGCGGCATCTGCACGATGGAATAAAGCGAGTCCTGTCCCGAGAGCGCCTTCGACTCGACGGGCACCCCGAATACCGGAAGGCTTGTCAGCGAAGCCGTCATGCCCGGCAGATGTGCCGCCCCCCCGGCGCCGGCGATGACCACCTTGAAGCCCTCGGCTTTGGCGCCCTTGGCAAATGCATAAAGCCGCTCGGGCGTGCGATGCGCCGACACGATGCGCGCGTCATAGAGCACACCGAGCGCATCGAGCGTTTCGGCGGCATGTTTCATGGTCGCCCAGTCGGACTGGCTGCCCATAATAATGGCGACTGATTTAATAGTGACTGATTTCGCTTCCGGCGGCGCCACGCGAAAAATCCCCTGCGCGAAGGAAGCGCGAGATTATAGGCCTGCGCCTTGGCGTTACAAGGCGGCTATGATGATGTCACCAGTCATTTGGTTAAGATAATACCGTGGACGATTTGGCAGAGGTTGGAGCAGCGTCCCGATGCAAATGAGCCAATATCACTACCTGCCGCTGGCGCCGGGCTTTTTTGCCATCCTGGTCGGCCTGTTTTTCATCGTGCTAGTGCTGCGTTCGGTGCGTTTTGCCTATGAGAGCCTCGGCATCTCGTCCGGCACCGCAATGTGGCTGTTATTCGCTTCCCTGCTCGGCAGCATTTTCAACATTCCGGTCGCCGAACTGCCGCCGGAGCGCGTCATGTCCGACCAGGTCATCAACTTCTTCGGCATGCAATATGAGGTGCCCGTGGTCAGCCATTTGGCCGGCACGGTGATCGCGGTGAATGTCGGCGGCGCCGTGATCCCGACCCTGATGTCAATCTATCTCCTGGCCAAGCGCGATCTGTGGACCAAGGGCCTGATCGCGACCGCGATCGTCGCACTGGTGCTGCACATGCTCGCCGATCCGGTGCCGGGGCTCGGAATTGCGGTGCCGGTCTTCGTGCCGGTGGTGACGACGGCGGCGGTCGCGCTGCTGCTGTCGCGCCGCGACGCGGCGCCGCTCGCTTATATCGCGGGCAGTCTCGGCACGCTTATCGGCGCCGACCTGTCGAACCTCGACAAAGTCCGCGGGCTTGGCGCGCCAGTTGCCTCGATCGGCGGCGCCGGTACGTTCGACGGCATTTTCCTCACCGGTATTCTCGCCGTACTCATCGCCTGTCTTTTTCCCCATCCGCGCCAGACCCAGTACGGATAGCAAAGCGAGGATCTCACATGCCGTGTACGAATATGTGGCCTACTTCTTCGCAGGCGCTTGCCTGGCCAACAGCATTCCCCATTTCGTGCAGGGCGTATGCGGCAACAAATTCCAGTCGCCGTTCGGGTCGCCGTCGGGGATCGGCGAATCCTCCGCGATCGTGAACGTCGTCTGGGGCTAGCTCAATTTCGTGTCGGCGGCGGTCTAGTGGTCTACCTCTTTCCACCGCTGCCGCCGGCGGGCCTCTGTATCGCGCTCGCACTCGGCGCTCTCGCTATGGGCCTACCGCTGGCAAGCCATTTTGGCAAAGTGCGCGACGGCGCGCCGCATCCTTGATGGGTGTTTATGCTTCGGCCATGACCGTGGCGTGAATCGCCCGGCAATGGCGTAGGATGTTATCGTGCGCGACGACGAACTGCTTCAGCGGCGTTTCGATGTCGTAGAAATAGATATTGGCAATGAAGCCGTAGATGCCGGCATCGATGCTGGTCGGCTTTGCCCCATGCAGAAAACGTGCCGGCGGAATAAGGTCGGCCAATACACCCAGATCGGCGACACCGCGGGCAAAGGCAGCGTCCGGCGCATAGCGGCCGATGCCCTGGAAATGATACCGCTGCGCATTGAACTCGCGCGCCTTTTGTAACGCCGCTTCGGTGAGGCTCGGGTGCTGCTGCAACAGCGCGTCGCGGAATGCCGGCCAGTAGCGATCGTCCTTCCAGCGCGAATAGGACATGACCCAATAGAGATCGTCGAGCATGCGCGCGATCAGGAGATTGGTGTCACGCTGCGCAGGAGTCAGCGCATCATCGATGGTCAGGCGATATTTGCGGATGAGAAACGCGATGATGGTGTCGCTGTCCCCAATCGTTTCGCCGTCATCGGCAATATAAGGCAGCTGGCCGCGCGGCGCCGCCGACGTATCGACGATGTACTCATGCTTGAAAGGGACGCCGCACAGGCGCAGGAACGCAAAAACCTTCAAGCCGTAGCCGTTGTTGTCCGCCACGCCAAACAGTTCGGGATAGGAATAAAGTGTCAGCATCGCGCGCACTCGATTGTTGCAGGCGGCGACGAGGATGAATTGCCGGAGCGCGGGTTGCAAGGTGACGCGCAATAATGACCGATAAAGGTAACGGACGCGACAGCAAGAGGCCGCCTGACATGCCTGATCCGAGCGATATCAAGGACTATCACGCCCATGTCTATTATGACCCGGCGCGCAGCCGCGACCGCGCCGAGCGTCTGCGCTTGCGCGTCGCCGAGCTATTTCCCTCGGCCAAGCTGGGGCGGTGGCACGACGAGTTGGTCGGTCCGCATCCGCAATCCATGTATCAGGTCGCATTTCCGACCGAGATGCTGGCAACGTTCGTGCCGTGGTTAATGCTCAACCGCGACGGCTTGACGGTGCTGCTTCATCCGGAAACCGGCGACGATCTGACCGATCATACCGCGCATGCCGCCTGGTTCGGCGCGGCGCTGCCGCTGCGGCTCGAGGCCTTCAAGACGGGCATATGACCCGGCGCTGAGCAAATCCTTGTTAACGAGCACAGCGGCGGGGCCGGGAACGAACTCGCGACGGCTGCAGTTTACGCACGAGGAAATAAGGACCCGGAGATCGCGTCACGACAAAACTTCCTATCGCGGCCACGCTTGTTGCGGCCGGTATGTCGGTTGCAATGTTGATGGCAAGTTCCCCCGCCCTGGCCCAAGGCTACGTGTACGTCTATCCGGGCGCTCCGACTTATGTCGCGGCAGGCTATGTTGCTCCAGGTTATGCGGCGCCGCTCTACGATTACGCGCCGGGCTATTGGCGTTATGGCTCTTTCGACGAATCGGAAAACAGCGTCCGGCAGCCGAGCCCGAGTTCGACCATCAGGGCGGTGCGCTAGTTCGCACACGTCGGCTAGCGCGTTTCGCTTCACGACTTGCTTGAATTGGTTGCAGTCCTGACATGGCCCGGAATCACGCCGAATAGGCGCGTGATCGCGCGCGATGGCGGGCATTACACAAAGGTAAAATCGTATCCGCGCGGCGCCGAGCGTCGCGGCGGCGGCTTTGCCGCCGCGCGCCGATATTTGACTTTGTCAACTATCTGAGCGAAAGTGCTAGCCCGGTTCCTGCAAAATCCTAAAAGACCCACATGTCCACCTCGTCTCCCGGCAAGCACCGATCGCGCGTCGCTGTTATTGGCCTCGGCAGCATCGGCGGCGTTGCCGCTGCTTCGCTTGCCGCTGCGGGAAGGCACGATGTGACTGCCTGCTCGCGCCGCCCGATTGAGCGCCTTGTGCTCGACCGGCCGGAGGGCACCGTCGAACCGCCGCTGCGCTGCCACACCGATCCTTCGCGCGCGGAGCCCGCCGATTGGGTGCTGCTTTGTACCAAGACGCATCAAACCGAAGCGGCAGCGCCCTGGCTCGCCCGCGTATGCACGCCGAAAACGCGCGTTGCGGTCTTGCAGAACGGCATCGATCACGTGGCGCGCGTCGGCCCGCTCACGGATGGCGCGGCGGTGCTGCCGGTCATCGTCTATTACAACGGCGAGCGCCTGGCGCCGGATCATGTGCGCATGCGGCGCGCTAGTCCGGACGATCTGGTGGTGCCGGATGACGCGGCCGGCCGCGCCTTTACCGAACTCCTCGACGGCACTGGATTGCGCGTGTTGCGCAGCGATGACTTCGTCACCCTGTTGTGGCGCAAGCTTCTGATAAACGCGGTGGCCAATCCGATCACGGCTCTGACGCTGCAGCGGCAGGCGGTACTGCGTCGTCCGGACATTCAAGAGCTTTGTCACGCCGCGCTCGACGAGGCCGTCGCGGTGGCGCGGGCCGACGGCGCCGAGCTCGCCGCAGATGAGCCGGAGCAAACGATCGCAAGGCTGATGACGTTCTCCGGCGAGCTCGGCACCTCGATGTATTTCGATCGCCTCGCCGGGCGGCAGATCGAAGTCGAGGCGCTTACCGGCGCCATCGTCGCCGCCGCGGAACGGCACGGCATTGCGGTGCCGATCAATCGCGCGCTGCTCGTTCTGTTGCGCGCTATCAATGATGCGGTGAGCAAATAGCGCGCAAAGGCCCAAGCCGGCTCCGCGTTTCGGTCACACCCGCTCGACGCGCGCGGCGTAGCAACCCGGCGCCGCGAAGTGAACGTGCAGATACGCCGTGCGCGGATCGGCTAACAATTTCGCGATGACGCCCTCAAGCTCAACGCCTTCGGTCAGCTCCCAGCCGGCATCGCGTCGGCGTCGAAGCAGCGCACCGCGAGCGTGCGTTTCCGCAACTGCTCCGGCACGGTGTCAACCGCGTCAAAGGTCTTTTCGTCCCACCGCACATAGATCGCAAACCGCATCCGATACGGCGACGCGACGGCATGATGCTCGTAATTGACCAGGATCAATTCGTCACCGGCCGCGGCATCGGTGAGGCTGACGCGGCATGGCCGCGGCCCGTCCGCGGTCCGCCGCACTGCGCCGCGTTCGGCGAGTTGCTGACCCGAGAGTGCGAATAGCGGCGCGAATTGCTCGGCCGGCGGGCCTTGAATGCGAAAGTGCACGATCATGTCCTCCATGTTGGTGCAGAGGACAAATGGTCGAGCCGGATGCGCAAACCCACCCGATTTCTGTATTCGCATGCACATGCATGCTATGGCTAGATCAGCATCGACGAGGATACCGACATGGCACGACGCCCCAGCGATCCCCGCACCGCGGCCGAGCAAGCTTTCAAGGCGGTCACGACAAAACCCGTTGAAGGACCGCCGAAGGCGCCGGCGGCGATTCCAGGCGTGAAGGAGCAAGTCACGCTACGTCTCGATCGTGACGTGCTCGACTTTTTTCAGGAAGGCGGCCCGAGCTGGCAGGACCGCATCAATGCCGCTCTGCGGAAGGCGGCTGGCAAGTAACGCCAAGCACTCCGCGCTTATTGCTTCGCCGGCACCACGTCGAGCGTCACCAGCGTCAAGCCGGAAAACTGCAACTGTTTGGCGGCGGCGGGCGAGACGTCGATGATGCGCTGCTTGTTGAAGAGCCCGCGATCGTTGATGCGCACGACCGGCGCAAAGCGCCCCCCGCTTGCGGTCATGCCGGCCCGCGTGCAGATCGCAGCGACTCCCGGCTTTTCCGTCGCCGCAAAGATACGGGCCAAGACACCGGCCAACAGGATTGCGGCCCGCGCGCCTGCGAGCCAAAACGCTGCCGCGAAACGCATCATTCCCCACCGTCGCCCAGACCCGTCGACACGAGTAACGCCGACACAGCTCAAAGGTTCATAAAAAGGTAAGGGCCCGACCCGCAGGCCTGAAATCCTACCGGCTTGTCCCGCGCGCCATATGCCGCTACCTAACCGGCCGCAATACACGACACAGGACGGAACGATGAACGACGGTTCGGTGAAAAATCAGGCGAACGCCCAGTTTGCAAAAACCCAGCGTTTGGACGACGCGAAACAGGCATTAGCCGAATACGAGGCCGCCGCCCTGGCCACCCGCGCCAAGACCGAGCGGCTGCGCGCGCTGCGTCTGGCTCGCGAAGCCGCCAGTCCGCCGCAGGCGACGAAGCGCAAATCCGCCCCCGCCAAGAAAGGCAAAACCGGCGGGAAGTCCGCGGGTAACAATTCAGGCCGCCTCGCTGATTGGCTCGACGGCGAAGCCAAGGAAGGCCGGCGCGGCTGAGGGATGGCGTTTTCGCTTCTTCACCCATCGGCACGTATCGATGTTCCGGTCAGCGCAATTCATTGGATCGCTCTCGGTGCGGGTTGCTAAGGCCTCGCCTTGTCGATGAGTGAGAAGGCGAGCATCCGCTCCTGGAATCGTCGCGGCGACTTCATCTTCTTAAATAGCGCGATAGCCGCCGTCGGCCATCACGATCGCACCGGTAACATAGGCCGACATATCCGACGCCAGAAACAGCGCCGGGCCGACGATATCGTCCGGCTTGCCAGCCCCGCCGAGCGGGGCGTGATCGACGAAGACCTTGATCAGCTCCGGATTGTTGGCGCGGACCTGCGCGTTGAGCGGCGTCTCGATCAGGCCGGGACCGATGGCATTGACACGCACGCCGTCCTTGCCGAGCTCGGCGGCGAGCGCGCAGGTGAAGCCGAGCACGCCGTGTTTTGACGTCGTATAGGCCGGCGAGTTCGGCGTGCGCACATGCATGAAGGACTGAATGGACGCGATGTTGACGATGCGCCCCTTGGCGGCCCGCAGCGGCGCAAGAAAAGCATGCGTGACATTGAACATGCCGTTGAGATTCACCGCCATGATGTCCTGCCAGTCCTTGATCACGGCGTCGGACTGCCAGTCCTTGATCACGGCGTCGGGATCGCCGGCAAAGGCATTGCGGCGATTGATGCTGGCATTGTTGACCAGGATCGAGGCAGACCCGACTTCGCTTGCCACCGTCGCCGCAACGCCGCAACATTGCGGCAGGCCATCCGGTCCGTGACATCGAGTGCAAAATCACGCGCCTTGCCGCCGGCGGCGCGGATTTCCGCAACCGTCTTGGCGGCCGCCTCGCCGTTGATGTCGAGGACCGCGAGCGCCGCGCCCTCGCGCGCGAAGCCGAGCACAATGGCATGACCGATGCCGGAACCCGCCCCGGTGACGACGGCAACATGATTGTGCAAGAGCCCGTGCATCTGTGATCTCCCTCTATGTGCTTTGCCGCGCAGGGCCGCTTGGATCCAATCCGCGGGCGCGGCCAAACCGCGGAACAGGGCTGGCATTCAACAATTATTGACGATAATTGCTGCCCGGATCATCTCAATTTTGCCCCATAACAACCGTTTGGTGCGGGGCGGACTGGTGGTTCGGCGGGCAAGTTGCGGGGAGATTTTTTTGTGGCGGAAGGGGCATCTTACTTTTCGCGGTTTACCGTGAAATTCGTGGAGATTTCGGCCGCCGGCGTCGCCACCGCCGTCAGCGGCTTTGTGCTTGCACATTTCACCGGCTATCTGAACAGCCCGCCGACGGCGACCCTGCAGAGCCCCGCTGCCCTGCAAGCGCCGGCCACGACCGCCGTCACCGCACCGATCGCCGTTCCCCAGCCCTCCCAAGTTTCTGTGCCGCAGCCTCCCGCACCACAGGCTTCCGCGCCCGCCATTGCTC
>JBAUCK010000133.1:0-1536 GCA_049677525.1 Xanthobacteraceae bacterium
ATCACCCAGCAGCACAATGCGCGCTTCGAGCGACTGCGGCAGCTTGGCGTCCGCATCGCCATCGACGATTTCGGCACCGGCTATTCGTCGCTGAGCTATCTCGCCAACTATCCGATCAACCGGGTCAAGATCGCGCAGGAACTGGTGGCGGACGTCGATATCGATTCACGCAGTGCCGCGGTGGTGCGTGCCGCGATTGGGCTTGCACACGAGTTCAATATCGAGATCGTCGCCGAGGGGGTGGAGACCGAAGGCCAGGAGAATTTCCTGTTGTCCGCGGGCTGCGCCTACGGCCAGGGCTATCGCTTCAGTCGCCCGGTCAGCGCCGCGCAAGCGACCGCGTTGCTGCGGCTTGGCACGATCAGGCTCAAACCCAAATCCTTGCGGCTCGTCGAAAGCAGCGCGGCTTAGGCGCCTTATCGGCCGGCCGGTCCCTGCGCGTCCCGCATATCAGCTAAAACAGGGCTTTTTTCTTCACTCGAGGGGAGGGCTTTTCGTCGGCCTCGGCGGCGGCTAAGACTTAATTCCATGACGAGTTTCACGCCACTTGCTGCCGACGCACCGCCGCATTTTCCGGCCGCCGCCGCGCCACGTCATGACTGGACGCGCGAAGAGGTGCGGGCGCTGTTCGATCTGCCGTTTCCCGACCTGATGTTCCGCGCGCAAAGCGTGCACCGGCAGTATTTCGATCCGACCGAAGTGCAGATTTCGACGCTGCTGTCGATCAAGACCGGCGGCTGTCCGGAGGATTGCGCCTATTGTCCGCAAAGCGCGCGCTACGACACCGGCGTCGAAGCCGACAAGCTGATGGCGCTCGATGCTGTGCTGGCCGAAGCGCGCACGGCGAAGAACGGCGGCGCGAGCCGCTTTTGCATGGGCGCGGCGTGGCGCTCGCCCAAGGACCGCGATCTCGATTCCGTCTGCGCCATGATCGAGGGCGTCAAGGCGCTCGGGCTCGAGACTTGCGCCACGCTCGGCATGCTCACCGGCGCGCAGGCGCAGCGGCTCAAGACGGCCGGCCTCGACTATTACAATCACAATCTCGATACTTCGCCGGAATTCTACGACCACATTATCACCACGCGGGCCTATCAGGATCGGCTCGAGACGCTCGATCATGTGCGGGATGCCGGTATTCATGTCTGTTGCGGCGGCATCGTCGGCATGGGCGAGACGCGCGAGGACCGCGTCGGCATGATCGCGACTTTGGCGAGGCTGCCGGTGCATCCGGAATCGGTGCCGATCAACATGCTGGTCAAGGTCGCGGGCACGCCGCTTGCCGATCAGGGTTCGCTGCATTCGGCGGCGCTCGATCCGATCGAGTTCGTGCGCACCATTGCGGTCGCGCGCGTCTGCATGCCGTGTTCGGTGGTGCGGCTCTCGGCCGGCCGCGAGGACATGAGCGAGGAGACGCAAGCTTTGTGCTTCCTCGCCGGCGCCAATTCGATTTTCTACGGCCCGAAGCTTCTGACCACGCCGAATCCGGGCCGCGACCGCGATCGTGAACTGATGGAGCGGCTGGGCTTGAGCTCCATG
>JBAUCK010000134.1:0-1575 GCA_049677525.1 Xanthobacteraceae bacterium
GGCGGTTGCCGCATCGACTGGGCTGACACTTCTGCAGAAACAAGACAGAGGGCTGCAGCACCGATCCAGGTTGCAAAACGCCAAATCACGAGATTCGTTGACGAACGGAAGCCAATCATGCGCCCCAGCTCCTTTGAAACTGCTTTCGGATAGCACATGACGGGCTAGCTCGCCATCGTAGTAATCTATAAGTGGCGACGACGTGGCCAAGGGAGCTGCGCGCAATACGATCGTCGCGGCTGAAAGCTATTTCGGCGCCGAATTATTTGCGCCTGCGGCCGACGGAAAATCCCCGATCGCCAACGCCTATCTCAACGCCGGCACGATCGGTTTTTTCGGCAGCACGACCATCGCTTACGGGTCTCCCGAGCGCAATGGCAGTGCCGATCTGATCGCGCTGCAGAGCGCTTCCATCGGCCGCGCCTGCCTGGAAGCACGGCAGAAATCCGTTCGCGTGGAGAAGATGGAAAGCCCGGTCAATCTCAAGACCCTAGCTCTCATATTGTTGGGCGATCCGTCACTCCAGGCCGTTCGCGGCGCCTCGGAGATTGATGAACTTTCAAAATTTGTCGATTTGCGGGAAGCGCGCCGCACCAGGCGGATTGCTCTAGCGGCAGCCGGTCAATCCGCGGCGGACTGTTCCGGGTTTCCCGAGCGAAAGAGCAGAGGCGATTATGCCAAGCTGCGCAAGCTCGTACGCCAGATCGCTCGCGAGAGGGGACTTGCCGTGGGCATCGATGCAATAGAGGTCTTCGAGGTCATCGGACGCGACAACTATGCCAGCGCAATGAAGACGCGTGATGTGAGACAGCGAGTAATTGTAGCCACACTTCTGGAAAAATATGCCGGCAAAACCCCGAAAGAAGTTCAGTTGACCTGAGGCCCGAGGCTTTTGGCCGAGGCGATGCTCGACAACGCCATGCTGAAGGATGTCGCAGCAAAAAAATGGTGACGCCCGCCGCCAGGCGAGAGGCCGTTGCTCACCTTCGGGTCGCGTATGAGGTCAGCGAGCGGCGGGCGTGTTCGGCGCTCGGAGCCGATCGCACATCGGTCCGGTATCGCGGTCGCCGCCCGGACGACGCGAATATACGTGCGCTGCTGCGCGAGCTGGCTGCTGTTCGCCGTCGGTTCGGGTATCGGCGGCTGCACATCCTACTCACGCGCGAAGGCATCATCATGAACCACAAAAAGCTCCGCCGGCTCTATCGCGAAGAACGACTGCAGGTCCGCCGACGTGGCGGGCGCAAGCGTGCGCTCGGCACAAGAGCCCCGATGACGCTGCCGCAAGGTCCCAATCAGCGCTGGAGCCTGGACTTCCTGTCGGATGCATTTTCTGACGGTCGACGGTTCCGCATCCTGGCGGTCGTCGATGACTTCACGCGGGAATGCCTGGCGCTGATGCCCGACACCTCACTGCCCGGACTACGGGTCGTGCGCGAGCTCGACGCCATCATGGCCTCGCGCGGCCGCCCCGTGATGTGTGTTTCGGATAACGGCACCGAGCTGACTGGCATGGCGATCCTGCGCCGGTCACAGGAGACAAGGGTCGAATGGCACCACATCGCGCCGGGCAAG
>JBAUCK010000135.1:0-2366 GCA_049677525.1 Xanthobacteraceae bacterium
GCTCGGTCTTCGCGAGCCTCGATGAAGGTGAGAATTGGCAGGAGATCGCACGTCACTTGCCAACGATACTCGCGGTCGAGGTACTCGAACGGCGATAATATCTGTCGCTCAACTGCGTTGGTCTCGCCTTCCATATCCCCGACATTTGGACGCGTGAGGAACGACTGCCTGTGGCCCTGACCTGCCGCCTTCGCGTCCGCTTTTGGGGGTAAAGCTGCAACGCCCGCCGTTGGCTGGCACGGCAGAAAATGACATGATACTAGGCCATAGAATCCACACAGCGATATGCTGTAGGACGGCTGGTGCGCGCTGCGGCGCCCGGTTGTCCGGCGCTGCCGTTCGAACCGCCTACACCCCGGGTTTTCCGGACCGAGACTCAACGTGGCCTCCAGCCTGCTCACGCTGCTTGACGACATTGCCACCGTGCTCGACGACGTCGCGGTGATGACCAAAATCGCTGGCAAGAAAACCGTCGGCGTGCTCGGCGACGACCTCGCACTTAACGTCCACCAGGTCGCCGGTGTTGATCCCCACCGTGAGCTTCCGGTGGTCTGGGCGGTGGCCAAGGGCTCTATGCTCAATAAGGCGATCCTGGTGCCGGCCGCGCTGCTGCTGAGCGCCTTCGTGCCCTGGGCGGTGATCCCGCTGATGATAATTGGCGGTGCCTTCCTCTGCTTCGAAGGGGTTGAGAAGCTGGCCCACAAGCTGCTGTCGGCGGGGGACGACACCCACCGCTCCGAGATCCTTCGGACGTTGGCCTATCCCAGTGTCGACCTAATCGCCTTCGAGCGTGACAAGATCAAGGGCGCGGTTCGCACCGATTTCATTCTCTCGGCCGAGATCATCGTGATCTCGCTCGGCACGGTGGCGAAGCAGGCATTCGCGGTTCAAGTCGGCGTGCTGATCACGATCGCTGTCGTGATGACGGTCGGCGTCTACGGCCTGGTCGCCATCATCGTGAAGCTGGACGACGCCGGTCTATTCCTCAGCCGGCATGAGGGCGAGGGCGGCCTGATGCGCGCTAAGCGCGCGCTCGGCCGCGGCATCCTGCGCGTTGCTCCCTGGCTGATGAAGTTCCTCTCCATAGCTGGCACGGCCGCGATGTTCCTGGTCGGCGGCGGCATTCTCACCCACAATGTGCGGCCATTGGACTTCACGGTCGAGGCATTCGCCCCGCACGGCTTGCTCGGTACCGTACTCGGCATGATGGCCGACCTTGCGGTCGGCGTGATCGCCGGGGCCGTCGTGCTCGGCGTCGTCAAGCTGATCGGCAATCTGCGGCGCAAGCCGGGTGCGGCGGCCACAAGCAAACCAGCGTAGCAGTCGACAATGTCATCGAACAGCGCGCCGGGTGCGCCCTCGGATGGCTGAGCCGTCGGCAACTGCATTCAGCGAAGATCAATACGGAATAGCGAACAAATTATTGCGATAGCAACGCCGCCGTGGAGACTGTCATGCTCGATTGGCTCACTTGGCCTGCTGACTTGCTCCTAAATGCTGGCGCTCACGTTGCGAGTTGGTTTGTTAGCAAAGATGCGACCAGTTTCGTGGTCATTCAGATGATGTTCGCGACGCTGGTGTTGGCGGCTGTCGTGGCCGCGGTTGTATATTGGCAATCGCTCGTTGAATATTGGCAATCGCGTTGGAGACCCCGCGAATGACGCCCGGAAGTTCCTGCTTCTCGCGACAGGGATCGCGGCTGGATCGATCGCTGAAAATGACTGGTGTGTTTTTGTCAGCGCGTCTGCTTCTGGCCCTTAACTGCCGCCCCGTTCGGGGACTTTCGCGGCAGCTTCCGGGGTTAAAGCGGACATCGCAACGTCATCGCGTTGCGGCAGCTTTTGACCCTGGCTGTGTGAAAACGCACTTGATTGTTTGATTCGCGCTGTATGATTCCGCTGCTTTTTGGCGGAGGGATCGAATGAGGCGCTTCGTTGAGGGGATTGATCGGGGCCAAGCGACACTGTTTCCGGAGTGCCTGGAAGACTGGATCGATGCGGACAATCCGGTTCGGGTGATCGATGCCTTTGTATAGAAGCTCGACTTGCCCGGGTTGAGGTTCGAAGGAGTAGCGCCTGAGGCGACGACGAGGATGTGTATCGCTGTCCTGCCGGAGAAAAGCTCGCTTACCACTTCACCAATGAAGGAAAGGGATTGGTTCTGCGCCGTTACCGGACCAACGCCTGTCAGAGCTGTGCGATAAAACAGCGCTGCACCACTCGCAAGGAGCGACGGATCACGCGGTGGGAGCACGAGCATGTGCTGGAGGCCGTACAGAAACGCCTCGACAAAAACCCCGCAGGCCATGCGCCAGCGTCGCGAGACGGCCGAGCATCCCTTTGGCACGCTGAAGATGAGGATGGGGG
>JBAUCK010000136.1:0-2851 GCA_049677525.1 Xanthobacteraceae bacterium
TCGGTGAAGACGCTGAGCATGACCTGCATCTGCGTCTTGAATTCGTCCGTCGTGAACGGCTTGAACAAAAGCTCTTCGGCGTGAACGTGGGTCAGCCAAGCGCGCGAATCGCATCGTAGTCCTCAGACGTTATTCCCCACGTAATCGGCTTGCCTTTGAAGCGCGGGTCACCGAGCAGCTCGGCAACCGGATCTGCGCCCATTCCTGTCCTTTCCGCGGGAGCCTTGAAAGCCTCGAACTACAAATATTGTTCGATCGGGTCATCTCCGACCGTCACGTAAATCAAAGCGCCATCCTGAAGCCGCGTGATGATCTCGTTGTTTTCGACCGGATCGACGGTGATGCAACCGTTGCTTCTGCCCAGCACACCGCCATTCTTGGCGCGATAGCCAGCGGTAGTGTACCAGTTCGGATGGATGATCCATTTGAATGGCGGCGTGTGATTGATGTAGCTGTTGTAGGGCGTGACGCCCTCGAGTATGGCAACGATCATGTTACGATAAACCGTGCCGTCGTAGCGGTCGACGATCGTCTTGTAGTGAGCCATCACTTCGGAATGCGCAGTCTTCAGCGGCCCCAGCGGCACCATGTCCAGATCCTTCTGGAAGCCTTTAAATTTGACGGCTTTTATATTGGGTCCATTGGACCTACCATGGGCCGCGTAGTGCGGGGTGACCTGGCCTGATTTGAAATCCAAAACGAAGAATCTTTTCTTCGCCGACGGTTGTGAAATGTCGAAAACCGCGAGCGTGTCTTTTTTTGGAAAGATCGGCTGATGCGAGATTTGAATGGCGCGTTGAAGTGCGGCCATGGGAGCGCCGAGACTTTTGGCCTGCTGCAAAACGGGATCAAGATCGGTAGCTGTCTGCTGCGCCGATGCGTCGCCAGGCCATGCTGTGCGCGGCCATGTTGTGAGCGGCCATGCGATTGCGCTGCCGCCGAACAGCCCGATGAAGTCCCGCCGCCGCATAAGATCCGTACCCCTCGCCCTCTCAGGGCTGCCCTTGGGAAAATCTAATACGATCTTCAAGCGGCGGCTATGTGGCACATCGCGGCTGCGCTTTTTACTATTTTGAGGTACAGTAGCACATCTAAGAGCCCTGCGCATGAGGCCGAGAAACGAAAAAGTTCCGAACCGCAGCGCTGCCGTCACGGGCGGCGTGTGTGGGCTTGTGCTCGCAGGGCTTGCGTTCTTCGGGCTGGTTGCCTGCGCCACAACAACGCCGGTGTCGCGCGAGGCCGATCCGGCCTTTGCGCGACGCGTCGTGACCTATCCCTCGCCCGCGCCGCCAGGCACGATTGTCGTCGATCCAGGCAGTCATTTTCTTTATCTGGTGCAGGGCGGCGGGCAAGCGATCCGCTACGGGGTCGGTGTCGGCAGCGAGGGCTTCGGCTGGTCGGGCCTAGCCATGGTTCATAGCAAACAGGAATGGCCGGATTGGTATCCGCCCAAAGAAATGCTGCAGCGAAAGCCGGAGCTGAAAGAACATATGACGCAATTGCGGAGCGGGCTCGGCATGCCCGGCGGCCCGGACAACCCGATCGGCGCCCGCGCGCTTTATCTGTGGCAAGGCAACAAAGATACGCTCTACCGGATCCACGGCACCAATGAGCCGTGGACCATCGGCCATAACGTGTCGTCGGGCTGCATCCGAATGACCAATGACGACGTCGGCGACCTTTACAACCACACGGCCGTCGGTGCCAAGGTCATTGTGCTCGCCACGGCGACTGGTTCTTCGCCAAGTCAATAATTGTATCATCCCGCCTGTTCGACCGGCTCGGGTCCTTCCAAGGAATTTCAACCATGCCCTGCTTCATCTGCACTGCCTGTGGCATGCAATATGCTGAGAGCGATAAGGCGCCCGCACAATGCATCGTCTGCGAGGAAGAGCGGCAATATGTGCCGCCGCGCGGACAGACCTGGACGACGCTGCAAGCGCTGCGGCAGAGCCACACCAATACTTTCCGTGAATACGAGAACGGCATCATCGGCATCGGCGCGACTCCCGCCTTCGCGATCGGCCAGCGCGCGCTATTCGTGCGCACGGGCAAAGGCAATATCTTGTGGGATTGCATCGCGACGCTGGACGATGCGACCGTGACCATGATCGAGGGTCTCGGCGGCATCGACGCCGTCGCGATTTCGCATCCGCATTTCTATACGACCATGGTGGAATGGGCGCGTGCGTTCAAGGCGCCCATTCACCTGCACGCCGCCGACAAGCAATGGATCATGCACAACGATCCGGTCATCGAACTATGGGGCGGCGAGACCAAGACACTGTGGGACGGGGTCACGCTGGTGCGCTGCGGCGGTCATTTCGAAGGCGGCACGGTATTGCATTGGCGCGACGGCGCCGGGGGACGCGGCGTGGTTTGCTCGGGCGATATCCTCACCGTGACCACCGATCGCAAATCGCTGTCATTCATGCGCAGCTATCCGAACTTCATTCCGCTGTCGGCGCGCACGGTCGAGCATATCGGCACGGCCTTGCAGCCGTTCACCTTCGAGACGATCTACGGCCACTATTTCGATCGCGTCATCGCAAAGGACGCCAAGGCCATACTGGAGAAATCCGTGGCGCGTTATGTCGCGGCCGTCGTAGACACGCGTGGCTACGAATAAGCCGGCGGTTTCGCCGCGAGATTGCTAAAGCTTAATAGCGCCGCCACGTGCCGTTAATCCACTCCTCCCACGTATATCGACCAAAGACGAGACCGCCCTCGCCGCTCCAAGGAGCGCAGCGCAGGTCTCAAGTTCCGCGCGCGGAAGCGCTGCGGATTTGGAGCATGATCAGGAAAAGTCGAGACAGATTTTCCGAGAAGATCGTGCGCGATCAAAAGTCTG
>JBAUCK010000137.1:0-2037 GCA_049677525.1 Xanthobacteraceae bacterium
GCATAAGTCCCTCACGGCAGTTTGGGAGGTTTTCGGAGCGGCGCCGGTTTCCAGTGAAACAGGTTTCGTTTTGAGAATTTTGCTGGTCTGTTCGATGAGGATCTTGCGCACCTCAGCGAATGCCCAGCGTCGCGTCTTGGCGATGGGGCATTTTCGGTGCGGATAGAGACATGTTTTTGCCGCACGTGCACGCCGGAATCGATCAGCGCGCCGCCACGACTGAACACGCCGACATCAAGGAGCAATTTGAAGAACTGGCACGCCAATGGCGCGACATGGCAGACCAGATCGACCGGATGTTTTCGGGTCGCCGATAATCCGACGTAACCTAAAATTCGGCGAGATCGGCGAACGGGTGGCGAATATCTGGCGAACGGTTGGGGAACTGCACGACGTTGCTGCGCGCCATTTCGAAGACTTCGGCGGTTTCCGTCGTGACCGATAGATGGCAGTCCCGGCATTCAAAGACCAGCAGTTCCGGCAGTTTACTCAGGCGAGCAATCCTGCGCGAGAAGCGCATGGCTTTGCTGCAGCTTGGGCACGGCCAAGCTATTTTATCTTTGATCATCCCACACCCCTGATCACGACCGTATCGGGAGCGGAGTTACCGAGCCGTTAAGTGCCGGCGCTGTCCACTCCCTTCAGCGACGGCGCGTTCCAGGGTGGCCGCTTAGGGTCCTTAGCGGACGCGCCGGTCGGCGACTTTCGCGGCAGCTTTTGGGAGCAAAGGGGCCAGCAAGAATAAGTACCGTCGCGGCAGCTAGTGAGCCAAAGCAGACATTCGCTTCAGTCAATTGACGCATTGCAAATGCCTATTCGATCACCTCGTCGGCGCGTGCCGTCCTCCGCGTCAATCCGATCCATCGCCAGCAAGGTAATTGGATGAACGTGTGGCTGCCGGTGTTGGTATCTTGGCGACATCGGCTTCATGCCTCTTGCCAACTTGAGAACAGGAAATGGGACTGGTATCGGGAATGGTGGCGCTCGTGACCGGTTCGGCGACCGGCATTGGCCGCGCTGCTGCCCAAAAATTTGCCGAGGAGGGCGCTAAAGTCGTTGTATCTGATGTCAATCGCAGTGGCGGGTTAGAAACCGTTTCTCTGATTACACAAAAGGGCGGAGATGCCGTTTTCGTAATGGCGGACGTAACAAAGGCTGCTGACGTCGAGGCCTTAGTCGCCAAGACCTTAGACGTATACGGACGGCTCGATTGCGCCTGCAATAATGCCGGCATTGAAGGGAAGATCACTCCTGTTGCCGAACAATCGGAGCAGGACTTTGATCGCGTCATGTCCGTAAACGCCAAGGGCACCTTTCTCTGCTTGAAATTCGAGATCATGCAGATGCTTAAGAACGGTGGCGGCGCAATTGTAAATCTCGCTTCCGTTGCAGGGCTGACCGGGTTTCCCGGGCTCGGATCTTATGTCGCTTCCAAGCACGCAATCAACGGCCTGACCAAGAACGCGGCGCTGGAATACTCAAAATTGGGCGTTCGGGTAAATTCGGTCTGTCCCGGAGGAATTGAGACGCGGATGCTGGATTCGCTGGTCACTCAGGCCAGTGAGGGGCGAGCTGACACGCGGGAGATGATGGACCCGCTTCACCCCATCGGACGGATCGGAAGCCCGCACGAAGTGGCCGAACTGATCGTGTGGCTCTGCTCATCTCGCGCGTCGTTCGTGACCGGAGCAAATATCGCTGTCGACGGCGGCTATGTCGCTCAATAGACGCAAAGCAGACCTGGATCCAGTTGCTGGCAAAGCGGACCTTCGACGTCCCCAGCGCTGGCCTTACAGTGCCAGAATCGCTCCCGGTGCGCGCTCACGAGGTAATCGAATAAGGATGCTATTTGCCGGGACGCGAGTCCGCTTTGGTGGAACAGCGCAAAGGCGAGCGTTACTCGATAAGCGCCGAATCGAGGCGGTGGAACGAGTTTGGGCGGCGACTAATCGACTGGCACCTTTCGCGACGGCGTCCGCTGCTATGACTAGAAAAAGCCCGATACGCGATTTTTTGGACAGCAACGGCCGTGGCGGC
>JBAUCK010000138.1:0-5672 GCA_049677525.1 Xanthobacteraceae bacterium
GCGCCGCGCGTTGCGCGCGGTCCGCTGGCTTCCGTCGCGCCCGCACCATCGGCGCCGCCGCTCGATGACGCGCTGCCTCGCGGCGATGAGGCGCCGGCACGTGCAGTCCAAAGCTTCGAGGCACTGATCGCGCTCGCCGGCGAAAGGCGCGATCTGGCGATGAAAAGCGCGCTCGAGCGCGATGTGCGGCTGGTGCGTTTCGAGGACGGCACACTTGAACTGGCGCTCGAACCGAGCGCGCGGCCCACGCTGATCGGCGAATTGTCCAAGAAGCTCAGCGACTGGACCGGACGCCGCTGGATGGTCGCCGTCTCCAAAGAGGCCGGCGTGCCTTCGGTCAAGGCGCAGGCCGAAATACGCAAGGCGGAGATGAAGGACAATGTGCGCAGCGATCCCCTGGTTCAGGCGGTGCTGACGCGCTTTCCCGGCGCTGAGATCGTGTCGGTGCGGCCGCCGGCCGGAAATACCGAAGAGTCGCAAGCTTCGGAACCAATCGACAGCGAGACTCCCGACGAGGAGCCGTAGCTCTATATTGTCGCCGTGGTGACGGAAGGAAACTGCAATGCCCGATTTTCTCGGCCTGATGAAACAGGCCACCGAACTCAAATCGAAAATGGAGGCGATGCAGGCCGAACTCGACCGCATGGAGGTCGAAGGCACGGCCGGCGGCGGGCTGATTACCTTGAAGATTTCCGGCAAGGGCGATCTACGCAGCGTCCATGTCGATGACTCGCTGCTCAAGCCCGACCAGAAGGAAATTCTCGAGGATCTGATCGTCGCCGCGCATGCTGACGCGCGGCGCAAGCTCGAGACCATGCTTGCCGAAAAGATGCAGGCGATGACCGGCGGCCTGCCGCTGCCGCCGGGTCTTAAGCTATTCTGAGCTGAAGCTGCTTCGATGCCCGCTGCCGCCGCCGGTCCTGAAATTGAACGCCTGATCCAGCTTCTGGCCAGATTGCCCGGGCTTGGGCCGCGTTCGGCGCGGCGCGTGGCCTTATTCCTCATCAAGAAGCGCGAATTGCTGATGGCGCCGCTCGCCGCCGCTTTGCAGACCGCGATCGAGAAGATCGAAGTGTGCAAGATCTGCGGCAATATCGATTCGCAGAATCCCTGCACCGTCTGCACCGATCCCAAGCGCGACGATTCCGCGATCGTGGTCGTCGCCGGTGTCGCCGATCTCTGGGCGCTGGAACGCGCACATGCCATCAACGCGTGCTATCACGTGCTCGGCGGCACGCTGTCGCCGCTCGACGGCGTAGGCCCGGACGATCTCTCCATCGACGCACTGGTGAAACGGGCGAGCGCGCCCGAGGTGAAAGAAGTGGTGATCGCGCTGTCGGCCACGGTCGACGGCCAGAGCACGGCGCATTACATCACCGACCTCCTGCACGAGGCCAATGTGAAGGTGACGCGGCTCGCCCATGGCGTGCCAGTCGGGGGTGAGCTCGATTATCTCGATGAAGGCACGCTGGCAGCCGCCATCCGTAGCCGGACACCGTTTTGACGGCGCGCCGACCGCTGCCTGCAAAATAGCCAGCGGCAGCCTGCAATCCAATCAAGAAACCCGCCGACGCCGGGGTGCCACGGCAAACGCAGTAGAATCCGCGCGGAATCGCCGCTTCTTTTGTTGCAGCCCGGTCGAGCCGGACTTGGCACGCCACGTGCATAATAGGTGGTGCGGTCTCGGTCCTACTTACCGTGGCGAATTGAGATTGCTAGAGCCCCGGCATTCCCGGCACCGGGGCTCTATTTTTTTGTCTGCGCGCAAGTGCGGCGACAGCCGACGCTCTTCCCAATCCACCGACATCCAGCTTTCGTCTGCACCCGTCACCAGGCTGCGGCTCGCCCGCGCATTGCCGAAAAGACATCGCCGAAAAAACATGTGCGGGCCACAGAGCCTGCAACAAAGTCGTGCAAGACTGCTCCCCTCAAAGCGGCCGAGAGATGCGGCGAGAACAGCCGCACGACAAAATCGGCGTAGGGGGCATGAAAATGCGGGATCGCGATATCGCCGCGCCGACCACGCCGCACAAAGGCGCCGGGATGGAAGGCTTTATCGCCTCCTGGTATGCGCGGCAGACGGCGCGCGACCTGGACGAGTTCCAGCGCATCGCGCGGTGGATCGCGGCCTATCTCAATTCCGGCGACCGCGTGCTCGAAATCGCGCCGGGGCCCGGCTATCTCGCCATCGCGCTCGCCAAACTGACCGACAGCCCGGTCACCGGGCTCGATATCAGCAAAAGCTTTGTGCGCATGGCGGCGGAAAACGCGCGCGAAGCCAATGTCCGCGTCGATTTCGAGCATGGCGACGCCGCCGATCTGCCGTTTCCCAATGCGCAGTTCGATTTCATCGTCTGCCGCGCGGCGTTCAAGAATTTCACCCGGCCCCTGGTCGCAATCAATGAGATGCACCGCGTGCTCAAACCCGGCGGAACGGCGCTGATCATCGACCTACGCAAGGACTTTTCGCGCCGCGCGGTGAACGAATATGCCGCCGGCCGCGGCATGATTTCGGCGGCAATGATCAAGCTCACCTTCAACACCATGCTGAAGAAACGGGCCTATACCAAAGAGAGCACGTCCGGCCTGGTGTCGCAGTCGCAATTCGGCATCGGCGAAATCCGGCTCGACCCGCTGGGTTTTGAGGTCTGGCTGCGGAAGTAACCGGCCGACGGATTTGATTGCAGATTTGCCTCTTTGCCCAATTCGATGTCATCGTCCGCTCCGTTAGAGCATGATCTCGAAAAGTGGATACCGGTTTTCGGAAAAGATCATGCTCCAACAAAAGTGCTGCGGAGCGTGACCAGAGATGAGCGACGACATTCCGTTCGACAAGAGCTTCGACCTGACACCGAACAAAGCAGTCGAAGTGGCGCCGCGCGTGCGCGCGATGGTCGCCGACAATCCGGGGCCTTTCACCTTCAAGGGCACGATGAGCTACATCGTCGGCCGCGGCAAGGTCGCCATCGTCGATCCGGGACCGGATGACGATGCCCACATCGCCGCTCTTCTCGACGCCGTGCGCGGAGAGACCATCACCCACATTTTCGTCACCCACACCCATCGCGATCATTCGCCGGGCGTGCCCAAGGTGAAAGCGGCCACCGGCGCCAAGGTTTATGCCGAGGGCCCGCACCGGCTGGCGCGGCCGCTTCATATCGGCGAGACGCGGCGGCTCGATGCCTCCGCCGACATGGATTTCCGTCCTGACGTGGCGCTCGCCGACGGTGACGTGGTCTCGGGCGACGGCTGGACCATGGAAGCGATCACGACGCCCGGCCACACCACCAATCACATGTCGTTCGCCTTGAAAGAGTCCGACCTGATTTTCGCCGGCGATCATGTCATGGGCTGGTCGACCACGATCGTGGCGCCGCCAGACGGCGCGATGAGCGATTACATGACCTCGCTCCACAAGCTCGCGCGCCGGAGCGAACCGCTTTATCTGTCCGGCCACGGCATGCCGATCAAGGAGGCGCCGCGCTTCGTGCAGCATCTGATCCGGCACCGCCAGGCGCGCGAAGCCTCGATCCTGCATCGTTTGCGCAAAGGCGCCGCCGATATTCCGACTATCGTGCGGGCGGTCTATATCGGGCTCGATCCGCGCCTCACCGGCGCCGCCACGTTGTCAGTGCTGGCGCATCTCGAGGACATGGTGACGCGCGGCGAGATTGCGACCGAAGGGCCGCCGTCGATCACTGGGACTTATCGCTTGGACGACGCCCCCTTGCCGGCCTGAGGCGGCGGCGACGGCGCCTGCTTCTTCTGCGGTTGCGGCGTCGCCAGCACGGTATCGATGTCGTCGATCAAATTGCGCACCCGCGCCGCATTGGTGCCGAGATCGTTGCGGCCGTAGCGCGAAGCCGAACGCACGTCGATACGCGCGCCGTCGACGGTCGGACGGACGCGCACCACAACATCGTCGCGGAAGCCGAGGATCGGCGTGCGCGCCACCGCCTCGATAATGCCGTCCCGTGCTGTCGGAGCTTGCGCCACGATGTTGCGCGGTGTCGGTCCAGCCGGCGGCGCCAGCGGCGCGCGCGCATCGACCACGCGCCATTTGCGCTTGATGATGACTTTCATCGCCGCGTCGTAGGCTTCCTGCGGGGTCGAATTGGTGTCGTCGGGCTCGATATCGGAATAGGCGTTGTGCTGCTGCTCGGCGGCATAGAGGCCGGCGTAAGTGACGGGATTGGCGTCGCGGGGCCGCAAGCGGGCGATAGCATCGAATTGCGGCGGGTCGATCGGGTCGGTGGTAATATCGTAAATCGCCGGCAGGTGCCGCGCCTTGACGCCGAGATAGAGCGGATAGGCGATCAGCGCGAAGCCGATGAACAAGGCCGTCACCGCTTCGCGGCTGCCGGAAACGCCTTCGCGCCAGATCGAAACACCGGCGCCCAACGCCAGCAGGATGGCGACGCAGGCTAGGACCAGCGCGCCGGCCAGCGTGGACAAGGCCGGTACGATGTCGAGCGCGCCCGAACGCACGATGACGATGGCGATGAAGGTCGCCGCCAGCGAGAACAGCGCGATACGCCGCGCCCAAACCGCAAGTCGCGAGGTTTGTTCCTCGGTGAATGAACGTCGGCGCATTGTGCTGAAGGTCTCGAATCCGGCTGTTGGCTCTATCTGGCAGCCATTCTAGGCGCTATTTGGTTCTGCCGCCGGTTGCATCTCTCGGCGGCAGCGGTGCGCATATTTGCTTGAGCGCGCTCCATTCCGCAACGTCCAGTAACGGCGCTGTCGGGCCGGTGCCGGCGACCGCATTGATGGCGGCAATGCGGTCCTTGGTTTCGGGATGGTCGCGCAGGATGGCAACGCCATGGTCTTTGTCGACGACAATACGCGCAAGAATGGCGCCGAGCGCGTGCGGATCGCCGCCGGCCTTTTGCATCAAAGCCCCGCAATAGGCGTCAGCCGCCCCCCGACGCGGCGCGAATAGGACGATTTCAGCACCGTCCGCGCGGCGATGACCACCGCGCCGCCACCGACGAAATCGCCAAGCATCATGCCGAACAGAAACGAAAGGCCTGCGGTCTGCAGCACCACGCGGGTGCCGTCGCGAGCGGCAACATGGCTCCATTTCGTGAGCGATCGCGCCGGCCAATTCGTCGGGCGTCTGCGCCTGATCGATAAGCCCCTGATTGACGTAGATGCGGCCGCCCGGCAGCGCCACGGCATTGGGCTCGGGACGGCGGACCACGTCGACGCGAAGCTGCAGCGGCAAGGCGGCGGCCGCTTCGAGCCTGCCGACCAGCCGGTCGAGCGCGGCACGGCCCTCGAGCTCGCCGGCGTTATAGCCGCAGGTGAAGGCTGAGCCCAGGTGCTGGGTATCGAGCGCTGAGTGCACGTTTTTGTCGACCGCCTCGCCGAGCTTGCGCTCGACCGAGACCGGTAACGAAGGGCAACAGCCGCGTGGCGAGCTCGGGCACGCCATAGATCGCCGTGATGAAGAGCGACACGCTTGCGGCAAAGCTCAAGGCCACGATCTTGCGGCGGAGCCGGCGCTCGCCCACGCCGCCGCGATCGAGCGTGACGGCGCGATCCTCGACGGCGCAGATCAGGTCGGGATCGCGGATTTCGAGCCGCGCCAAGAGCGTCTCACCGCAGCGGCTCAGCCGCAGCACGCCGTCGGGCGCCGACATCCGCCGCAGCTCGGCATAGGCCCATTC
>JBAUCK010000139.1:0-4981 GCA_049677525.1 Xanthobacteraceae bacterium
GAAGAAGGAACGGCGCCTGGTGAAGCGCAAGAGATGCCCAACGAAAGGGCGGCGATCCGCCGGGCAGAGGCGATGTCCCGGGATCCAGCTAATGCCGGCGCGCTCGCAGTTAGGCGCAGCGGTGATCCGAACATCGGAAACTTCAACGACGCCACTATTCTGATATCGCTCGGTGAAGTGCCGAAGAACTTGGATGAATTGTGAGAACTCTCCCGCCGACTCGCAACTCATAATTCTGAGTTATTGGTCGTTTGAGCTGATTATTTGTCAGCTAGCGTACGTTTTCTTGCAACCTTTGATAGAGCTATTTCCCCATGACCTAGCCGCGCTCTAGAGGTCGCATTACCCTCCAAATTTTGGATAAATCGAAGAGGGAAAGAAGGGCTGGCGGAGGGAGTGGGATTCGAACCCACGATACGGTTTCCCGTATACACGCTTTCCAAGCGTGCGCCTTCAGCCACTCGGCCACCCCTCCGCAAAAGGGTCCCCGCAATATCACGGCCGGCCCCAAGCTTACAACCCGCGCTGTCTTGTCAGCCCGGGTCGGCCGGCCAGCGCGGCGAATCGCAAGACCGAAGGACGGGGGAACCTCCGGCCGCCTCAGCCGTTCATTTCACGGTGCTGAGGAGCGACCTTGGAGGAAGTTATGGGACGCGGTCTATTGCTATGGCTCATCGGCATCCCATTGCCGATCATTCTTTTGATCTGGGTGTTTGGCGGCCTGCACGGCTAATTTTGCCAAAGCGGACGGTGTCTGCGAGATACGAAGTTTGCAACGCGCGACATGGATGTAGGGAAGCATGGATGTGGGGAAGCCCGGCTCTAGCCGGGCTTCTGGCGTTTCTGCCACCGCTTCCTCCGACCCCTGTGCCGCACTACATTAGCGGCATGACGATCAAAATGGCCTTGCCCGACGACGACTATCTCATCCGCCCCGATCCGTTCGACCCCCGGCTGACGGAGCGCGTCAAAGGCGTCGACCAGACCGGCTCCCCAATCGAGACCGCGGTGACGGTCGAACGCGCGCTGACGATTTTTCTCAACTCGCAGGAAATCGTCACCGCGATGACCATCAGCGATCACCCCGAATATCTGGCGCTCGGTTATCTGCTCAACCAGAACATGCTCAAGCCCGACGATACCGTCACCGGTGTCGATTACGACGATGAATTGTCGGTGGTCGTGGTGCGCACCAAACGCAAGACCAATTACGAAAAGAAGCTGAAGAAGAAGGTACAGACCTCGGGCTGCGCCCAGGGCACGGTGTTCGGCGATCTCATGGAGGCGCTGGAGAACGTGTCGCTGCCGAAGGCGCAATTACGCACGTCGTGGCTCTATACACTTACCCACAAGATCAATACCACGCCGTCGCTTTATCTCGAGGCCGGCGCGATACATGGCTGCGTACTTGCGGTCGAAGACCGGCCGTTGGTCTATATGGAAGATGTCGGCCGCCACAATGCCGTCGACAAGATCGCCGGCTGGATGTTCAAGAATGGCGTCGGCGCCGCCGACAAGATTTTCTACACCACCGGCCGGCTCACCTCCGAAATGGTGATCAAGACGGTACGCATGGGCATTCCGATTCTGATCTCGCGCTCGGGCTTCACCGCCTGGGGCGTCGAACTGGCGCGCAAGGCGAACCTGACGCTGATCGGCCGCGCCCGCGGCAAGCGCTTCATCGCGCTGTCCGGCGAGGACCGCATCATGTTCGATCAGGACCTCGCCTATGTCGAAGAAGAAAGCGGCAAGCACCGCCGCAAGGCGGCCGTGCACGATGAGTGAGATCCCGCGCGCGTGAGCAGTCCCCCTACTCTCGGTCTGGTGCTTGCCGGCGGCTTGGCGCGGCGCATGGGCGGCGGCGACAAGGCGCGCATCCGCGTCGGCGGCACGACCATTCTTGCCCGGGTGCTCACGTGTCTAAAGCCGCAATGCGAGCGCATCATCATCAATGCCAATGGCGATCCGGCCCGCTTCGCCGATACCGGCCTGCCAGTGGTAGCCGACAGCGTGCCGGATTTTGCCGGCCCGCTGGCCGGCATTCTCGCCGGGCTCGATTGGGCTGCAGCACATGCACCGGAAATTGATTGGCTCCTCAGCGTGCCGGGCGATTGTCCGTTCCTGCCGAAGACTTTGCTTCAGCGATTGCATCAGGCACGCCTTGCCGCAGGCACCCCGCTTGCCTGCGCGCGCTCCGGCGAATGGCGCCATCCTGTCGTTGCGTTGTGGAGCGTCGCGCTGCGCGAGGATTTGCGACGCGCTTTGACCGAGGAAGGCTTGCACAAGATCGAGATCTGGACGGGACGGCACGGTATCGCCACTGCCGATTGGCCGGCCGAGCCGGTCGATCCGTTCTTCAACGTCAATACACCGAAAGACGCGGCGCGCGCCGAAGCGCTGGCCGCGCAATACCCGGAAACTTGACAGGTTCAGGTCAGAAGCTCGATCAGAAACGGCCCACGCGCTGTATTGGCTTGCGCAAACAGGTCGGCAAATTCCTTGACCGACCCGGCTTGCGCGGCTTCAACGCCCATGCCCTGCGCGAGCTTGACCCAGCCCAGATCCGGATTGCCGAGATCCATCATGTCGAGCGCGACGCGGCCGGGATTGGCGCCGACACTCATCAATTCGTTGAGCAGGATCGCATATTTG
Organism: Xanthobacteraceae bacterium; assembly: GCA_049677525.1. Classification (GTDB taxonomy): domain Bacteria; phylum Pseudomonadota; class Alphaproteobacteria; order Rhizobiales; family Xanthobacteraceae; genus BOG-931. The sequence goes on from JBAUCK010000139.1 coordinate 2,653, forward strand.
CGGTTCGACAACAGCACCGTGGTGACCGGCAATGCCTCGCGCGCCTGGGTCCATAAAGCTTGCAGCGTGTACATCGCCGAACCGTCGGCCTGGAGCGCGACGACGCGGCGGCCGGGCGCCGCAATGGCGGCGCCGGTCGCCATCGGCAAGCCGCTGCCGATGGATGCGCCGGTGATTTGCAGCCAGTCATGAGGCAGAGCGGAGGCGAGTCCGTTAAAGAAGGACCGGCCGAAACTCACGCTTTCATCGACGATCACGGCATTTTCCGGCAGCAACGCAGCCAGCGCCTGGGTGATCGATTCCGGGCTGACGGCTGCGCGCAGATCGGCTGCCGCGGGCTTGGTTTGCAGCCGCGCGACGGCCGGCGCCACCAATTCATCGGCCAGTCGCGCCAGCGCGTCGGCGATATCCTGATCCGGCCGCGCCAGAACGTGGACATTGCAATCCTTCGGAAACAGATAGCCGGACTTGTTGGGATAAGCGAACGGCGCAACCGGCGGCGCCGTCCCGATCAGCACAAGGTGTTTGGTGCCGGCGAGCGTCGCCACCGACTGATCGTAGGCATAAGCGAGCCGTGCGATGGCATGCCGGCCGCGGCCACGCTCGACGCGGGCGTTGAACTGCGCCGTCAGCAATTTCGCGCCGGTCGCAGAGGCGACGCGGAAGGCATCGTCGATCATCGCCGCCCGGATCGGCGCCCCGCCGAGCATGATCGTCACGGGTTCCTTGCAGCGCAGCACTTCGGCGATGTTTTTGATGGTGTGTGGGGCGACCTTTTCCGGCGCGACAGGCGGCAGCGGCGCGCCATCTGTTCCGCCATCGTCCCAGCTCGTGTCAGCCGGTGCGATCAATGTCGCGATCTGGCCGTGCGCCGTGCGCGCGGCTTGAACGGCAGCCGCGGCGTCCTGCCCCATCGTGGCGACCGATTGCACGACGCGCGTCCAGGCCGAAACGCCGCGCGCCCAGCCGTCGGTGTCGCCGGTCAACGGTGGATCGAGCGGACGGTGATAGCTCGCCTGGTCACCGACCACATTGACGATCGGCGAGCGGGCGCGGCGGGCATTGTGCAAATTGGCGAGGCCGTTGGCGAGACCGGGCGCGCCGTGCAACAGCGTGCTCGCCGGCTTTTCTGCCATGCGGCCGTAGCCGTCGGCCGCGCCGGTCGCTACGCCCTCGAATAGGCACAAGACGCAGTGCATGCCCGGTACACGATCGAGCGCAGCGACAAAATGCATCTCGCTGGTGCCGGGATTTGAGAAACATGTCGTGACGTCCGACGCGAGCAGCGTGCGGACGAGGGTTTCAGCGCCGTTCACGAATGAGTCCTCTTTATTTCGCCTGAAGGGATAGCTATTCGCGCCGGGCCGCCGGCAGCCACGGTAAGCTCGCGCGCCGCCGCACCTCGAAGGCCTCGATCTTGTCGAGATATTCCAACGTGACATCGATATCGTCGATGCCGCGGATAAGCCGGTCCTTACGCAGCGGGCTGATGTCAAATGCGTGCCGGGCGCCGTCGGGTGCAATGACGGTTTGGTTGGGCAGGTCGATTGTCATCTCGACACCCGGCTGCGCGCGCAGCTGCCGCCACAGATCGTGGATGATTGCTTCGGTAAGCGTAACCGCGAGAATTCCGTTCTGGATGCAGTTCACCTGGAAGATTTCGCCGAAGCTCGGGCCGACGAGAGCACGCAGCCCATAATCCATCACGGCGAAGGCTGCGCCCTCGCGCGAGGAACCGCAGCCAAAGTCGGAGTCGGAGACAAGTATCTTCGCCTTGCGGAATACCGGATCGTTCAACACGAAATCCGGGCGCGGCTGCCCCGCTTCATCGAAATGCAGGTCGTAGAGAAAGGCCTCGCCGTAATCGTGGCCGGCCCTGCGGTGCCGCCGCATGTAGCGCCCGGGCAGGATCATGCCGGTATCGATCTTGGCGATCTCAAGCGGCGCGGCCACCGCCGTCAGCACAGTGAAAGGAAGCATGCTCAACTCCGCGCCAGGCGCCGCACGTCGGCTAAGCGCCCGCTGACCGCGGCCGCCGCGACCATGGCCGGGCTCATGATATGCGTGAGCGCACCACGGCCCTGCCGGCCCTCGAAATTCCGGTTAGTGGTGGAAGCGCAGCGTTCGCCGGGCGCGACCAATTCGCCGTTCGAGCCGTTGCACATCGAACAGCCGGGATCGCGCCATTCGAGGCCGGCCGCGACAAAGATACGATCGAGACCTTCGGCTTCGGCTTGCCGCTTCACCGCGCTTGAACCCGGCGACACCATGCCGGGAACGGCGGCGCGGCGGCCTTTAAGCACCTGCGCCGCGGCGCGCAGATCCTCGA
>JBAUCK010000140.1:0-17370 GCA_049677525.1 Xanthobacteraceae bacterium
GCGTCCGCCAAGCGACTTGCGGGGCGAACGGATAGAAGGAATGTTGGCCGCATGAAAGTGCGCGATGTCATCCGCCTCATCGAACGAGATGGCTGGTTCCCGGTTGCCACGCGAGGCTCGCATCGGCGTCAGGATATCGGGTGAGATAACCCATGTCCGGTGAGTCTTAACACCGGGGCCTGACCAAACAAACAAGTCCGCGAGGGCCGGAAAGCTCGGCCATGCTCCTGTTTGCTCCGGCAAGAAAGGATCGCGCCAACCTCCGGCGCCGTCGAGCCAACTGCGGTCGGCGAGTGAAAGCTCGGCAAGAACCTCGAACTTATTCTCGCGCTTGCCTTTCGGCAGTGCGACGTACCGGAGGCGCCCCGGCACATCACGATTTTTATTTTCTGCCCTTGCGGCAAGCACGATACACACCGGTTGCTGGACACCTTGGAAGATGCGCGTCGAAACGTCAGGCTGATGGCCTTCTGGTGAGCAATCGACCACCCAGATGTCGCTTGAATCGCGGCGCAAATCCCACGCATTTTCTGGAAACCGGGTCCGTTCAGAAAGCCGGCCACCGTGATGAAGCAGATGATCCCGTATCGATCATGCTCGGGCTCGCCGGTTGCCTCGTGCCATCCCGAACCAAACACCTGCAGCGTCGCCCAACGCCAGAAATACACATAGAGGTTCTTGAGGTGATGAGCATGAGCACTCACACTCCACTCCAGCGGAGGCATCCAACGATTCATCGGCGCGATGCGCCCAACGCTGCCGCTCTCAATCCAGCCACCCTGGCCACTGGCCTGATTCTTGTACGGCGGATTACCAATGACTACTGTGATCCGCTGTTCTTTTTTGACTTGGTCCGCATCCCTCCGTGACTTGGCAACCGGCTCATACAACTGCCCAAGCGTTTCGTCCTCGATAAACGTGGGCAAAGGTGGCGAATTCATCAGCGCCTGCAATTCGGCTTACGAGTTCACCATCCAGGCGCTGGCGCCCGACGGTACCGTGCTCGGCGCCACCACGGCGCGGCGGCGGTTTCCGGAGTGAGCTACGTCGCCCGCTCAAAACGCTTTTGGCAAGCCTGCCTGGCGCGGCTCGGAATGCCGACCGGCACCGCGAAGTTTCGCTCGGAAATGGGACTATGCCAAATCTCGTGGCTGGCCCTTGCCTTGCCGCACCATCGTGCAGCCCGCGGCACGCAACCGGTCGCGCAGAGGCCGATCGAATTGGGGCGCCATTCAAGCCGCGGCGGGTTCGGCTTCGCGAAACGCGGTGATTTGCAGGAACAGGTCGGCCGGGGCGATCTCAGGATGATTGTCGGGCAACAGGTCAAGCGCCATCGCCGAGATCTTGGTCAACAGCTCATCTAGCGTCGGCGCATCGGCCGCCGCGGGAATATCGTCGCAATGCCCGCTCCGCACGGATGCTTCGTCGTCCCATGTCGCGGAAATGGTGAAGATGACCGGTTTCGACATATTGGCTCCGTGGCGAGCAATAACAGTTGCGGCCTTTTAGATGGCGACGGCATTACCATATTACAGCGACAATTTCGATGCCCTCCCCCGTTTTCACGGGGAAGGAAGTTCACGCCTCACATCTTCAGCAGCCGCTTGGCATTGCTCGACAGGATCTTGGCCTTGTCCTCGTCGCAGAGCGGCACGCCTTCCATCCATTTGGTCGCCGGCGGATTCATGACGAAGGGCCAGTCAACGGCGAACAGAATGCGGTCGATGCCCATTTCTATGACGCAGCACAGCAGCGCCGGATTACTGAAATTGCCGCTCGTCGTGACATAGAAGTTGTTGCAGAACACGTCGCGGAAAGAGATCGACTTCTGGCCCGGCCGCGCCAAGGTGTGATCGACGCGCCAGACCACAAACGGCAGCGTCTCGCCGAGATGGCCGAGGATGATCTTCAGCTTCGGGTGCTTCTCGAACACGCCCGACAGCACGAGGCGGATGGCAAGCGTCGCGGTCTCGACCGTGTAGCCCCAGGTGGCGCGCGGCAGCATCGGGAAGTCTTTCACGTAGTCCTGGTAGTAGGTTTTGATCACGTCGGGATGCGGCTGCGAGGGATGCAGGTAGATCGGCAGATCGAGCTTCTCCGCGCGCGCAAAGATCGACCAGAATTTCTTGTCGTCGAGGAATTCTCCGTTCGAGAGCCCGTGCAGCATGGCGCCTTTGAAGCCGAGCTTTGCCGTGCGCTCGAGCTCGTCGGCGGCGGCCTCCGGCACGGCGGTCGGCAGCGCGGCAAAACCGGCAAAGCGCGTGGGGTTCTTGGCGACGATCGCGGCGAGGCGGTCGTTGACGCGGGTCGCCATCGCGGGCGCGGTTTCGGCCGGCAACTTCTGCGTCGACGGTGCGCCGTGCGAAAGCACCTGGATATCGATGCCGGCGTCGTCCATTTCCTTGATGCGCAACGGCCCGAAATCATGCAGCCGGTTGAACTGCTCGCCGGGCCTTCCGGCTTCGCTGCCGGTGAAGGTCTTTTCGAGCTCTTCGTCCCAATAGTGCTCTTCGATGGCGATGACGGGACAATGCGGTTTACGGAACATTTATTCTCCCCTTTGGCGCATGATCCCGAAAAGCATGCCCTTGGATTTGATCCGAGGGTGGAAGCCGGTTTTCGGACAAGATCATGCGCAAACAAGAAATTTGGCGGACGTGTTTGTTAGCAATTCGGCGCATCTGAGTCACCTTTGCATAAAGTCGATTTTTTCTCTCACGGCTTCGTGTTGGCACAGCGATCGGCGAACATGCTACGGCGGGGTTTATCAGGAACGTTCGATCCCTGCTTTGTTGATGTGCAAGCAGTGTTGATCTGTAAAGTGGCGTTGATCTGTAAAGCGATATGGAGATTTCCCATGCCCCCTATCATGCGGCTTATGATGTCTGCAGTTTTTCTCAGTGCGGCACTCGCTGCTTTCGGCAGCTCGAATGCATCGGCGCAATCCGGCTACGTGCACCACAATTTCTGCCTGCTCACCGGGCCGGCGCGCGAATGCGCCTACGAGACGTTCGACCAGTGCCAAGCTGCCAAGCGCGGCAATGCCGATTTCTGCGAGCCGAACGGCATGCCGCTCAATCACCCGCAGGTGCGTTATCAGCAGTACCAGTAAGCCGTATCAGTGAGCGGCCGCGCTCAGGCGCTCACCGGATGCTGCTTGTAATAAGCGGCGTCTTGCGCGCTTTGCGTCCAACCCTCCCGCCCGCGCCAGTCGAAATGGCGGGCGGACATGTCGGTGCCGTAGCGGACGCGGAATAACAGCGTGCGATGCGACCCATTGGCATATTCGTGCACTTCGCCAGGCGGATGAACGACGAAGGAACCGGGCTTCACCGTGATGGTTTCGCTCGGAGTGCGCATCTCGCCGCCGCCCTGGAAGCAGAAATAGATTTCGGTCGCGGCAGGATGGCAATGATAGGGACTGATCTGGCCGGGCTCCCAGCAAGCCACCGTGACGTCGCCCTCCTCGATGGTGCCGAGGATTTTTTCGACGTGTTTCTTCGGATTGAACTCGGCCTGTTCGACGACGCTGAACACGTGCATTGCTGGTTCCTCCGGGTGCGCTCACTTCGCTGCGGTTTTTCGTTGAATGCGACGGGAGCGAAGTTATGCGAAATTTATGTCCTTGGCGACCGCTGCAAGTCGATAAGCACAAACGAGCGCGGAATGTGATGGATTGTTAGATTTTGTGAAGCGCCCGACGGCACTTTCAAGCCACGCGATTGTTGCAAAGCTGACCCGCCGAAGCGCAGCATGCGAAATCGTCGAGTCGGTTGTTAGATGAGTCTAAGAGGGGCGCTGCTCCTGACTGTTCGACGGCTGGCTTTTCTACAGGTGACTACACTACAGGTGACGACGATGGCACACTTTGCCGGGCTTGATTTCGACAAGGCGCATTTGGTCCGGGCGGTCGACTGGGTGGAATCCGCCCTCGTGGTCGGCCTGATCGGCGCCGGGCTTGTGGCCTGCGCGCTCGGCGCCGTCATCTATGATGTCGGGCGCTTGTTCTCAGCCTGGTAGATCGGCTGCACCTTCCGCCGCGGAGAACAGGCCGCGTCGTCCGGTTCCCGTTTTCTGCGTCCCTCCTTTCCGCGTTCATCAGTGCCGATGCAGGGCTCTCGCTTTCACCGCGTGCGCCCGTTAGTGTTTTGCGTGACATTAAAGGGAGGCAGTGATGGCAAAAGCCTATTGGATCGCGACTTATTTTTCAGTGTCCAATCCGGATGCGCTCGCTGAATATGCCAAGCTCGCGGGGCCGGCGATTACAGCCGCGGGCGGAAAGTTTCTGGCGCGCGGCACCGCGGCCAAGGCCTACGAAAAGGGCCTCAAGCAGCGCACCGTGCTGATCGAGTTCGACAGCGTGGCAAAGGCCGAAGCCGCGCACGACGGTCCCGGCTATCAGGCGGCACTGAAAGCACTCGGCAATGCCTGCGAGCGCGACATGCGTATCGTCGAAGGCGTCTGAGCGTTAGGCACTCTTTGTAATCAGCGCTGCTCGAAGATTCTATCGCCCTGCAGATCGACGATCTGGCGCGCCTTGTTCTCGGTGAAAGTCACCGCGTCGTCGTAGGAGGCATAAGCATCGGCGCGGACGAAGCGGTGCTCCTTGCGTTCGCCGTCGATCTCGCGCGCGATCGTGCCGGCCGTCTGGTATTGGCCGTTGTTCTTGTACGGCGCGGCACAGATGACGTAGCCCTTGTATTCGATCGGGGCGGCGGCTTTCGCGGCGGCGCCGGAATCGGCAGCCGCGCCGCGGCGAAACAGCGAGCTGAAGAACGACATGGCCGAACTCTCCCTGGATCTTGCAAACCGACCCTAGCAAATTCTGCCGTTGCGGTCTGGAACATCCGGCAAATGGCCCTGAACCTGAATACCTCCATCGCCGACAAACGGGCTTGGGGTCATTTGCTCATCGCCATAGCTCGACCATGCCCGACCTTGTTCCTGTCTTGGACCTGAAGGCCGCATGCTCGCAAGCCTACGATGTCTATTTCACCGTGCCCGGCAGCCCGCGTTTCGTTTGGCGGAATGCCAAGCGCAGGCTTTTGCTCAGCGAGTGGGCTCAATGCTTCGAGAGTGGAGGTTTTGCCACAGCCGGCATAGGCATTGAGCATTAGGTTGCCGCCCTTGACGGTGGCAACGAAGATGGCTTCTTGTTCATGGGTGAAGGTGTGGGTCATATTGTGCTCACGGCGTCACTGTCTGCGACAACGGCATTTCCTACACCGCGAACGGCAATGCGCGGACGGAGGCCTTTAGCGATTTCGCCGTCATTCATCTGAGCACGGCGGCGCTCGGCAATGCGAGCAATGTCATCGACCAGTGTAAGATCGAGTTCGCGAGCGGCGATACGATCACCCTGTCCAATGCCGCCGATAACGGCCTTCCCAATGACGCACAGACGCGGATCTATCGCGACTTCGTCCGCGATCTGCACAGCCACCTCGTCGCCACAGGCCATGACACGATCCGCTTCACCGCCGGCATGTCGCAGACGCGCTACACCGGCGCGCTGATTACGGTCGTCATCGCCGCCGCATTCTTTATCGTCACGCCGCTGGTGCTGGCCTTCATCACCGGCGACCCGCATGCGCTGATCCTGATGGGCACGGGCGTCTTCCTGGTCTGGCCATTCATGCGGCTGGTGAGCCATAATACGCCGCGGAAACTACGCGCCCGACGCGCTGCCCGATGAACTGATATCGTGAGTGGCTGTTGTCGTGAGCCATCAGCCGTTTTTGCGTTCAGTCCAGGGAGTTCAAATATGCCGAAAGCCTATTGGGTTACAGTTTACCGTTCGATTTCCGATCCGCAGAAGGTCGCGGCCTACGCCAAGCTCGCGCCGCCCGCGACACAGCCGTTCGGCGCCCGCTATATCGCGCGCAGCGCCGCCGTCGCCGCCTTCGAAGCCGGACAGAAAGAGCGCATCGTCATTTCGGAATTCCCGAGCGTCGAAAAGGCTATCGCCGCCTATCAGAGCCCTGCCTACCAAGAAGCGCTGAAAGCGCTCGGCGACGGCGCGGTGCGCGACATCCGCATCGTCGAAGCAACGGAATAGTCTTTAAAAACTTGCCGCGGCCTGTACGAGCGCTTCTTCCCTCTCGGCTGCCGCTGCGTCCGCCGCGCGCGGGCGATGATCGAGCCGCAGCGTCAAACAACACGCCGAGCCGCCGCTCTTTTGAAACACATCGAGCGGCGTTTCGACGACCGCATAGCCGCGCCGTTCGAGCTTACCGCGCAGCGCATCGCCGCAACTCGACAGCACGATGGTGCGCCCGAGACAGACAGCATTGGCCGCAAAGCGCGCCGCATCGGCCCCGTTGAGCACAATGCGATCGGCCGGCGCGACACGCTCGTGAATGGCCGCCAGCGCCGCCGGCGTGAAGGCCTGCGGATAATAGATCACCCCGCCGCAGGGCAGCGCGCAGAACGCAGTGTCGAGGTGATAGAAGCGCGGGTCGGCAAGCGGCAGCGCGATGCAGCGCACGCCGAGCTGTTCCTCGATCACACCTGCCGCGCGCGCGTCCGAGCGGAAGCCGCAGCCCATCCACAGCACGGCGCGGCGGACGTCATAGATGCAATCGCCGGCGCCTTCGAGCGTCACATCCACCCGCACATGCACGATCTCATCGACCAGGCCGCGCGCCTTGAGCGCCGCAAATGCCGCGTCGAATACCGGCTCCTCGTTCTGCCGCTCGTCGTGACAGAACCGCGCCAGCACGGCTTTGCCGTCAAGCACGACGGCGGCGTTGGCGGTGAAGACGAGGTCCGGCAGGTCGGGCTGCGGCTCGATCGTCTCGACCGCGGCGCCGAGGCCGATGAGGACTAGGCGCAGGCTGGTCCATTGCCGCTCCGCCTGCATGTGCAAAAAGTCGGCACCGCCGGCCCAGGCATTGGGATCCATCCAGGGATTGATGCTGTAGTTGACCGCAAAAAACCGCGGCGGGCACATCAGAAAGCGAGGCTGCAAGGGCGGTTGAGCGGGCGTCGCGCGGCTATCCATCTTTTGACGTTATCGTCCCAAATGTGAAGCTGTGTGAGAAGCGGCCGAATCAACGCGACTACGGAATCCTACCATGAGAATCCGCCGACCCCGCCTGTCTTCCACATTTCAGAAGCCAGCGCGTCAGTAGCCGACGCGGGCAAAATGCTCGCGCAGCAGCGCGACATTGCGGCGATTGGCGCGGAAGAACACGTCGAAGGCGTCGCCCGCGACCGGAACTGCGCCGACGGAGCCTTCCAAGAGCACGTTCATCACCATGCGCGCAAACAGAAATCTCGGCACGCCGAGCTTATGCGCCTGGTAGAGCAGATAACACGACAGCGCCGAGGCGGCCGCGTCGCCGATACCGGGCACAAGCCGCAACAGCGATTCCACGCCGAAGCGCATATTGGTGCCCGGCAGAACGAACGCCGTGTCGAACGCGGTCGCAAGCATGTCGAGCCGGTCGAGCGCGGCACGGCGCGACTGCGCGTCGTAGGGGCGCCGCGCCCGCGCATAGCGCGAGGCCGCAAAGCCGCGGGCGCCGGCAAAGCCAGCGCCAAAGCCGCGGAACCCGGCAGAGGCGGTACGGGTGAAACTCATAGCGATCGGTGTCCTTGCGCGGCGGTTCTTGTGCGACGGTCCTTGTCCGGCAAAAGGCTTTTTGCCCTCGCGGCTCCAAAAGTCTCAACGGCGGTCAAATGGTAATGGCGGACGCGCGCGCAAGCGGTCGGCGTTTGATCTGTCGTAAATATTATGTTGGGCCGCCGCCTAACCGTCGCCTTACCAAACAGGCAAAATGCCCGAAACCCGCATTGCCAAAGGAGTCCCGCCACTCTATATAGCCGCAATTCCGATTGAGCTGCCTTGCTGCTGCGCTTGGACTTAACTCCTGGCGGTATTCAAGACCACGCGAAATCCGGATTGAAGACCGTGCGAATGGTTTGCACGGCCGCAAACGAGTTTTGCGTCGTATAGGAGGCCATTATGGCTCAAGGTACCGTCAAGTTCTTCAACGCCCAAAAGGGCTACGGCTTCATCGTTCAAGACAGCGGCGGCCCGGACGTGTTCGTCCATATTTCCGCCGTCGAGCGCGCCGGCATGCGCACGCTTGTCGAAGGGCAGAAGCTGAGCTTCGACGTCGAGGCCGACCGCCGCAGCGGCAAGTCCGCCGCGACCAATCTCCAGGCCGCGTAACGTTAAGATGTTAACGTCACACTGGCGCCATAAAGGCGCCGGTGTTTGCATTTTATAAGCTGCCCGCGACCGACATGCCTGTTTTCTGATTCGCGCCGCTACCGCGTCCCGATCGGGTGCCTATTTAGGGAGCAACATCCGAAACGGCGAACAAGGAGAATAACAATGCCACGGAAGCCGGGGTTGAATTCCGAATTCGTCATGTTCGACGTGATCTATGAGGACGGCTCGCAGCGCTCCAACCGCAAGGTGCCACGCGAGCTTCTTGGCGGGCTCGACGGCGACAAGCCAGCGCACGGCTTCCTGATCGAGCAGGACCGCGAGATCGCGGAAAAGTCCGGCAGGCCGGCATTGGCGATCAAAGGCATCACCCGCTCAGGCGCCAAGAAGAAGGACCGCGACTACGGCGAACGCCGCGTCGGCTGATTTTTTTCTTCAGATCCTGCTTGCTTTGCCTCCTGCTTTTCTTTGCCTCTCACTTTGTCGGACGTGAGATAAAGGCCGCGCTTTAGATTTTGCGCATGTCCTTGTCGGCATGTCCTTGCTGGAATGTCCTTGCCGGAAAACCGGCGACCACTTTTCCGGGACATGTTCTCCGGGACATGCGCTAAGCTTGCGCTCCTGCCAAAATGGAGGAGCCGCTGATGTCGCCACCGCAAATCCAGATTCTCAACCCCGAGGCCCTCGGCAAGCCGCTCGGGCAATATTCGCAAATCACCCGTGTCAAAGCTTCGGAGTTCCTGTTCATCGCGGGTCAAGTCGGCGCCGGCAAGGACGGCAAGACGCCCGCCGATTTCGAGGCGCAATGCGCGCTGGTGTTTGCCAATATCGGCGCCGCGCTCGCCTCACAGGGCGCAAGCTTTGCCAACATCGTCGAGTTCACGACTTATCTCGTGCACTCGCAGGACATTCCCAAATTCATGGCCCACCGGACGCGGGAATTTCCTAAGATGTTTGTCAACGGCGCCTACCCGCCCAACACGCTGCTCATCATCGATCGCCTGGTGCAGGAGCAATTTCTGATCGAAGTGAGCGCCGTCGCGGCGCTATAAAACGTTTCATCCTCCCCTGATGTCTCGGGGAGGATGAAACCCGCGCCACGCGTCGGCTAAATGCGTTGACTAGAACGGACACTCGGCCTGGCCGGTGCACATGGCGATCGTGAAAGCCCGCGCGCCTAACGGGCCAGCGCAAGCCGCAGCCTCGAGCGCTTCGTCGGCGATCTCGTAAATGAGGATGTCGGTCTCGCTCAGGTCAAGCTTTGATTCGGTCATTGGCGTTCCTCCCCGTTTTGGTGTCCGAGCGCCCTCGTTGATTCAGGGCGGATTCGCAGCCAAATCCTGTTGCCCGCTGGCGCGCAAGTCAATCGGGTATTGTGACACGCGCGCCCCTCGCCTTCCCCGCGAAAGCGGGGAAGGCCGAAGCGTCCTTGAAACAACCGAGCGATTTTGACGGGGCCGAGCCGCCCGATATGGCTCTAAGCCGGATGCCGCCGGTATCTTAAGCGATAAGCCGGCGTCGCGCCCAACGGTTCAGCCGCCTGAACCGACACCGGCGTGAGGGCGCCAAAGCCCAGGGTCGGCGCTGCCGCGGCAGAGCCTGATTGCGCATAAGGCGAGAAGCCTCGCGCCTTGGCCTCCGCGTAATAGCCCCGCGCATAGAGCGCGACCGCCCGATTCTCGTCGCCGCCGGCAGCACGATAGGCGCCGGCGAGATAGCGCACCCCGTAAGTCATGTTGGTCTGCGGATCGAGCAGTCCCGCGGCCGAGCCCGAATAACCCATGGCGCGCGCGGTACCGAGCTTGATCTGCATCAAGCCGTAATTGCCGGCATGGACCGCCCGCGGATTACCGCCGCTCTCGCGCTTGATGACGCGCGCGACGAGCGACGCCGGTACGCCCTCTTGCGCCGCGGCTGCAGCCGAGACGCCGTCAGGCGCGCTTTGGCCGAAACTACCGAGGCCGAAGGCGGCGGCGTTGCTCGCTGCGATTGGCATCACATGATGCGCGGAAAAATGCGCATGCGAGAGCCGGTGATGCTCTCTAGCTGAAACCTGACTTGAACAAACAAACGCTGAAACACCGGCGACGACGACCGGCGCCGCCAATAGCGTGCAAATTTTCACCGCCAAATTCGAACGTCGCATATCGTAACTCCGAATCAACGCCCCTCACACGACTTTGTCACGGCCAAATCCGGCCTCGCTTCGGCCGTTCGGTGAGTCCGAGATGGCGATCTTGTGGCGGGGGAACAATTATGAAAGCGCTTCAGGCAACGAAAGACAGCCTAAGGATGAGCGGAAGGCAGCCAAACAGAGCGGCCGCGTCCGATTCTAAAAACGGCGATTTATCTCAACGCCCGGCTTCGACGCCGCCGCGCAGATAGTGCGTTCTGCCGTCCCGGCCATAGCCCGCAACATTGGCCGAACCATAGCCCGGTGCGTACGCATAGAGGCCGCCGCCGTAGGGCGCGGCCGATGGATAGCCGGCGCGTTCGCTTGAGGCGATGGTGCCGGTCGTATAGGCGCTCTGCGCCGATGCCGATGCGGCGGTGGTCGCGCCAATCGTCGCACCGAGAGTGAGCGCCAGTGCGAGAGTGATTTGCTTTGTGATCGTCATCACATGTTCCTTTCTTTTAAGCACGAAACCCGGCCAAGGGCCGGGTTTCGTAGTTCGATATGTGCTCGCGCGTTAGCTTTGCGAGGAAATGCCGGCGCCGTGCGTCGCATCCTCGAAAGTGGCGGCATGAGCGAAAGCCGGGGCCGAGATCACGGCCATGGCCAGTGCAACGATCGCGATGAGCTTCTTCATGGAACTTCTCCTGAAATTTATTTCCGTTTATGCGGCGAGAAAGCATCGCCGCATGGCAGGGAAATAGGCTGGACTCACCCTTTGATCATCGTGCTGCAGTGCAACACAGTGTTGCGCGAGGCTGAATAATAAAAACGTGAACAGCACTTGCGGGCGCAGCCGTCCCGGATTTGCCGCGCTTACGGCAAATTCGCGAAGGCGTGCCCGCTTAGATCCTACGTGGCCGCGAGGCCGTCGCGGCAATGAAGCGCGCGAAAGTCGCCGCATCGCCGGGGCGCGGCTGCGTAAGGCCCCAGACCGGCTTCGGCCACAGCGGATCGTCCTGCCGGCGCGCGACGATATGCACGTGAAGCTGCGGCACCACATTGCCGATAGCGCCGACATTGATCTTGTCACAACGCGTGACGTCTTTCAGCAGCGCCAACACCTGCACGATCTCGCGCATCAAGATCACTGTATCGCCGCCGAGATCGGCGAGTTCGATGGCGCCGGTGCGGCGCGGCACCAGGACGAGCCACGGATAGTCGGCATCGTCGATCGCCAGCACGCGCGACGGCGGCAGATCGCCGACCAGCAACGTGTCGGCTTGCAGTTGCGGGGTGCAGGAACCAGGCGGCGGAGGACATGCGCGTTCCAACGTTCGGCTCCGTTAACCTACGACTGCTAAGGAACAACTGCGAGTCGCGCTTGTAAGTGGCTTTGGGGGTCCAGCGTGCTCGCGGAAACGTTTCGCAACGTCTCAGATCTCGGCCGGCTTGACCGGCGGACTTGGTTCCAGTCCCTTCGGCAACGCGCTGTTGCTCGCCGCCGACGCGCTGATCTATTTCACAGTTCTCGCCGCGTTGTTTCGGGCACGCCATCGCATCGGCATCGGTGCGTTTTTCTGCGCGCTCGGGGTGATGCATTTTCTCAAGACCTATCTCGCCTCGATCCTCTACGTTACGCTGCCGTTCGGAATTATTGCCTCGCCGGGCTCGACCGTGCTGTTCACCGGCAAGCTGATGCTGCTTCTTCTCGTCTATATCCGCGAGGACGCAGTGGTGGTGCGGCAGCCGATCTACGGCCTTCTGATCGGCAATCTCCTGCTTTTCGCGCTCGCCTTCCTGGTGCGCCAGCATGGTGCCGCAGCGCTCGGCGGTGAACGCAGCGCCAACTTCGCTTTTCTCGACGAGATGGGCGCGCTGATGGTGTGGGGCACGCTGATCCCGTTTGCCGACTGCATTATGATGATCCTGCTCTACGAGCGCTTGCGGCCGTGGCTCGGCGAGCATGTGCTCTGGCGGCTTGCCCTCACCGGCGCGGCGGTGCTGTCGTTCGATCAGGCCGCGTTCTATGCCCGACTGCGCTATCTCAGCGGCGCGCCGTTCTCGGTGCTGTTCGGCGGCTGGGCGGCGAAGATGGCCGCGGTCGCGATCTATAGCGTGCTGGGCGCCGTTTACCTGCGCAAGCTCGAATTGGCGCGGCCGAGCGCCAAACGCCCGCCGCGGGTGAGCGACGTGTTCGACCTTCTGACCTATCGCGAACGCTACGAGGACCTGTTGGCGCGCTCGGGCCGCGACGCGCTGACCGGCGCGCTTGACCGCGGGCGGCTGGAATTTTTGGGAAGGAAGCGCGTCGAAGAGGCAATGCAGGACGGACGACCGTTGAGCCTTCTCGTCATCGACATCGACCACTTCAAGAGCTTCAACGACCGCTTCGGCCACGCTTCCGGCGATATCGTGCTGCTTCGCATCGCGCGCATCATCAGGGCGACGGTCGGGCCGGAGGACACCGTATTCCGCTACGGCGGCGAGGAATTCGTGGTGATCGCCGAGGCGCTGCCGCGCGCGGCGACGCTCGCGCTCGGCGAAAACATCCGCCGCACCGTGGCAAGCCATATGGATGCCGAGACGCCGCTCGTTACCGTCAGCATCGGGCTTGCCACCTGCGCCGACGATGCGTCGGACTATGACGGCCTGTTCGCCTGCGCCGACCGCCGGCTCTATATGGCGAAATCGGCCTGACGCAATTGCGTGGTCGGCGAAAGCGGCGGCGACGCGGGGGCGCCGCGGCTGGCTTGGGCGGGATAACTTCTCATTGGCGCGGCGCGCAACTTTGCGCGAAGGCAGTGCGGGCCTTTATGAAACCGCCGTATTCATCTTGTCGTCCCCAATAAGATCCGTCATCGCGGTTGCAAGATCGTCACAGGCGCTGCGGTCGGGCGCGGCGGCTGGCAGCGCAGGCGCCGCGGGGCCGCAGGTGTTCACCACAGTCGCAAAGGTCTCGCGATAGAGCGCGGTATTGTCCATCTTGCCGTCGAGCAGCGATACGAGGCCGTTGACAGCCTCGTGGCAGGATGCCTGGTTCGATCGCTGTGCCGCGAAAGCGCTGGTTGTGGCTGCGATCGTCATGACCGCTGCCGCGGTGAGGTAAAGCTGGCGCATGCCCGAGCCTCTTATTATGACTGAGCCTATTGGTCACCAAAAATCCAGGACAGGTTCATGAAGCTCGCCGTGCCCGACATGATATCCAATTCCTATTTTCCGGCCGAGGCCGCGGTCGAGCTTGGCTTCTTCAAGGCCGAGGGGCTCGATGTCGAACTCGAACTGATCTTTCCGGTCGACAAGGCCTATGCCGCGCTGCGCGACGGCGCGGTCGATTTTGTCGGCGGCTCGGCGCATTCGGCGCTGGCGGCGTTTCCGCGTTTTCAAGGCGCAAAGCTCATCTGCGCGCAGGCCCAGGGTATGTACTGGTTTCTCATCTTGCACGCCGATCTCGGCGCCAAGCGCGGCGACGTTGCCGCGGTCAAAGGCAAGCGCATTGGCGCGGCTCCCTGGGTCGATATGGGCCTGCGCGGGCTTCTGATCGAGGCCGGCATCGACTTGCAACGTGACGGCGTCACCATCGCACCGGTGCCGGGAGCGGTCGGCGCTGGCGTCAATTTTGGGCTCACCGCGGCAAAGGCGCTGGAAGACCGCAAGATCGATGGCTTCTGGGCGAACGGCATGGGCGCCGAAGTCGCGCTGCGCCGCGGCGTAGGCACCATGGTGCTCGACATCCGCCGCGGCGACGGGCCGAAGGCCTGCTTCAACTATACGGCGGCGACCATCGCCACGAGCGACGCGCTGATCGCGCGCGCGCCGGACGCGGCGACCGCCGCGGTGCGCGCCGTGGTGAAGACGCAAGCGGCGTTGAAGGCAGATGTGACGCAGGCGAAGAAAGTCGGCGACAAACTGTTCCCGCCGTCGGAAGCAGCCTTGATCACCGACCTGATCCGCCGCGATTTGCCCTATTACGACGCGACGCTGTCGCGGGATTTTGTCGCCGGCATGAGCGCGTTTGCCCGCAAGCAAAACATTCTCGACAGCGACCTCGTCTACGAGAATGTCGTCGCCACACAATTCAGTTCGCTGTGGAAGGTTTAGAGCATGATCCCGAAAAGTGGAAACCGGTTTTCGGAAAAGATCATGCTCAAGCGAAACATCTAACGCTTATTTGACCGAAGATTTGAGCCGCTCGTCCGGCGGCGCGATCTCGGTGACGAGATCGTTGATCAGCTTCTTCTTCGGCAGCGGCAAAACCTGCATCTCGCCCTCGTGAAGCCGCGTGGTGCAGGCATATTCGACCGCGCCGTCGATCTGCATCATGCATTCCTTGCAGGCATTGGCATTGATGCAGGAGAAGCGGAACGCGAGCGTCGGGTCGAGATTGGCGCGGATATAGCGCAAGCCGTCGAGCACGGTCTGGCCGGCAACGAAGGGCACATCGAAACGCTCGACCCTGTGCGGCTCGTTCGCGGCGCCACGCTGGATAAGAAGGGTCGCGTTCATGCCGGGACGCTCGCCAGTTTCTGTGCCTGCGGCGCGGCCGCTTTCGACGACAAAGCGAGCTTGCCATCGCGCAGATCAATCATCTGATTGAACGTGAAGCGCGGATCCATGCCCGGGAAATCCTCGCGCTGATGCGCGCCGCGGCTCTCCTGCCGCGCCAAGGCGGCGAGGCACACGCTTCTGGCGACGAGCGTCATGTTGCGCAGGTCAAGCCAGTCGACCAGCACGGCGTCGGACGGCCCGTCCGAGGACATCGGATCGCCCGCGATGGCCTGGGCGATACGGTCGATCTCGGCAAGCGCCGCGTTCAACGTCGCCGCGGTGCGGAACGGCCCGACTTTTTCAGTCATCACCGCCTGCAGATCGACGATCAGCCCGGCCGGATTTGCTGCGAGCTTTGTGCTGCGCCGCTGCAGCAGATCGACCGCAGGAGCCGCGGCGCGTGCGGTCCAGCGTTGCTTGTTCGCCGTGCGGGCGGCGGCCGCGGCGCTTTTGCCAGCACGGGCGCCGAATACCAAGGCTTCGGTAATCGCGTTGCCGGAGAGCCGCGTCGCGCCGTTGGCGCCGCCGACCGCTTCACCGGCGGCGAACAGATTAGGCACGGCGGTCTCGAAGCGCGTATCCACTTTGACGCCGCCCATGTGATAATGCGCGATCGGCGATACTTCGATCGGCTGCTTAGTCAGGTCGATGCCGTTTACGGCAAGCGTGTCGATCACCGGCCCGAAATTGCGGCGCAGTTCGGCCTCCGGCACATGCTGGAAGCTGAGATAGGCGCCGCCGGCGGGACTGCCACGCCCGGCTTCGACTTCTTTCAAGATGGCGTAAGTTGCGAGGTCGCGCGTCAGCATATAGGTGCCGTCATTGCGGCCGTTGGCCGCGGCGTAATTCTGCTCGAATTCCTGCATCTGCCCATTGAGCAATTTGCCGCCGAGCTTGTAGCGGAACGGATCCCACATGATCGGATCGAGCCCGACCAGGCGTGGCGCCAGATGCCCGATGGGAAAGAACTGCACGAATTCCATGTCGATCAATTGCGCGCCGGCACGCAGCGCCAGCGCATAGCCGTCACCGCCCATATTCAGCGAGGCGCTGTTGCGGCGATATAGCCGCGTCAGCCCACCGGTCGCGATCACCACGGCCTTGGCCGCGATCGTCACCACGTCGCCCGTCTGCATGTGCACGGCGGTGGCGCCGCAGGCGACGCCATCTTCAAGCGCGATGTCGACGATAAGAAGATCGCCGATGCGGCGGATCGCCGGCGCGCTCTGCATCTGATGCCGCAGCGTCTTCGACACGGCCGGGCCGGTACTCAGGAAGTCGACATAGACGCAGCGCGGCCGGTCGTGGCCCGGCGCATGCGCCTGCTTGATATGGCCGTCCTCGCGCGCCCAGCCGAGGTGCCAGGAATCCATTTCGAGAATGCGCGTCGGCCCGTCTTCGCACAGGATCGCCGATAAGCTTTCGTCGCACAGGCCGTAGCCGGCGGCGAGCGTGTCGGCGAGGTGATATTGCCAGTTGTCCGGCGTCTGCTGACCGATCGCGGCCGCGACCGTCATCATCGCCATGACGGTGCCGCCGCCGCGGCCGATCAGGCTGCGGTCGGCGAGAATGACCGAGGCGCCGCCCTTCGCCGCCTCCAGCGCCGCATACATGCCCGCGCCGCCGGCGCCGACCACCAGGACATCGGTTTCAAGTTCGACCACGCGAGAAACTCACTTCTGGCTTCGCCCGCTGTCGTCCATCGCACGGATCCGGCTTTGGAAGAACAGATGCAAATGCATGCGGCGGATGCGTCATGGCCGGCATGGCCATCTCACAACGGCCATCCAACAACCGCTATGCCGGCGACCGCAAAAAGCTCCGTTCACCGCCCATTCCCGCGTGAGCGAGGACGCGGCGGCAGACTATCAGTTGTCCAAGAAGCTCCGCAGCTTGCGGCTGCGCGACGGGTGCTTGAGCTTGCGCAGCGCCTTCGCCTCGATCTGGCGGATGCGCTCGCGGGTCACCGAGAACTGCTGGCCGACTTCTTCCAGCGTGTGGTCGGTGTTCATGCCGATGCCGAACCGCATGCGCAGCACGCGCTCTTCGCGCGGCGTGAGCGAGGCAAGCACCCGGGTCGTGGTCTCGCGCAGATTCGACTGGATCGCGGCATCGATCGGCAGGATCGCGTTCTTGTCCTCGATGAAATCGCCGAGATGAGAATCCTCTTCGTCGCCGATCGGCGTTTCAAGCGACAGCGGCTCTTTGGCGATCTTGAGAACCTTGCGCACCTTCTCGAGCGGCATGCCGAGCTTCTCGGCAAGTTCTTCCGGTGTCGGCTCACGGCCGATCTCGTTGAGCATCTGCCGCGAGGTGCGCACGATCTTGTTGATGGTCTCGATCATGTGCACCGGAATACGGATGGTGCGCGCCTGATCGGCGATTGAGCGGGTGATCGCTTGGCGGATCCACCACGTCGCATAGGTCGAGAACTTGTAGCCGCGGCGGTATTCGAACTTATCGACCGCCTTCATGAGACCGATATTGCCTTCCTGGATCAGGTCGAGGAATTGCAGACCGCGATTGGTGT
>JBAUCK010000141.1:0-4345 GCA_049677525.1 Xanthobacteraceae bacterium
TTTGAATCCTGACTATCAAACTAGATTCCACGAATTTTCAAATCTCATTTACGCGGCGGTCGTTGTGCCTCCCGCCACTCCTCGACAGGACTTACCCGTCGACGAAGTCGAGGCCTCACCGGTAAACAGAAAGGAAGCAACAGAGCAGCCCGAGCGGACAACTGCTTCTTCCGCGGTACCTCGTACGCTGATTTGGATTATCGGCGATCATCATGTGAGAAAAGCACTCGCCTCTTTATAAAACGACGGCGCAACCGAGTAAGACAATCTCGGTAACTCATTGACTTTGCAAATGCATCTTGTGTTTTGCGCATAATTTCTTCGCGCCGCGCCAGACGAAAAATCATTAAGCCAAGGCACATAAAAAGATCACGTACCTACTCCGCGATAGCGGGGTGGCAGGACAGTAACTCTTGGCCAACGAAAGGACATCCTATGGCCCGCAATTCGAAGCACAACGTAACGGAGGTTGATCTCGACGGCATGATGCTATTGCAGGGGCCGCCGCCGCTTTTGCGAACGGAAGACCCGCAGCACTACGATGCTATGTTCGTGCAATTCATCGACTGCCTCGAGCCCGAAGACTTTTTCGAGCTGTTGCAAGTTCGTGAAATGGTCAATGCCGGTTGGCACATCAAGCGCTATACCCGCCACAAAACGCTGACGGTGGAGCGCTGCTACAAGCAGAGCCTGGAGTTCTTGGCCCAACGGACCCGTTCCCAGAACGCCAAGCGCGAGGCTCTGATCAAAGACCAAACCGAGGCGGCGGCGCAAATCCCGCAGGACATCGCGGGCGCGGTGCGCCTCGAAGAGAAGTCCCTCGATGTGGTCCGAGACGTCGATGAGATCCTTGCCCGCGCTCCAAGCGAACTCGATCACACCCGGGCACTGGAGAAGTCTCTCGGGACCGAGGAGCAGTACGAAAAGCTCATCGCGGCTGAAACTGCCAAGTTTCACAAAGCGTATGAGCTTTTTTCGCACTACCGCCAGGTCTTGGCGCCGGAGCTGCGCAAGCGCGCGCAGCAGATCGTCGAGGACGCCGAGTACAGCGTGGTCGATGAAGAGGTCCCTCAAATCGAGGCTCCCGCGAGCGCCTCGAAGAAGGCACACTGAAAATGACACCGAAGATCGCAGCAAGTCGGCGGAATGGCCGACATAGCCGTGGTCCGGTGTCGGCGGCTGGCAAGAAAATTGCCAGCCGCAATGCACTGCGACACGGCCTAACCGCCATGGCCCTTAAGCCCGCCGCCTCGCTTCCGGAGATTGAGACTTTTTCCAAGGCGTTGTGTGGAACGGACCCTGATCCGGCCTTGGCGGCTATCGCGGTTACGATTGCAAAAGGCGAAATGGCCTTGCGTGCCATACGTGCGCAAAAGCTCGCCGCCGTTGAACGGCTCCGCGATGCCACAACGATCGCTCTGGCAAAAGGTGATAACAGCCTCGCGGTCGGACGCGGGCGGTTTCTGCAATCCTGGCTCTTCGACCGCGAGCTCAAGCGCTTGGTCCCAATGCTCATGGAGAAGTACAAAGACCAAATGCCGCCGCCACTCTCCGAAAGTTCCACCGCAAGCGCCGAGCTAAACTGCCTTGAAGTCGCCGACGGCATGGTGCCGATCCAATTGAAAGCCCTCTTGAAAGAGTCAGAGCCGAGCGTGGAGGACCAGGCCACCGCTGCACAGAAAGTGGTAGAGTACGTCATCGAGGAACGCGATGAGCACGACGCGTTGACGGAAGCGCTCTCCGATCTGCGGAAATTAGACCGCTATGAGCGGCAGGCGTGGTCGCGCCAATTGCGGGCTTACCGCGAATTTAAGAGTGTCAAGCTCGTACAAAGGCTTCGAAGATAGGGTTCTTGAGTCTTCGCGGAGTGGTGCGTGCTGACTAGCGAGGGCCGCCGATCGATCAAAGCCCCTTTCACATCAGCCCGCAACCTAAAATAGGCTCGTATATACAAATGCACGCAAAGAGTGTGTTTTTGGCAAAACGAACCCAAGATTAGTCCGGCTTGACGACGCGGACGTGGCGACGCAGCTCAAATTTGGCCTGCCGGCCGATCCTTATCCGACCGCCGAACTGCTGGCGCGGATGCGGTCAGGGCACGGAGACAAATCGCGCAGGTTCGGGCGGGATCATGATGTGCAGCGCACAACAGTTGTCGTGGACGAAGCGCACGGCTTGGTGTTACACGACGGCCGGTTGCGGCAGCCGAACCGGGGGCGGCGTCCGGTTTCGGGATGAAAATCGAGGTGCTTACCAGCCAGCCTTGCTGCAAGCGCTTGACCGCACCGCGCGTGGTGACGCAAGATACTGAAAAGACAACAGCTTTTCTTTATTCTAAAGTGAAAAAGCGCCGCCGCGAGGCGCTGGGGGCATTCGGAATCGCAGCTTGGGGAATGTTATAATGTTGCGTTATGGGGACATATTTCCCCGGCACTGTGAACGGCTCCGGCGTGGCGGATGATGCCGTGGCAGAAAAAATGGGACGGGACTTGTGAAATACGACACGCAGCAGACCCTTCGCGCACGGCTTGCCAGAGGGCGCCGCGCTTTTTGGTGCAGCCTCCGGACGGCTCCCTTCGTCGCTATCGTCGCTGCGGCCATGCTGATCGCTCCTTCCGCCTTCGCGCAGAGGCAAGATAATTCCGGGCCCGCCACCACCGCTCCTGCTGCCTCGCCTGGCCCCCCACCTGCCGCGACCGCTCCCGTTCCGACCGCGCCGGCGATGAATGCGCCTGCGACAAGTGGTCCGAGCGGTGCTGCTCCGCCCGAACCCGCGCCGGACGCGGCGGCGCCGCCGATCGGCAGCATGCAGCTCACCGACGATCTGTCGCCGTGGGGCATGTTCCTCAACGCCGACATCGTCGTGAAGCTCGTCATGATCGGCTTACTCTTGGCCTCCGTCGTGACGTGGACGGTGTTTTTCGCCAAGACTGTCGAATTGCGCGGGGCGCGCAACGCCGTGCGCCGCGACCTTCGCCTCCTCAACGAGGCGGGGACGATCGCCCAAGCCCACGAGCAACTGCGCGACGGCAACAGCGCGGTCGCAGTTTTGATGCAGTCGGCCGCTCAGGAAATTCGGCTTTCCGCAAGCCTGCGCGCCGAGGGCTTGAAGGAGCGCATCGCCCTGCAGCTCGAACGCATCGAGATGGGGATCAGCCGGAAGGTGTCGCGCGGCACCGGCGTTCTCGCCACCATCGGCTCGACCGCGCCCTTCGTCGGCCTGTTCGGCACGGTGTGGGGCATCATGAACAGCTTTATCGGCATTTCGAACGCCCATACGACGAACCTTGCAGTCGTGGCGCCTGGCATCGCGCAAGCGCTCCTGGCTACGGCTTTCGGCCTGGTCGCCGCTATCCCCGCGGTCGTGGTCTATAATGTGCTGGCGCGCCAGACCCAGCATTACCGCGCCTACCTGGGTGACGCCTCGGCGCAGGTCATGCGGCTGGTCAGCCGCGATCTCGATCGCACCAAGCTACCGCTGTCGCAAGCCGCCGAGTAAGCGCGGCGAACAAGAGCTGGTCCCAAGAGCTGGTCCCATGAGCTGATCCGATGGCTATTCGTCTCGATCACGGCACCGACGAACTCACCGAAGTTCACGACATCAATGTCACGCCGTTCATCGACGTGATGCTGGTTCTGCTCATCATCTTCATGGTGGCGGCCCCGCTTGCGACCGTCGACGTGCCGGTCGACCTGCCCTCCTCCACTGCACAGCCGCAGCAACGCCCGCCCAAGCCGGTCTACATTTCGATCAAAGCCGACGGCAGCATCGCCATCGGAGACGATCCGGTGCCGCGCGATTCGTTTGCGAGTGCGCTGATTGCTGCAACGCAGGGCGACAAGGATCAGCGTCTGTTCGTGCGCGGCGACAAGGCGGTGCCTTATGGCGACGTCATGCAGGTGATGAACGCGCTGCGCGACGCGGGCTATCTCAAGGTCGCGCTGGTCGGCATGGAATCTCGTGACGTCAAATGATCGCGCGCGTGGCGACATGGTTCGAGGATGAAGAGCCGGGCGAGATCCGCCGCTGGGCCATCGCGGCGGCCGTTGTGGTCGCCATTCATCTGGTCGTGCTGTGCCCCTATGCCTATTTCTATCATCCGGAAGAGATCGGCGACGACGCGACCCCGATCTCGCTTGATCTGTCGCCGTCCGACGACACCGTCGATCAAGCCGAGATAGCGCCGACCCCCGAACAGCCGCCGCCGCAAGTCGAACAGCCGCCACCGCCCCCACCACCTCCCCCCACACCACCGGCGGCGGTCGTGGAGACGCCGCCGCCTCCGCCACCGAAGGTCGAAGAGCAACAGGCGCCGACGCCGCCGGTGCCGGCGCGCACCAAAGG
>JBAUCK010000142.1:0-12421 GCA_049677525.1 Xanthobacteraceae bacterium
GATCGGTCTTCGCCGGCACGAACATTCCCATCCAGTAGTTGTAATCGGAATCCGGAAAACCGAGCTCGATCGTGGTCGCCACATCGGGCAATGACGCCGCGCGTTTCTGCGTGCAGACGGCGAGCGCCAGAAGCTTATTGTCGTTGATGAAGGGTAGCGCCGAGGGCACGCCCATGCAGGCGAAATCGACGCGGCCGGGCGCGAAAGCAAGCGACCGCGCCGCCAAAACGAAAGCCGCGGGAGCAAGCCTTTTAGCTTGCAAGTCCCGCGGCTTCGCTGGGTGCGTCCGCTGCAGAGAGGGGCAGTTCAGCAGACGCCGGCAATTACGTTTTGGTCGCGCGACTAAAGCCGCGATCCTTCGTGACTGTCGTCGCCGAGATTCCGGATACGGCCGCCACGGTCGTAGCCTGGACCATTGAAGCCCGGGCGATCGAAACCTTGGCGTTCGAAGCCGCGGCCATAGCCTTGGCCGAACCGGCGCCAGCGCTCGAAGCCCGGATGATGCGGCCGCAGGATGCGCGCCAGCATCGTAAAGCGGCCCTTCTGCGCGTCGTCGAGGCTCTGATAAAGCGGGGCGCCCGCTTCGGCGACTTTCTTCAGCGCGGCGCTGGTCTTGGCCATATTGTCGGCGCGGCGCGACATCCGGTCGAACGGCGACATCTGCTGCTGGGATTGCTGCTGGTCTTGAGCCTCGCGCGCCTTGATACGGTCGATGCGCAGTTGGGCCATGTCGCGCACGGCCTGCTCGAAAGCCGGCCAGTTCTTGGCTTGATCGGGCGTGAGTTCGAGACCGGCCTTCATCGCCGCAATGCGCGCATCGGTGAAAGCCGCGACATCTGCTGCGCTGAGATGGCGGCGAAATTCGGTGCGTTGGCCGTCTGCGTAGAGGCCATGGCCATCACGATCGCCCAAGCCACGATCGCCAAATCCCTGTTGTGCATAGACCAAACCCGAACCGGCGATGGCAAGAAGCGTCGTCGCAGCAATGACCGGCTTCAACATTGTTATCCTCCAAGTTCCGAACACATTCTGACTTGTATGAACTAAAAGACGATCGCCGCAACAAGACAAGTTAAACATTCTTCAGGTTGACCGTTGCCAAGATTACAGGTTGGTAATCCCGCGCGCGGAACAATCGCCGCAACGATTTCGTAATTGCGCTGACGTATTCAATGAAGTTGAAGCGTTCTTGCCGGCACGCCGCATCCGATTATCGCGGCGCCGATCCTGAGCGCACGCGCGTCAACGCAACACTTGCTGCAGAAACAGCTTGGCGCGCTCGTGCTGCGGATGTTCGAAGAAATTTTTCGGCTCGTCGATTTCGACGATCTGGCCGTCGTCCATGAAGATGATGCGGTCGGCGACCTGCCGGGCAAAGCCCATTTCGTGCGACACGACCAGCATGGTGATGCCGTCGCTGGCGAGCCCGACCATGGTGTCGAGCACTTCCTTGACCATCTCCGGATCGAGCGCCGACGTCGGCTCGTCGAACAGCATGATCTTCGGGTTCATGCACAAAGCCCGCGCGATGGCGACGCGCTGCTGCTGGCCGCCGGACAGCCGGCTTGGATATTTCTGCGCCTGTTCCGGGATTTTCACCCGTGTGAGGAAGCGCATCGCCAATTCTTCAGCGTCTTTTTTCGGTATGTGACGCACCCGGATCGGCGCCAAGGTGCAGTTTTCCAGCACGGTGAGGTGCGAGAAAAGATTGAATTGCTGAAACACCATGCCGACGTCGCGGCGCACGGCGGTGATTTGCTTGCGGTCGTCGGTCAATTCGATGCCGTCAACGATGATGCGGCCCTGCTGCCAGTCTTCCAGGCGATTGATGCAGCGGAGCAAGGTCGACTTTCCTCCCCCCGACGGGCCGCAAATGACGATGCGCTCGCCGCGTGTGACCGTCACATTGATATCGCGCAGCGCATGAAACTCGCCGTACCATTTGTGCAGGCCAATGACCTGCACGGCGAGCTCGGTAGCGGCTTGGTCGGGGCGATTGTCCATCAAATAAACCGTCTCAGCGCAAACATTTAACGTCTATGCGCGCGGGCGAGTCGCGCTTCGACATTGCGGGCGTACCGCGACATGCCGTAGCAGCAAATGAAGTAAAATGCCGCAGCAAAGGCATAGCCGGTGACGCTAGTATTGGGGGTCGCCCAATGCGGATCGACACGGGCGGCTTCGATGGTGCGCAGAAAATCGAAAATGCCGACGATAAAGACGAGCGACGTGTCTTTGAACAGCGCGATGAACGTATTGACGATATTGGGCAGCGTCACCCGCAGCGCCTGCGGCAGAATGACCAGCGCCATCATGCGCCAGAAGGTGAGCCCGAGCGCCTGCGCCGCTTCGTATTGGCCGCGCGGCACCGAGGCAAGCCCGCCGCGCACCACTTCCGCCATATAGGCGGACGCGAACATCGCGACGCCGATCAGCGCGCGCAGGAGCTTTTCCGGGGCAAATCGCTCCGGAACGAACAGCGGCAGCATGACGCTCGCCATGAACAACACCGTGATCAGCGGCACGCCGCGGACGAATTCGATGAAAGCTGTCGCAAAGAATTTCACCACCGGAATGTCTGAGCGCCGCCCCAGCGCCAGCAGAATGCCGAGCGGCAACGACACCACGATCCCGACGGTGGCGACGACGATGGTGACGAGAATACCGCCCCACAGCGAGGACGGCACGCTCGCAAGCCCGATCATGGCCATGCCGCTCAGGAGCACATAGGACAGGATCGGCAGCACGATGAAGAAATAGACCGCGCCGGTATCGCGGCGCGGCGCGTGCAGCCATGCGAGCCAGGCGATGCCGAAAGCAAGCGCGGCGAAGAAAATATCGACGCGCCAGCGTTGGCCCTGCGGATAGAAGCCATAAACGAAATACGAGAACCAGACCCGGATAAAGGCCCAGCAGGCGCCGGGATCCGGGTTGTCCGGCGACGCCAAACACGCCTCGCGGCTGTCCGCCGACCAGATCGCATCGAAAACAAAGAACCGCAGCAATGGTGGAACGATCCAGGCCAGGAATGCCGCGCAGATCAGGGTCAAAGCAATATTGAACGGCGAGGAAACCAGGTTCTCGCGCAGCCAGCCGATGATCCCGCTTCGCGCCACCGGCGGCGGCAGCGGCTTCGCCGGCGCCGCACGCAGAAACGATTTGCTATCGGCGGCCATCACTCAACGCTCCGCGATGCGCATGGCGCGCCCATACCAGTTCATGAGCAGCGAGGTGACGAGACTGATGACGAGATAGACCGCCATAGTGACCGCGACGATTTCGACCGCCTGGCCGGTGATGAAGAGCACGCTGCCAGTAAAGACCTGAAACAGATCGGGATAGCCGATGGCGACAGCGAGCGACGAGTTCTTGATCAAGTTGAGATATTGGCTGGTCAGCGGCGGCACGATGACGCGCATCGCCTGTGGGATGACGATGCGGCGCAGCGTCGTGCCGGGCAGCAGACCAAGCGCCTGCGCCGCCTCGGTCTGGCCCTGCGGCACCGCGAGCAGACCCGCGCGCACCACTTCGGCAATGAAGGCCGCCGTATAGAGCGACAATGCCAGAAGGAGCGCGGCGAATTCCGGGAGAATTTCAATGCCACCCTGGACATTGAAACGGCCCATCGTCGGAAAGCTGAACGACAGCGGCGAGCCGGCAACGAGGAAGGCGAGATACGGCAAAACGACGATCAGGCCGGCGACGATCCAGCGGACCTGAAATCGCTGCCCAGTGCGATCGAGGCGGCGGCGCGCCCAGATATTGAGAGCGATCGAGACAATGATCCCAACAGCGAGCGCAGCGAGGACGTAACGAAAGTTCGCGCCGAATTGCGGCCGCGGCAGGAACAGGCCGCGATTGTTGAAAAAGCCGCCGCCGGGAAGCGTCATGCTGCCGTGCAATTCCGGCAGCGCTTTCAGCACCGCGTTGTACCAGAACAACAACTGCAGCAGCAGCGGTATGTTGCGGATCAATTCGACATAGCCGCCGGCAAGATGCGAGACCAGCCAGTTGCGCGACAGCCGCGCGATGCCGACGGTAAAACCGAGAACGGTCGCGAGCACGATGGCAAGGCTCGCGACCAGAAGCGTGTTGAGAAGCCCGACCCAGAAAGCGTCGCCGAAAGTCGAAGTGCTCGGCGAGTAAGGAATCAGCGTCTGGCTGATGTCGAAGCCGGCGATATTGTCCCAGAAGCCGAAGCCCGACGCGATGTGCGCCGCGGCAAGGTTGCGCGCCGCATTGACGACCGCGGCATAGAAAAGCCCGCCGGCGACAACGACCAGCGCGACCTGCAGCGCAACACTGCCCAGCCGCCAGGCACGGCGCGATGTCTGGCGCGGTACTGCGATATCAGCCATGGAAATCAACCATGAACCCAACCATGGAGATCAACCATGGGCTGGCTTACCGATGGCCCGCAGGCCGTTACGCGTGAGACCCGCAACCGCGACGGCCCGCGAGCGCGACGTCTCAGCGGATCGGAATACCGTACTGCAAGCCGCCCTTGGTCCACAGCGCGTTCAGGCCGCGCGCGACCTTCAGCGGCGAGCCCTGGCCGACATTGCGCTCGAAGCTCTCGCCGTAATTGCCGACCGCCTTGATGATGCGGACGGCCCAATCGTCGGTCAGCCCCATGCCGGAGCCGAACTTGCCTTCGACGCCGAGCAGCCGCCGGATATCGGGATTGTCCGACTTCATCATGTCGTTGACGTTGTTTTGGTTCACGCCGAGCTCTTCGGCATTGACCATGGCGAAGTGCGTCCAGCGCACGATGTCTTCCCAGTTATCGTCGCCTTGGCGCACCGCAGGGCTCAGCGGCTCTTTGGAGATGATCTCCGGCAGGATGATGTGATCGCTCGGATTGGTCAGGCGCAGCCGTTCGCCGTAGAGGCCCGAGGAATCCGTCGTATAGGAATCGCA
Organism: Xanthobacteraceae bacterium; assembly: GCA_049677525.1. Lineage (GTDB taxonomy): Bacteria > Pseudomonadota > Alphaproteobacteria > Rhizobiales > Xanthobacteraceae > BOG-931. The sequence continues at coordinate 4,921 of JBAUCK010000142.1, forward strand.
GCGGCTGGTGTCATAGGCCTTCACCGCTTCGTCGGCGGTGGCGAACGTCACCGTCTTCAGCGTCATATTGTTGGAACGGAAATAGTCGGCAAGATTAAGTTCGGTCGTGGTGCCCTGCTGCACGCAGACCGATGCGTCGTTCAATTCCAGCGCCGAATTCACCTTCAGCGATTTGCGCACCATGAAGCCCTGGCCGTCGTAGTAATTCACGTCGGCAAAATCGATACCGAGCTGGGTATCGCGCGACATGGTCCAGGTGGTGTTGCGCGACAGCACGTCGATCTCGCCCGACTGCAGCGCGGTGATGCGATCGGACGCGGTGAGCGGCACGAACTTGATCTTGGTCGGGTCGTTGAAGATCGCCGCCGCGATGGCGCGGCAGAAGTCGACGTCGAAGCCGGTCCAATTGCCTTGCGGATCGGGCAGACCGAAGCCGGCCAAGGTGCCGTTGGCGCCGCAGACCAGCTGGCCGCGATCCTGCACCGCCTTGAGCGTCGCCTGCGCCGAGGCCGCTTGCGTGCCGAAAATAAGAATCAGGGCGAAGGCGAGTGCCGTAGCTACCCGTTTCATGACGACATGACTCATGACTTTGGCCTTTCTGCATGAGGTGCGCGCTAAAGCCCCACCTGGGGGCGCGCAAAAAGCGAGTGATCCAGGCGAGTGAACCGTCCCGAACGATATTAAAGTGCCGATGCACCGGTGAAATGACAGTGACGCGCGGCATCTGAGAACGATCGCGCTGTAAGGTCAAGGGGTTGACGAAAAGCCGCGCTTGCCGAAGGTATTTGCCGAAGGTAATGGCGCGAACGAAAGGCGCACATACCCCGATACATGACCCCAACACCCGACCCTCAGGCCCCGCAGGCGGCGGGTCCCTCACCGAGACATCCCCAACCAAGATTTGCAAACCGAGATTTGCCGGCATGAAAAAGAAGAGCAACGGCCAGAATTCCCATCGCGCGGCGACCAAAGTGGTGACCGCTGGGCGCGACCCCGCCTCCTATTACGGCTTCGTCAATCCGCCGGTCTATCACGCCTCCACCGTGCTCTATCCGAGCGCCGAGGATTTTGCCGCCCATCGTGCCCGCTACCAATATGGCCGTCGCGGCACGCCGACCACCGAAGCGCTTGAATTGGCGCTGCAGGAACTCGAAGGGCCGCAATGCGCCGGGGTGTCGCTTTTACCGTCAGGGCTTGCCGCGATCTCTGCTGCGCTGCTCGCGGCGGTGCATGCCGGCGACCATATCCTGGTCACCGACTCTGCCTATCAGCCGACGCGGAATTTCTGCGAGCAGGTGCTCAAACGGCTCGGCGTGTCCACGACCTATTTCGATCCGCTGATCGGGGCCGGGATCGTGGACCTGTTCAAGCCGAACACGCGGCTCGTCTATCTCGAATCGCCGGGCTCGCTGACCTTCGAGATGCAGGACACGTCCGCGATCGCTAAGGCCGCGCATGACAAAGGCGCGCTGGTGCTAATGGACAATACCTGGGCGACGCCGCTTTATTTCCGCCCGCTCGATCATGGCGTCGATCTCGCTATCCAGGCCGGCACCAAGTATATCGGCGGCCATTCCGACGTCATGCTCGGCACCGTGTCAGCGAATGCGGCGACGATGACGGCGCTGAAGACCAACGTGCGGCTCAACGGCCTGTGCGAAGGTCCGGACGACGTCTATCTCGGCCTGCGCGGGTTGCGCACCTTGAGCCTCCGCCTCGACCGGCATTTCGAAAGCGGCGTTGCGATCGGGAAATGGCTTGAAGCGCGGCCGGAAGTGTTGCGCCTGTTGCACCCGGCTCTGCCGAGCCATCCGCAGCACGCGCTGTGGAAGCGAGACTTCACCGGCGCCTGCGGGCTGTTCAGCATGGTGCTCAAGTCCGTGCCGCAGAAAGCGGTCTATGCCTTTCTCGACGAGCTCGAACTGTTCGGCATCGGCGCGTCATGGGGCGGCTTCGAAAGCCTCGCCATTCCGTTCGACTGCAGCCCAATCCGCACGGCGACCAAATGGGCGCCGGGCGGACCGACGGTGCGGTTTCATATCGGGCTTGAGGACGTGGCAGATCTTTGCGCCGATCTTGAACGGGGCTTTGCCGCGATGGCGGCTGCGGCGAGGGCGTAAAAGTTTTTACCCCGCCTCCGCGGCCTCTTTCTTATCGCGCATCACGAAATAAAGATTGCGCGCATAGACGAAGAACGAGAACGACTGCCCGGCGATGAACACCGCGTCCTTGCGGTAGAGCGCGTAGACCAGAAGCAGCGCGCCGCCGAGGATCGAGAAGATCCAGAATGCCACGGGGATGACGCTGTGGCCGGCGCGTTCGCTCGCAATCCATTGCACGACAAAACGCATCGTGAACATCGCTTGCGCGGCAAAGCCGAGCAGCACCCACCAATCGAGCCGGGTGATGAAAACGTCGGAGAGATAAGCGCCGACCGCGTGCGACAGATCAACGAGCAAGATTTATCTCCTGTGATTGCGCAACGCGCTTCTTGCGCCGGATGAGCCACCAGACGCCGGCGAGGTCGAGAATGCCGACCCAGAGCCGGTCGAAGAACCCGTAGTTCGACACGCCGGAACGGCGCGGGCGGTCGACCACGTCGACATAGCCGATGTCAAAGCCTTCGCGGCGCACCAAAGCCGGCAAAAAGCGATGCAGCGCGTCGAAATAAGGCAGCGACAGAAACAAATCGCGCCGGAACACTTTCAGCCCGCAACCGGTGTCGCGGGTGCCGTCCTTGAGCACTGCACCGCGCACCGCGTTGGCGATGCGCGATTGCAGTCGCTTGAAACCCGAGGCCTTGCGGCCGACACGCTGACCGGCGACGAGACCGATGCGGGGCGCGCCCTCCTCCAGCACAGCGATCAGCTTCGGGATGAAGGCCGGATCGTTCTGACCGTCGCCGTCGATGGTCGCGATCACCGGCGCATGCGCGCTCATAACGCCGGTGCGGATCGCGGCCGACTGGCCGCAGGATTGCGCGTGCTTGATCTGGCGCAACCACGGGCGCTCCGCCATCAGGCCGAGCAATTCCTTTTCGGTGCCGTCGGTCGATCCGTCATTGACATAGACGATCTCGAACGTGCGCCCTGGCGAGGCATTTTGGAGCGCAGCCGCAATCTCGCCGATCAGCGGCGCGACATTGCCGGCTTCGTTGCGTACGGGCACGACGACCGATATGGCGGGACCCGACGTTACGGGAGGATTTGGCCCGCTGTTTGGCGTATCATTTCCAGGCATGCGCAAGCTTCTAAAGGGCATTGCGCGCGGGTTCAATCCGCCGGAAGTTTAAGCGAATTCATATAGTTAGGATGCCGGCCGGAAAACGCCTCGTGCAAAGCCGCCTTGATCCGTCGCAACGACGGCCCGGGATAGGCGGAAAGATCCCGCACGCAGAACACCAGGCGATGCGCCGCGAACCAGCGCCGCAGCAGCAAAGCGCCGACCGCACCGGTCAGTACGCCGGCGATCACGTCGCTCGGATGATGCGCCAATACGAAGACGCGGCTGAGCAGGATGATGATGGCATAGAGCCACATGACCGGCCGCGTGCGCGGCCAGATCGCGCCGATGGCAATCGCGGCGGCCACCGCCGTCGTCGAATGGCCCGACGGCATGCTGGCGTATTCCGACCGCCAAATGAACGGCCGATAGGCGAACGGATCGTCGAAATTGCCGACATAAGGCCGCGCGCGGCCAATCAGCCGCTTGACGATGGTGACGAACAGGCCGGGGATGCCAATCGCCAGAAACAGAAAGCCGAAACGGGCGGCAAGCGCCAACAGCACGCCGCGCGACATATAAGACAGCGCCGGCGAGATGATCGCGGCAAGGCACAGCACGCAGAAGCCGAACGGAAACAAAAACCAGCCGGACAGGCCGAAATTGGTGATCTTCTCGAACGCGTCGCGAAACCAGTGTGGCTCATGGTTGGCCCAGGTGCTCGCCGCGGTGTCCAAAGCGAACATCGAGATCACCACGACGACCAGCGTTGCAACCGAGGCGGCAATCGCCGGGGTGTGCGGCCGCAACAGCTCAGCCGCCGGCGGCGTGGCGACGGCGCGCGTCCAGCGTTCGAGATTCTCCCCGATGTTGCGGAGAAGCGCCGGGCTAGTTTTGTGCGTTACAAAATCCGGTTCGCCGGCACTCACGGCGTACTCGCCGATTGGAAAACCGCGATGGTGAGCGGCTTGCCGACGCTGATATTGTAACCGTCGATGCGCGGCCCGCGGTCGTAGCGCAGGCCGATTGCATCGGCACGCAGGGCAAAGGCGCGTTCCTGTTTGGCGTCGACAAAGGCGAAGCGGCAGCTCCCCTGGCGCAGGAAATCGGCCGCACCTTCGGCATCGGTGAAATGCGTCGCCGTGCCGGCGAGGAACACGAGGCTCGGCTCCTCGTAGCCGGCGCTGGCCGCGAGCGGATGTTGGCAGGACGAGTCTTTCAGTATCTGCGCCAGCGCCACCGCGGGAAAGGCTGCCGGGCTGAGCGACGGCACGACGACGCCGTAGACGCCGAACGCCATCAACACCGCGGCGGCCGCGGCGCGCAGGAAAGCGCGCTCGGCGCCGTCGTCGTCGTAAAGTCGCCAGGCGAACATGCCGCAGACGACGGCGCCGGCGAAGAACGGCCAGGCCAGAAGCGCGAGCCCATGAGCGATCATCACCGCGCCGACAATCACCAGGACGCTGACAATGCCAGGCACCAGGAACCACCAGATGGTGCCGCGGACGAGGAAAATCCGCCGCGACAGCACGCGCGATTCCACCGCGCCGGCGGTCAGAATGGCGATAGCGGGATAAAGCGGCAGCACGTAATGCGGCAGCTTGGTCACGACCAGTTCGAACACGATCCAGGACGGCACTAGCCAAGCCAGGAGAAATTTCGCCGCCGGCTCCTTGCGTACTGCCCAGATTGCCGGTGCCGCCAGCCCCGCCAGGATCGAGGCGGGAAAGAATGTGACGAAGAACAGCACGAGATAGAGCCCGGGCGGCGCGCCGTGGGCTTCCTGCGAGTTCGCGACCTTGGCGAGCATGTCCTCGCCGACCGACGCGACCAGAAATTCGCGGCCGACCCGCATATAGATGGCGGTGAACCAGGGCAGCACGATCAAAAGCAGCCACAACAGGCCCGGCACCGGCCGCAGCGCCAATAGCCAGCGCGCCGAACGCTCGAGCACCGCCAGCGCCAGCGCCGCGAGCCCGACGACCATCAGAATGAGCGGTCCCTTAATCAGGATGCTCACGGCAATCGCCGTCCAGAACACCGCGAGCAATCCCAGTCCGGGCTGTACAACGCCGTCGCGGCGCGGGGCGAGATAGACCCGCGCCAGCACCGCCATCGCCAGCACTACCGTGAACAGCAGCATCGCATCGGTCTTGGCGAGACGCGCTTCGACGCTGAGGATCGCGGAAGCCGACATCATCAGCCCAGCAAGCACCGCGCCGCGGCGGCTGACAAAGGCCAGCGCGCACCAATAAGTCGCGAGCACCGCGCCGATGGCGCCGATCAGCGACGGCACGCGGTAGAGCCAGATTTTTTTGCGCGCATCCGGCACGCCGAGCGCGCTTGCGGTGTTCACCACCGCCGCCTGCAGCCAATAGATGCCGACCGGTTTGCGGTAGCGCACGTCGTCCTGATAGCGGATGTCGACGTAATCGCCGGTCTCGATCATCTGCTTGGTGGCTTGCGCGAAATAGGCCTCATCGCGGTCGACCGGCGGGATTTGGAAAAAACCTGGCAGGAAGGTCAAAAGCGACACCAGTAGCAGCACGGTCACGGCGCCGCGACGCGACGGCGCGGCAAAGTCGAACACCGCCGAAAAGCCCTTTGATGGCCAATACGACGCTTGTGCCTCGGTGCCGTTAGTGCTCATGCCGCCTGGATGGATTGACGCTAACTAGCCGCCGACAATAGCGAAAATGCCTTTGCCGGGGAAGTTTTGCGGCGCGCGCTATTGGGCGCTCGCCGCGTCCGGCATGATGGCCCCTAGCGCAGTTGGGGTGCTGTCGTCCACCCGCACGACGATACTGGCGGCGGCGCCTGAGGCATCGGTCACGGTGACCCGCGAGAAGCCGGGCCCCGCCGGATGAAAGAACAGCGCACTTGAGCCGCCGCCTCTGCCCGCGCCCGGCATCGGCACGCCGTTGACGAGCACGGTCAAAGGCGCGACTGCGCCGGTGATTTTCAGCGCAACCGGATCAGGCTTGCCGTCGGTCTCGGTCAGATCGAGGCGCGCGCCATCGGGCGGAAACATGATGCGGAGCGGCGGCTGCGCCGTAGCGCCGGCCAGACGTCCCGGCTGAACATGCCGCAGCGGCGGCGGCAGCCTGGTATTGGAAGCGAACACCACACCGGCCGGCGCGCGCGGCAAAGCCGTGGTCGATCCGCCAATGCGAGCAAAAGCATCGAACAGGATCGGGGCCGCGGCCTCGCGGCCGATGAGGCCTGGCACCGGCGCGCCGTCGGGCCGCCCAACCCAGACACCGATCGTGTGCTTGCCGTCAAAGCCGACCGACCAGGCGTCGCGGTAGCCGTAACTGGTGCCGGTCTTGAAGGCGATGCGGCCGGCCAACGCCGTTTTCCGGCGGCGGCGAGCCGAGCAAGACATTGCTCACATACCAGGCCGCGGCCGGCTCCATCAGGCGGCGGGCTTCCGGCGCGCCGGCATCCATGCGCTCGCTCAGCGGCACGGCCAGGCCGAGACGCGCAATGCCGGCATAAGGCTTGACCAGATCGGCGAGCCGGATGCCGACGCCGCCAAGCACCAGCGCGAGACCGGGTGCCTGCCCGTCCGGCAAAGTGAGCGCGGCGCCGGCCTGCGTCAGCCGCGCCGCGAGCCGCACCGGGCCGACGCGATCGAGCACGGCGACGGCCGGGACATTGAGCGAGAACTGCAAAGCCTCACGCATGCTCACCGTGCCCTTGAAGCCGTAATCGAAATCTTTCGGCGCATAAGCGCCATAACGGACCGGCGTCCTCTATCAGCGTCTCGGGATGGATGAAGCCGTCTTCGAAGCCGAGCCCATAGATGAAAGGTTTCAGCGTCGAGCCCGGCGAGCGCACCGCCTGTGTCATATCCACCTGCCCGGCACGGCGGGCGTCGAAATAAGCCGGCGAGCCGACATGGGCAAGCACCTGCCCGGTCGCATTGTCGACGGCAAGAATGGCGAGCGAAACATTGGGACCCAGTGTCGCCACGAGCGTGCGCTCGCGCTCCCGCGCCAGCTGTTCGAGGCTGTTCTGCACCCCTGCATCGATGGTGAGGTGAAATACGCGCGCGGCGGGGTCCTGCATCATGGCCTGGTCGGCCGCATGCGGCGCCAGCATCGGCATCGGATGCCGCGCGTTAGGCACCGGCTCGGATTTGGCGAGCGCGATTTCGTCGGCTGGCACTTTGCCGGTCGCGGCAAAGCGGTCGAGCACGCGGTCGCGCGCCGCCCGCGCGACTTCCGGCGCGCGATCGGGACGGCGCGGCTCCGGCGATTGCGGCAGCGCCACCAGC
>JBAUCK010000143.1:0-36418 GCA_049677525.1 Xanthobacteraceae bacterium
TTTAATCGTAGGCACGGCTGTTCAAGATGAAAATTTTACCGGGGCCATGGCTGCAATTTCCCGATTGCGGCCGTACGTGGATGCCTTCTTCGAGGAAGTAACGGTGAATGTCGAGGACAAGGCACTGCGCGAGAACAGGCTGAAGCTCCTCAACGAAATCCGTGCCGCCACCCGCGCAGTTGCGGATTTTTCCAAGATCGAGGGTTAGTTTCATCGTCATGGCCGGGCTTGTCCCGGCCATCCACGACTTTCGTTGCTATCGCAAAGACGTGGACGCCCGGCACAAGGCTGGGCACGACGAGCAAAGGCCGGTTTTCAATTCACCGAGACGTGCTAGAACCGAACGGCGCTTCGCGCGTTGAGTAGGCGTTGCGCGGACCTTCCGATTTTACAACCTGAAATCCCAGAGGTTTTTCATGGTCATCACCGCCGCCCATATCACGCCGCTTGTCGCTTTGATCTGCGGTATTCTCATCCTGCTGATGCCGCGGCTGCTCAACTTCATCGTCGCGATCTATCTCATCATCGTCGGATTGATGGGGCTCAATGCCATCCATCATTTCATCCAATGAATTTGCGCCGGACGGGATTTGCGATCTAAAAGCCTCCCATATCGTTGAACATCGCCGCTGCTGAACCACCATGGCCAAATCCCGCAAAAGCAAAACCTCTCGTAAGCCCGTGAAAAAGGCCCGTGCCGCAAGCGCGCGCAAGCCGGCGCAAGCCGGCAAAGCCGCGCCGAAATCAGCGGCTCAGGCCTCCGGCAAGGGCAAATGGGTCTATGCGTTCGGCGGGGGCAAGGCTGCGGGCCGCGCCTCGATGCGCAATCTCCTCGGCGGCAAGGGCGCGGGGCTCGCCGAAATGGCGCATCTCGGCCTGCCGGTGCCGCCGGGCCTCACCATCACCACCGAGGTCTGTACCTATTTCTACACGCACGGCAAAACCTATCCGAAGGATTTAAAGACGCAGGTGGAGGCGGCTTTAGCCGCCGTCGGCCGCATCACCGGCAAGACATTCGGCGACAAGAAAAATCCGCTGCTGGTCTCGGTGCGCTCCGGCGCCCGCGCGTCGATGCCGGGCATGATGGACACCGTGCTCAATCTCGGCCTCAACGACACGACGGTCGCGGCGCTTGCGGAAAAATCCGGCGACCGGCGCTTCGCCTTGGACAGCTACCGGCGCTTTATCACGATGTATTCCGATGTGGTGCTCGGCATCGAACACCAGAACTTCGAAGAGATTCTCGACGAGCACAAGGAGCGCAACGGCTACACGCTCGACACCGATCTCAACGCCGACGATCTGCAAGCGCTGGTCGAGCGCTATAAGAAGCGGGTCGAGCAGGAATTGGGCAAGCCGTTCCCGCAGGATGCGCATGCGCAATTGTGGGGCGCCATCGGCGCCGTATTCAGCTCGTGGATGAATCAACGCGCCATCACCTATCGTCGCCTGCACGGTATTCCGGAAAATTGGGGCACCGCCGTCAATGTGCAGGCCATGGTGTTCGGCAATATGGGCGATACGTCGGCGACCGGCGTCGCGTTCACGCGCAATCCGTCGACCGGCGAGAAAAAGCTTTACGGCGAATTTCTGATTAACGCCCAGGGCGAGGACGTCGTCGCCGGCATCCGCACGCCGCAGGAAATCACTGAGGCCGCGCGCAAGGAATCCGGCTCCGACAAGCCCTCGCTCGAAGCGGCGCTGCCCAAGGCATTCACCGAGCTCAAGCGCATCCACGGCGTGCTCGAGCGGCACTATCGCGACATGCAGGATCTCGAATTCACCATCGAGCAGGGCAAGCTCTGGATGCTGCAGACGCGCAATGGCAAGCGCACGGCGCAGGCGGCGCTGCGCATCGCGGTCGAGCTCGCGCAGGAAAAGCTGATCACCAGGGAAGAGGCGGTGGGGCGGATCGATCCCGGCGCGCTCGATCAGTTATTGCATCCGACCATCGATCCCAATGCCGAGCGCAAGATCATCGCCACCGGCCTGCCGGCCTCGCCCGGCGCGGCGTCCGGCGAAATCGTGTTCTCGTCCGAGGAAGCGGAGCTGCTGAAAAGTCAGGGCCGCAAGGTGATCCTGGTCCGTATCGAGACATCGCCGGAAGACATTCACGGCATGCATGCCGCCGAAGGCATTCTGACGACGCGCGGCGGCATGACGTCTCACGCCGCAGTCGTCGCGCGCGGCATGGGCAAGCCCTGCGTCTCCGGCGCCGGCACGCTGCGCGTCGATTATCGCGAGCAGACCATGAGGGCCGGCGGCATCACCATGAAGAAGGGCGATACGCTGACCATCGACGGCTCCGCCGGCCAGGTGCTCGCCGGCAAAGTGCCGATGATCGAGCCGGCGCTCGCCGGCGAATTCGCCACCGTGATGAAATGGGCCGACGGTGTGCGCAAGCTCAAAGTGCGCGCCAATGCCGATACGCCGGCCGATGCTCGCACCGCGATCAAATTCGGCGCCGAAGGCATCGGGCTCTGCCGCACCGAACACATGTTCTTCGAGGACGAGCGCATCCGCGCAATGCGCGAGATGATTCTGGCCGGCGACGAGGATGCGCGCCGCACTGCGCTCGCGAAACTCTTGCCGATGCAGCGCGCCGATTTCGTCGACCTGTTCAAGATCATGGGCGGCCTGCCGGTGACCATCAGGCTCCTCGATCCGCCGCTGCACGAATTTCTGCCGCATACCGAGAAGGAAATCGCCGAAGTGGCGGCCGCCATGGGCGCCGATCCGCAAAAGCTTGCGGACCGCGCGCGCGAATTGCACGAGTTCAATCCGATGCTCGGCTTCCGCGGCTGCCGGCTCGCGATCGCCTATCCCGAGATCGCCGAGATGCAGGCCCGCGCGATCTTCGAGGCTGCGGTCGAGGCCGGCCGCGCCACCGGCAAGCCCGTGGTGCCGGAAATCATGGTGCCGCTGATCGCCGGCAAAGCCGAGCTCGATCTCGTCAAGGAGCGCATCGACGCCATGGCGAAGAAGGTCGCCGCGGAGACCAAGAGCAAGCTCAATTACCAGGTCGGCACCATGATCGAGTTGCCGCGCGCGGCGCTGATGGCGGGCGAGATCGCCGAGACGGCGGAGTTCTTCTCCTTCGGCACCAACGATCTGACGCAGACCGCCTTCGGCATCAGCCGCGACGATGCCGCGAGCTTCTTGGGGATCTATACGTCGAAGGGAATTTTGCCAGCCGATCCGTTCGTGTCGATCGACCGCGAAGGCGTCGGCGAATTGATCCGTATCGCAACTGAGCGCGGCCGCAAGGTGCGGCAGAAATTGAAGCTCGGCATTTGCGGCGAACACGGCGGCGACCCCGCATCCGTCACGTTCTGCGCCGAAGTCGGGCTCGACTATGTGTCGTGCTCACCGTTCCGCGTGCCGATTGCACGGCTTGCCGCGGCACAGGCTGCGCTCGGCAAAGGCACAAGCGGCACGGCGTAAGTCTCCGCGAGAAGACGCGCTTAAGCGAGCTCGCCTTGTTTCGTGGTTAATGAAGCGCAACCCACGGAACTCATCATCGTACCGCCGCGAACTTGTTCGCGTGGTGATATTTGTCGCAATTTCATTTGAGTTCCGCATTCGCGCGCATGACCTAGTTCCGTGTGCATGAATCGTTCGCGTACTAAGCTGCGCCACAGTTGATCTGCGTAGAGTTTTCGCGCGCTTTTGCGATTAACACCTTCGCAACGTTAACCCGACAATAAATCGCCATGTCGCATTTGCGCCACTGCGGTGGCGTTTCATTGACCGAGTACGCGTTGCGTTGCGTGGTGGGGTTTCGGGGTAATGGTGGCGTCGCGTGTTCGGGTGCTGCGCGCTTCTAACTCGGCGCGCTTCTGGCTCAGCGCGTTCTGCATCGCGCTGATGCCGACCTCAATCGGATATCAGGATCTCGCTGCGCTCATCGCGCATCGCCCGAGCATGTCCGCGAGCTGGGGCGGCGAGCATCTGATCGCGTCGCCGTTCGGCACGATCGAGCGCGCGACGTTCAATTTCACGCGCCCGATCGGAACCGTCATTCCCACGCCGCTCGAATTTCAGAACGTCAATTTCGATCCGCGTGCGCTCGACGCTTATGCATGGAAGGTCGACGAGGCGCTCACCGGGCACTCCACGCGCCAGGTCGAGTACCCGGCCGTCAATCGCTCGAACAAAGGCGACCGCCTGCCGTTCACCGCGCCGGCTGCGCTCGATCCGAAGATGCTGCCGCAATTGCAGTCGATCGATGCGCCAGCGCAGCCGGCAACGCCCGCGGTCACGCAACCCATCGTACCGGTCGTGGCCCCGCAGCCGGCGAAAACCGATGCGCATGCCGAAGACAGTCCGTCGCCCGCCGCGCCGGTCAACGCCGTGCGGATCAATGCTGCTACGGCCCCTGCGGCCGATGCCGCCGCGCCCATGCAGATGGATGCAGCGAACCCGGCTTCCATGCCGCAGGCCGCCAGTATGGCTGCGGCCGACGCAGCGAATCCGTCGGCATCGGTGCCGACGTCAGCCGGTCCGCAGGCAGATGAGGCCAGCAACACGATTGCGCCACGCTCCATGCTCTCCGCCGACCGCAGCAATGTGCCGGGCGGCGGCGATGACGCGGTGGAAATCGCCGACAAGCCGCCGGAGGTGCCACAGCCCGGCGAAATGACGGTCGCGCAAACGAATTTCGGCGAAGCCTCTTTCATCGACGGCTCGTCGGCCGATCGCAGCGCGCAAATCTATTTCGGCAACAGCATTATGGGCGAGCCCGCGGGCCTGCAAAGCTGGGCGCCGGGCGCCGAGCCGATCCTGGTGACGCCGCCCGAGGCCAATATCAAAATGTCGTCGCTCGAGGACAACGACAACAACGATTACGGCGGCGACGAGGCCGTCACCGGCAAGGACGAGAGCCGCGTGCTGAGTCCGGCACAGCGCCTCGGCCTGGCCGGTCCGCCGCGCGCCGAGGCGCAGAAGTGTCTCGCTGACGCGATCTATTTCGAAGCGCGCGGCGAAGTGATGAAAGGCCAGGAGGCGGTGGCGCAGGTGGTGATGAACCGCGTGTTCTCAGGCTATTACCCGCACGATGTCTGCGGTGTCGTCTATCAGAACTCGCACCGCCATCTCGCTTGCCAATTCACCTTCGCCTGCGAAAACAAGGACCTCAACAAGATCGACGAGCCGGATATGTGGGAGCAGGCCAAGCAGATCGCCCGCGACACTCTCGACGGCAAGATCTGGCTCGCCGAAGTCGGCCACGCCACGCATTATCACGCCTATTGGGTGCATCCGAGCTGGGTGCACGAGATGACGCGGCTATACAGATTGGGCGTCCACACATTCTATCGGCCGCGCAATTGGGGCGACGGCGACGATGCGCCGGTCTGGGGCCCGAATGCGCCGGCGAGTCTCGTGAACGTCGATCCCGCGAGCAAGGCGGACTTCCTACGGCCCGATCCCGAAGCGATGTCGGAAAATCCGCTGCCAAACCCCGCGGCGGCAGAAGCCAGCGTGAAGAGTCCGGATGCGTTGGCAGCGCCGGCCGCAGATACGGACATCACAGCTTCAACGGCGAAGCTCTGATGCATCACATCTCGATGTCCAAGCCGACATCGAGATTCTGCACCGAGTGCGTCAGCGCGCCCGATGACAGATAATCCACGCCGGTTTCCGCGATCGCCGACGCGCTGTCGAGCGTGATGCCGCCGGACGCCTCGATGACCAGGCGGCCCGCGACCATGGCGACCGCCTTGCGCATCGAATCCAGATCGAAATTGTCGATCATCACCACGTCGGCGATCCCGGCATCGAGCACCTCTTGCAACTGATCAAGCGAGTCGACCTCAATCTCGATCTTGACCAGATGGCCCGCGGTCTGCGCCGCGCGCGTCAGCACCGGCTTGATGCCGCCGGCGACCGCGACGTGGTTGTCCTTGATCAGGATGGCGTCGTCGAGGCCGAAACGGTGATTGAAGCCGCCGCCGCAGCGCACGGCGTATTTCTCGAGCGCGCGCAGGCCCGGCGTCGTCTTGCGCGTGCAGACGACGCGCGCCTTGGTATGTGCGATGCGGGAGGCGAATTCCGCGGTCGCGGTGGCGATGCCGGAAAGGTGGCCGACGTAATTCAGCGCCACGCGCTCGGCGCCAAGAATGGCGCGCGCTTCGCCGGAAATCGTCATCAGCTTGGTGCCGGCCTGAACCGCCATGCCGTCGCGCAAATGCGCCGCGATAGCGATGCCGGGCGCCAATTTGCGAAACGCAGCTTCGGCGAGTGGCAGACCGGCGATGACGCCCGATTTGCGCGCGGCCAGCACCGCGCGGCCTTGGGTATCCTCCGCCACCGTCGCGATCGAGGTGATGTCGCCGGCACGGCCTAAGTCCTCGTCGAGAGCGTGTGTGACCGCGGCGTCGATTTCGAGCGGCGAGAGGAAGGCGTCGGCGCGGAGGAGAGACGGCATGGGACCAACATCAGCAGTGGCAAAGGAGGGAAAATGCATAGTCAGCGGCCGCCGCTATGGCAAGCCGAATAGGCCTATCTGCGATGCCCTGGACGCTCATGAGGGCGAAATTTTCGTTTGGGCGATTTGGACGCGGGCTTTATTCTGCGTGACCTTCTGACTCTCTCGTTAGCCGGGGCGATATGGACGACGTTACGGGGCTGACGCGCGAACCGCGCGTGCAAGAGAGCTGACGCACGCCGGCGCTGGTCATTGGCTTTGGCAGCCTGATCGCGCTGATCGCGTTTGGGCCGCGCTCGACCTTCGGCTTTTTCCTCACGCCGATCTCGACGGCCAATCACTGGGGCCGCGACGTTTTCGCTTTCGCGCTTGCTTGGCAGAATCTGCTCTGGGGCATCGGCCAGCCGCTCGGCGGCATCATCGCCGACCGCTTCGGCACGGTGCGGGTGCTCTGCGGCGGCGCTCTATTGTATGCCGCGGGTCTCGCGGTCCGGTGATCGTAACCGGCGCCGCCGGCGGCGTCGGCTCGGTCGCCGTCGCGCTGCTGGCCAAGCTTGGTTACACGATTGCGGCGTCGACCGGCCGGCCGGAGGAGGCCGACTATCTCAAAGGCCTTGGCGCCACCGAGATCATCGAGCGCAAGGAACTGACCGGGCCCGCGCGCCCGCTGGCCAAGGAACGCTGGGCCGCCGGCATCGATGCGGTCGGCTCGACCACGCTCGCCAATGTACTTTCGATGACACGGTATGGCGGTGCGGTCGCGGCTTGTGGACTGGCCGGCGGAATGGACTTGCCGACCTCGGTGGCGCCGTTCATTCTGCGCGGCGTCTCGCTCCTTGGCATCGACTCCGTCATGTGTCCGCTGCCGTTACGCCAAAAGGCTTGGCAGCACCTGGAAACGGATCTCGACGGGTCGAAAATCGCCGCCATTGTGAGCGAAATCGGGCTCGCCGACGTCATTGCGGCGGGCGGCCGTATTGTCGAAGGTAAGGTCCGCGGAAGGATCGTGGTAAAAATAGGGTAAGCGGGTCAAGATTTCGCTACCAAATTTGGCCACACTGCGAGGGCGCTATGGTAAGGGGTCGGTTAAGAAGTTTTGTTAATATGGCCCAACTGCCCGGGAAGGCAGTTCATAGCGCCGCAGTACATGGTGCCACGATCCATAGTGTCAAAGTGCGTAGTAGCAGAGCGTCGCGAGTGGAGTTGTCGATGTCAGTCCGCATAGCCGTTGTCAGTGCGTGCGTTTTGGGCGCCGGTCTGTTCGGCGCCGGATTGGCCACCGCAGAGGAACTGAGCCCGGAACAGGCTCGTGCATTCGTGGTCGGCAAGCTGTTCTCCTATACCTGCTTCGAAGGCACCGTCGGTCAGGGCCGCATTTTCCCCGACGGATCGGTTGTCGGCACCATCAAGATGCACGGCGCAGGCGAGATGCGATTTGCAGCGCTCCCTCCCGGCACGATCCACGTCGACAGCAGTTCGGTCTGCGCGCACCTCTCGGGCCTGCCCATCTCGCCATGCTTCCGCGTGCAGAAGATCGACTATCGGAGCTTCCGCGGCTCGGTCTATGGAATGGGCTTTGCCTATTGCGATTTCTACCAGCGCAATCCGCGCTCGCAGCTGATCAGCGGCCCCGCCGAGGCGCCGGCGGCAACGCCGGTCACGAACACGCGGCCGTCATTGCGTCCGTCGCTCGACCAGTAGACGGCATCGCGTAAGATTTTCTTCGCCGGATAGATGAAGGCGGGATCACCCGCCGCCGCTGCGTTCCGCCGTTTGCGGATAGAGCACGCGCCGGTAGAGCCAGCCGATACCAAGCAGCACGATGCCGAGCCCGATCACCGACAGCGCACGGTAGATGCCGGCGATATTGGCGGTATCGAATAGAAACACCTTGGCGATGGTCAGCATGAGAACGCTGAGCGCGAGATAGCGCGCCGGCGGCGACCGCAGCACGAAGCCGGCTGCCAATAGCGCAATGCCGTAGGCGAGCCACACCGTCGAATAGGCATATTGTTCGGCGTCGCTGGTCGGTCCCCGCCAAGACGGGGCCATGAAACAGCCGCCGCGTTTGCAGTGTCAGATAAAACAAAACAAGCAGAACGGCCGCGATCGCGGCGACTGTGCGATAGGGCATCGGCCGTGTCGCGCGCGCGATCAGCGCCTGTGCGACGGCCAGCACCGCCGGCAGGCCGAAGCCGAGCAGGATATCATTGAGGAATGCGCCGCCCGGGAGCGACTCGAAGCGAAACTGCAGGCTTGAGCCGACGATCAGATCCGCGAGTAGGGCGGCGGCCGTGAGCGCCGCGACGATCAGCGCGCCGGCATTGTGAATGAAGCTGCCGGTGCGCGCGCGGATGTGTTCGAGGCCGATGGTCATGGCCAACCCCACATTGGCGTAGAGAATGATTTCGGTGGGACCGTGCATCGGCGCATAGATGTTGCCGCCCGTCACGTAGTGACGGATTTCCATCACCACGAGCAGCACCGTAAAAAGCATGGCGCCGGCGTCGACGATATGCGTCGGCAGGTCATCGGCGCGTTTGCGCATAAGCCAGCCGCCGAGCCAGAACGCCGCGGCCGGGATGCCGTAGCCGTAAAGCAGCCAATTGAAGATCGGCGTCGTTCCCAAATCGTCGCCTCCGCGGGTCATAGCCAATGCGTGAAACAACGACGCCGACCATGACGGCGGCGAGCCGGCGCAGCCACGGCAAAGGCCGTTCCCCGGCGACCCACGGTGAGCCAACCTTTTTCCAGCGCGAAAGTCAGCGCGAGCGCGAGTGCCGCGAGCGTGCCGGTCGCAAACATCGCGCCCGACGCCAAGAGGCCTGGAATGAAGCCCGGAAGTCGCTCGCGCTGCGTCAGCGTTTCCGTGGCAAGCCCATAGAGCGCGGCAAGAAGCAGCTCGAGGCCTGCAAACGGCAGCGACCGGTCGAGCTCAGCGATCCGAAAGTAGAGCGCGATGAGCATCGCGAGCGGAAGAGCCACGCCGGATGCGGCCCATAACATCGGAACCAAGGCGCGCTCGGAACGGCCTTGGGCTAAAAATCCGGCACCTCCATCAACGCCGCCCACAAAGCGGCGAGCGCGAAGTGCGAGCCGTAGTCGAAGGATCCGGGCTCCGGGATCGCCGGCGACGTAGGGCCGGACGGCGCCAAGAGCGCGTCGGGTGTTATGTGCGCGGCCCAATGCGCCATGACAGCGACAGCGAAAAGCGCCGTTAGCGGTACGGCGTCAATTGCGGCCTCCGTGCGCCAGGCGATACCGACGGCGGCGATGGTGAGAATGGCAAAAGCGGTGAGCGCGAGCGGGTCGTGTCGGCTTACCAGTACGAGAATCAAGGCGGCGAGCAGATAAACCGACAACGCGATGCTCGAGACGTGGTCGATCTCGTTCGGAGTTGGTCGCGGACCGTAGATCAAGTCGCAGACGAGGAACGTCGTCACCAGCGCGAAACCCGTCATCGCGTGGAACACATGCGCACCGAGCGCCGTGACGGTGGCGAGATCGGGATTGGTTCCAGCGAGCACCCACAATGCACCGAGCACAAGTGCGGTCAGTGCCAGCATGCGCCACAGCCGGTAGCGCGCCAGCGCGAAAGCGGCCGCATTGACGACGGCAACGTAGATATAAAGCGACCAGTAATCCGGCTCGGTGGATGCGATCAGCGCCGGCGCGAGATAGGCGCCGATCATGCCGAGACCGGCAAGTGCCGGGCCGTGCAACAAGGCCGCGGCCAAGCAGAGCAGGGCGATCGCGCCGAGAAGCAGAAATGCGATTGGTGGCGGCAGGAAACCATAGAGCGCATAGGCCGCATAGACCGTCGCATAGGCCACGGTCGTACCGGCCGCTGTGAGAATGGACGGAATATTCGCTCCCGGCAGGCTCGGCTGCGCCAGAACCTTTTCGCTGCGCCGCTGCCACTCGCCGGCAGCGATCAGCAAGAGCGCCAGCAACGCGCCAAGCGCGATACGCGCGCGTGGGCCGATGAGGCCCTGTTCGATCGTGTAGCGCACCAGAAAGATGCCGCCGAGCGCGAGCGCAATGCTACCGACCCACACCACCCAGCGTGTTCCGAAGCGCTCCTCAAAGCCGATGTCCCGTGTCGGCTCCGTCACCGGCCGCGCTATCGAGCCCGGTGAAGGCGAGCTTGTCACCGACGCGGCAGCGGGCTGCGGTGGCGGCGAAGGGGGCGGAGGCACGGGCTCCGTCGTAATGCTGGGCGCCGGAGCGGCTGGTTGCGCTTTTTCCGGCTCGGCGAAGGCCGTGGCGACGGTGCCGCCGGCCTGTTCTCCAGCGCCGCAATTCTCAATTCCAGACGGTGCAGGCTGTCTCTAATCCCGGACGTGCTGACCAGCGCAATAATGGCGAGAACTGGAGTGGCCAGCAGCAAGACTACAAGTAGGACGATGAAACCAACCTGCGCTTTGCTTATTCGAGGTCGAGTTGGAATGGCTCGGCTTCCGTGGTCATGACGCCGCGGCCGATATTTTCGATCGCCGCAATCATGCGCCCCTGGCGGCCGAGCAATTTGTCGGCCAGCGAGACGATGCGGATATTCGGCGTGGCGGTCGGCGACGCGCGGCGCAGCGCCTGCGCGATGCCGGTTTCGTCGCGATGCGGATTGAGCGCGCAGACGCTGGCAAAGGCGCTCGCAGTCGAGCGGCTGATGCCCATGTAACAATGCACCACGAGTGGCGCTTTGCGGTCCCAGCCGCGCACGAAATCCAAAAGCGCTGCGACATGCTGCTTGCCCGGCATGATGTAGCCGTCGAGCGGGGCGGAAATGTCGTGCAGGCAGAGCCAGAGATGATGTTCCGGCGCTACGCTTGCCGGCCGTTGCAGGCGCGCCTCATCGCCGATCAGCGACACGACATGGCGCGCGCCGGTATCTTCGACGGTTTGTTGCAGGCGCGAAAGCGAGCAGACGTGGATCATGGTTTCTTCTTGTTCCTTCGTCGTCCAAAGGCGGCTCCGCAGCCGCCCGAAGAGGACGGGATAATGGAAATAGCGGCCGGCGCAAGTATGACTTACCCGATCAGCTTATCGAGCCGCTCGGCATAGCGGGTTTCCGCGGTTTCCGCGGGCCAAGGCTTCAGATAATCGCGCTCCATGGCCGCGGAGAATACCGGCGGCCGGCCGAAGAATTTCCGCGCCTCGGCCGCGTCGAAGCCGGCAAGCCGCGTCGCTTCCAGATAAGCCGCCTGCCGGTCGGCGGCCTTGGTGCGCGCCTCGATTTCGGGTGGCGTTTTCGCCGGCAGCCCGAACCGCAAATGGATGGCGGTGAGCAGGCGCCGTTCCGTCACCTTGTACGCATCGCCGATCACCGCCTTGAACGGCGAGATCATGTCGCCGATGACATATTCCGCCGCGTCGTGCAGCAGGATCGTAAGGCGGCGGTTGTTATCAAGCCGCGGTGTCCGCGCTCGCGCCAAAGCCTCGACCAAGAGGCAATGCTGCGCGACCGAAAAAATATGCGCGCCGCTTGTTTGTCCATTCCAGCGTGCCACGCGCGCCAGTCCATGCGCGATGTCCTCGACCTCGATGTCGAGCGGGGAGGGGTCGAGCAAATCAAGCCGCCGTCCCGACAGCATGCGCTGCCAGGCGCGGGCTCCGGACGCCGTTCGCGGCTTTGCCGGCCGCGCGGCGTGAGTGAGCGCCGCCTTCTCAGCCACGGACCTTTTGTCCGGGCTTTTGCCCCATCTTGGCGCAGGCCTCATGGCGATGGCAGGCGACGAGATGGTCGTTGACCATGCCGACCGCCTGCATGAAGGCATAGACGATGGTCGGGCCGCAGAACTTGAAGCCGCGCTGCGCCAGATCCCTCGACACGGCTTGCGAGACTTTGGTCTCGGCCGGCACCTGACCTCTGTTTTTGAAGTGATTCACCTTCGGCCGGCCATCGACGAAGTCCCACAGATACTTGGAGAAGCCGGGACCTTTACCCATGATTTCGAGCCACGCGCGCGCCGAACGCACCGAGCCCTCGATCTTGGCGCGATTGCGCACGATGCCTGCGTCTTGCATTAGCCGTTCGACCTTGGCCGGCCGATAACGCGCGATTTTCTCCGGCACAAAGCCGTCGAAGGCGCTGCGAAAGTTTTCGCGCTTGCGCAAGATCGTGATCCACGACAGGCCGGCCTGAAAGCCATCGAGCACGAGCTTCTCAAACAGCGCGCGATCGTCATATTCCGGCACGCCCCATTCCTCGTCGTGATAGGCGATGTAGAGCGCATCTTCCCCGGGCCACGGGCAGCGCTTTAGACCAATATCAGTCATTCGGCGGCTTTCTCTCGTTCACCGGGGAAGGGAAATCGCGCCCAGTCTGGCTTGACGAGTTCGATCGGCACGGCGCCCGCCGTCAGCGTGTCGCCGTCCGTTAGCGCTTCGTCCACCCGGTCGAGGCGCAGCAGCGCGATACCGTGCCCGTCGCTCGTCGAGCCTAGAGCCCCGATCTGCCGGCCGCCGGCCGTGATGGCTGTGCCGACATCAGGAGCGGTGCCCTTATACCGCACCGGCACAGCGCGGGTGCGCGCAGTGCCGCGATGCTGCATTCGCGACACCACCTCCTGGCCGATAAAGCAGCCCTTCTGGAAATCGACACCGCCGAGCTGGTCCATGTCGGTCTCATGCGGGAAGGCGTCGCTATAAGCGAAATCGATGCCGCCGCGCGGGATGCCGAGCGCGATCCGGTGCGCTTCGTAATCGCCGGCATCAACAAGCGCGGCGCCGAGCGCGGCCGCAGCCTCGCCGGCGCTGTCGGCCGGGCTTATTGCGCGCAGCCCGAGTGCCGGCAGCCGCGGATCGGCGTAGCAAAGACCGGGCGTTGTCGTGCCGGTGCCGTCCCAACTTCCATCCAATTTCCCATCCCACACCGCGAGCACGCCGAGCGTTGTCGACAGATCCTCGATCAGAACCTTGGCGCGCAATTTGTAGAGATTGAGCCGCTCGACCAGCGCCGTGCCGAGCGCGCGCGGAATGTCGAGAAAAAAGCCGCCGTCACCGGCGCTGCCACCGATGCTGCCCTGGGCGCTCGGTGCTTGCGCAACGATGAAATCGGCAATGATCTTGCCCTGCGGCGTCAGCAAGGCGGCGAAAACCGCCGTCCCCGGCATGAGCTTGAGGATATCCGCGGTGACGAGGCCGTGGAGAAAATTCCGCGCACCGTCGCCGGCGACTTTGACCACACCGCGGTCAGGAAGAAGAGCAGCCTTCATGCGCCAAATGCCTAAGCCCGCGGTGTCATGATCGCAAGGCCCATTTCAAGTTCCTGGAAAGTGTCAGGCCGATCGTAATATAAGGACGAAACGGACGCCCGCGGTGCGCGAAGATCGTGTTGCACGAGCGTGCGCTTCGCGATCTGTTTCGGCAGGCGTCCGCGCGGCTTTTATGGGCTGCGCGCGCTCAATCCCAGACACGCCTAGAATGTAGAGCGCGCAAAACTGCGGCTACTGCCGCGAAACTTTGATTGAGAATTCGCCGTTGCGGATTTTGGTCGGGAGATTTTCCGAGAATTTGGCGGTTGCTTCTTCGCCATAGGTCGCCACCAGCTCGGCCAAGGCCAGGAACAGCGAGGTCTGCGCCAGGCAGTCGGCGTCGACACCTTCGTGGAAGGCTTCGGCCCAAGCGTCCTGAAGATGAACAAGCGCTAGGCGCTTCTGTTCGTGATCGGATGCGTCGGGCGCAGCGAGATTCTGCGTCGCTGTATTCATTGCTGACACTGTGCACCGCGGGATCGCGGCGTCCCTACCCACCAAAGTGTTAGCATGGCTGACGGCTTTTGAAAGCGATCCTTTAAGCACGGTTAACACGCCGGGGAACTGAACAGGAACCGCGCTAATTTGCGTATCTGGCGGTGATATCGCGGGCGAGTTTGGCGCCTTCTTCCAGATAGCGGCGAATGACGGTATCGGCCGCAGGCGTGCAGGTGCGGTAGCTCTGCTGGAAGCCGCGATAGCCGCGATTGAAGCTCGCGACCATCTGATCGTGACGGTCCCCGGTCGGTGCTTCGGCGTCGATCAGTGTTTGCGCTTCATCGCGCCATTTCTGGCCTTCATTGCTGCCGCAAATGCCGCGCAGGAAATGCAGCGCGCCGAGAATTTCCGACAGCCGCTGCAAATCGTGGTCGTAAGGGGCAGGCTGGTCCTGCCGCGGGGGCGTCGTCGGGCCGGCGGTTGCCGGAAGCTTTGGCAGCGCCGGCGTTTGCGGCTGCGGTTTCGGGCGCGACGGTGCCGGCTGGGAGCCGAACGGCATCCAGAACTGCGCCTGGGCCGGGGCGGCGGCGAACGACAGGACAAGCAATATGGCGACGGCACAGCGCATGGCCGCGAACATAGTCGCGCGACCCGTCGAACGGCAAGGATGGGAGTGAATTCGCATCGGGCGCCGGTGCCAAATAAAAGCCGCAAGTTATCGGCGTAGCGTCGCGAGCCGCGCGGCGGCGGCAGCGACCACGTCTGCCAACCCTTCAGTTGTTTTCAAGGCGCCGAGCGCAGAGGGGTTGCGCCAATCCGCTTCCGACAATTCCTCATTGAGCGAAACCTCGCCGCTGATATAGCGCGCCGCAAAGGGCAAAATGACGAAATGCCGCTCGACGCGGCCGGCGGCGTCGCGGGCAATGGCCTGACGGAAGCCGACCAGTTCGACAGGCTCGATGTCGAGCGAGGTCTCTTCGCGGACTTCGCGAATGACGGCCTGTTCCAGCGTCTCGCCGAGCTCGACGCCGCCGCCGGGCAGCGTATAGATGCCTTTGGCCGGCGCCCGCCCGCGCCGCACGATCAGCACCTTGCCGTCGCGAAAGATCGCCGCGCTGACCGCGAGATAAGGCCGCGTGGGATAAGTCCGCGGATCATCTTTCATTTCGGTCGCTTCGCTCATTACAGTCGGGTCCAATTCGCCTTATATCGGCTTAGTCATGTGCGGACGTTATGTCATCATCTCGACGCCCGAGGCGATCCGAAAACTGTTCGGTTACGCCGAGCAGCCGAATTTTCCACCGCGCTATAACGTGGCGCCGACCCAGCCGATCCCAATCGTGCGGCTCGCCGAAGGCAGGCGCTCCTTCGCGCTGATGCGCTGGGGCCTGCTGCCGTCCTGCGTGAAGGATCCAAAGATCTTTGTGCTCCTTATCAATGCCCGCGGCGAATCCGTGCTGGAGAAGCCGGCCTTCCGCAACGCCATGCGGCGGCGGCGCTGCTTGATTCCGACCGACGGGTTTTATGAATGGCGGGCGGGCGGGCAGACGGCCGCGAGGGCGGCGGACAGATCGCCTGCGGCGAAGCAGCCCTATTTTGTCCGCGCCAAACGCAACGCCGACGGCAGCGCCCCGCCGCTGGCTTTCGCTGGCCTCTGGGAAACCTGGACCGGCCCGAACGGCGAAGAGCTCGATACCGCAGCCATCATTAACACGACCGCGAACTGCACTTTGTCGGCGCTGCACGGTCGCATGCCGGTCTTCGTTCCGCCGGCTGCTTTCGACATGTGGCTCGACTGCGCGCATGTCGAAGCCGAGGTTGCCGCCGCTTTGATCCGGCCGGCCGATGAGGCGCTTCTTGAAGCCTATCCGGTTTCGAGCGCGGTCAATCGCGTGGCCAACGATGCTGAAGCTCTGGTCACGCCGGCGCCGCTTGAGCCTGTTGCGGAACCCATGTCCGCCGCGCCTGTCGCCAAACCAGCAAGAGCAAAACTAAAAAAGACAACGGAGCCGGATGGGCAAGCGTCGCTGTTCTAGCGGCTCACCTTTTGTGTCAAGATTGGCGCAATGATGAACCGTGAAGCCGAAGTGTCAGAGTCATGAGTTCTCCTCTCTCCCGCTTTGTCACCCGTGCGACATACGGCATCAGCCAATTGCCGCGTGTCGCCTGGTATGTCGGCCATGGCGTCGCGGTGCGGCGGCTATCCGAAGCGGCGCGCCGCCGCGACGGGGTAGCCGTGCGGCACCGTGCCAAGACCGATGCGCCGGTGCCCGATCGCAACAGCCTCTACGCCGACATGGCCGCCCTGTTCATGCAGGACCTCGCCAATGTCGAAGCCGGGATCTATCCGCTTCCTGCCGATCGTGACGGCTCGCTGTTCAAGCTTCTGCGGCGCTCGCGGCTGTTCTTCGCGGATCTTCCCGACATCCATCAGCGCCGCGAGCGCCGTGTGCATGACGAAGTCCTCAACGAGGAAACGCGCGGCAGGCGGCCGAACTATTATCTGCAGAATTTCCATTTCCAGTCGGGCGGCTGGATGACGGAGGATTCGGCGGAGCGCTATGACACGCAGGTCGAGGTGCTGTTCAACGGCACCGCCAATGCGATCCGGCGGCAGGCGCTGCCGCCGCTGTTCGAAGCCTTTGCCGGACGCGATCAGCGCAAGCTCAAGCTTCTCGATATCGGCTGCGGCACCGGGCGATTTCTCGACTTTGTGAAACAGGCCTGGCCGCGATTGCGTGTCCACGGTCTCGACATGTCGGAAGCGTACATCCGGCATGCGCAACGGCATTTGCGCGGCCGGTCACAGGCGCGCTTCGCCGTTGGCAAAGCCGAGGCAATCCCGCTGCCCGACAACAGTCAGGACGCCGTCACCAGCATTTTCTTGTTTCACGAATTGCCCCCGAAAGTGCGCCGCCTGGCATTGGCTGAATTTGCGCGGGTGCTCAAGCCGGGCGGGCGTCTGGTGCTTGTGGATTCGCTCCAGCGCGGCGACCGTCCGGATTATCTGGGGCTATTGGAACTCTTTCCGCAGAATTATCACGAGCCTTACTATGCAAGCTATCTCGACGAAGATTTCGCGGCACTGGCCCGAGATTGCGGCCTCCATCACGTCCGTGACGTCAATGCCTTCATCTCCAAAGTGATGGTGTTCGACAAGGAGCCCGCGGACCTAGAGCATGATTGTTTCAGATTGAATCGTTTGTCGCTCTAGGATTTTGATTGAGCATGATCTTTTCGGAAAACCGGCTTCCACTTTTCCGGATCATGCTCCAAGCCGCTTGCGGGACAGCGGTTAAGCTGCGGCTTCGATTTTGCCGCCCCCGTCGTGGACCTGATCGAAGTCGATCTCGGATGCCGGTCCCGGCCGTTTGAACAGATAACCCTGCAGCGAGGTGACGCCGGCGAGCCGCAGGATGCGGTACTGATCGACGGTCTCCACGCCCTCGGGGGTGGTCGCGATATTGAGGTTCTGCGCCAGCGTCAAAGTCGCCGAAATGATCGCGGCGCATTCGCTGCGCTTGGTCAGGTTCTGCGTGAACGACTTGTCGATCTTGATCTTGTCGAACGGGAACATCGCCAATTGGCTGAGCGACGAATAGCCGGTGCCGAAAGCCCTGTTTCATCAGCACGACGAGGCGCGCCGTGAACAGCTTGCCGAGATGGCCGCTGGTGGTCTGCGGCGAGACGCCGGCGGCATGCGCCAATTCGGTCGCAGTGAGCGCGCGGCCGCCGAGCAGCGCGACGGGCCGCCGCGTTTTCAGCCCAGGTCCAAGCTCGACGATGCGATGCGCCAGCCCCGCACCTGCTACGATCATTTCGCCGGCGCGCTCGGCACCGGCATTGCCGACGCCATGATCGCGCACGATTTCGTCGTGCTCGGCGACGAAGCAGGCGAGGTCACGCCGTCGGGCATGGAATTCTTGTCGAAGCTCGGCGTCGATCTTTCCGCCGCTCGCGCCAAGCGGCGGGTGTTCTGCCGCCCGTGTCTCGATTGGACCGAGCGCCGCTCGCATATCGGCGGCGTCGTGGGTGCCGCTTTTTGCGCAGCGAAATGGATCGAATGCATCGGGGATACGCGCGCGCTGAAAATCAGTCCGCCAGCCGCCGCGGGCTGATGGAATCGCTGTCGCTGACGATCTAGGGCTTTCAGGCCGTCCTTGAGTTCAATTTCTCGCTGCGCTTCAATGTGGCCGCACAAGTAAGAACAACTGCCCGCGATGCGGGTGGGAGGAACCCGTGGCGAAGCGAAATCTCACCAGACGAACGCTATTGGCGGCAATGGCGGCTGGGCCGCTTGCCCGCCGCGCGCTTGCCGATACGCCTTGGCCCGACCGGCCTGTGCGCGTCATCGTGCCCTATCCGCCGGCGGGCGGCGCCGATACCACGGCGCGGATCCTCTATGCCAAGCTTGGCGAGGACCTCGGCCAGGCTTTCGCCATCGAAAATCGCGGCGGCGCCGGCGGCACGATCGGCGAGGAGATCGTCGCCAAGGCCGCGCCCGATGGCGGCACGATCTTGCATGACGCGACGGCGTTCTCGGTGAACGGTTCGCTCTATCCGAATTTGCCGTTCGACTATCGGAAAGACTTCGATCCGGTGGTTCTGGTCGGGGAGGTGGCGAATATTCTCCTCGCGGCTCCTTCGCTGCCAGTGAAAACCGTCGCCGACGTCATCGCTTTTGCCGAGGCGTCGCCCGACGGCGTCACCATGGCTTCGTCCGGCAACGGCACGCTGCAGCATCTGTTGCTGGAATTGTTCCGCGAGCGTGCTGGCATCAAGATCAATCATGTTCCCTATCGCGGCGGCGGTCTCGCGTTGACCGACGTGATGGCAGGGCAGGTCCAATTCTTCTTTGCCAATGGGTCGTCCGCCGTCGGCCTGATCAAAGGCGACAAGGTCAAGGCCATCGCCCATACCGGCAAGGGCAAGCTTGCGAGCCTGCCGGACCTGCCGGCAATGTCTGATACCCTGTCGGGATTTGAAGGTTACGACTGGAACGGCGTGTTTGTTCCGCACGGCACGCCGACAGCGGTCGTGCAGAAGCTCAATGCCGCGGGCAACACAGCGCTCGTTTCGCCGCAAGTGACCGCACGCTTTACCGAACTCAATGTCGAGTCGCATCCGAACACGCCGGACGAATTCCGCAGCTATATCGAAAGCCAGATGAAGCTGTGGAGCCGCGTGGTGAAGGACGCCAATATCAAGCTCGGCTGATGAACAGCGAACCGCCGCGCATTGCCGGACCGGTTGAACGGCCACGGCGTCCGAAAATACTGCCGCCGCCCGGCGCCTGGGATTCGCATTTTCACATTTTCGGGCCGGCGGAGGAAATTTCCCTATACGCCGGGGCGCGGCTACACGCCGCCCGATGCGCCGGTCGAGAAGCTGATCGTGCTGCTCGACCACCTCGGTTTTGCCAACGGCCTCATCGTGCAAGGCAACGCGTACGGCTACGACAATCGCGTCGTGCTCGATGCGCTGCAACGCTTTCCGCAGCGCTTGCGCGGCGTCGCCATCACCGATACGCGCATCAAGCCAGAGATCTTGCGCGATTGGCACAGACTCCGCTTGCGCGGGCTGCGCTTTCATCTCTTCCCGCAGCCGCATGGTTATGTGCGCGGCGTCGGCCTCGACGTGCTTGAAGTGTTCCGCAAGACCATGGCCGAGCTCGGCTGGGTGGCGCAATTTTTCTGCGATTATCGCATGCTTGCATCTTCGGCTGCGGCGCTGCGCGATATTTCACGGGATATGACGATGATCGTCGATCACCTCGGCATGGTGCCGGCGCAGGCAGGTGTCGCCGATCCGAACTTCCAGGCGCTCCTCAAACTGGTCGGCGACGGACATGCCTACGTAAAGCTCTCGGCGGTGTATCGCTGCTCGGAACAATATCCGGATTACGCCGTCGCCAAGCCGCTGCACGAGGCGCTGGTTGCCGCTAATCCGGAGCGCATGATCTGGGGCACCGACTGGCCGCATCCCTCGATTCCCGCAGCAGCGATGCCGGAGGACGGTCATCTGCTCGATCTATTCCACGATTGGACGCCGGATGAGCGGACGCGACACCGCATTCTGGTCGAGACGCCGACGCGGCTTTTCGGCAAGTAACGGCCGACGCGATGCGGCCTAGCCCGCGCGGCGCAACTCACATAAGATCACGCGAAACAACCGTGTCATGACGGTGTCACGGGGAATAATCCATCTTTCGCTCAAGGAGATGACCGGCAGAACGGGCAAGCCGGCGCAACGCAATTTGATCTTTGGAAGCGATTGTGATGGCTGATCGCATATGATCTCGGTTTCCCCCGAAGAAATTCACGAACCGGTTGTTCCTCACGTCGCCCGCACCGGCCTCGCGTTGAGCGGGCTTGCCGCGCTCGGCATCGTGTTCGGCGATATCGGCACGAGCCCGCTCTATACGCTCAAGACCGCGTTCGATTTTCTTCACGGCGATCCGACGCCGGATCGCATCCTCGGCATTCTGTCGCTTCTGATCTGGACGCTGTTCATGATCACGACCATCAAATACGTCGTGGTCGCCATGAGTATCGACAATGAGGGCGAGGGCGGCATCCTCGCTTTGATGTCGCTGCTCGGCGCGCAGAAGCATTCCCGGCCGCTGATCGTCTTCGCCGGCCTGCTCGGCGCCGCTTTGATCTATGGCGACGGCGCGATCACGCCGGCGATCTCGGTATTGTCGGCGCTCGAAGGTCTCAACATCGCGACGCCAAGCTTCGAGCCATATGTGCTGCCGTCGGCCGTCGTCATTCTCGCCGCGCTGTTCGCGGTGCAGCCGCTCGGCACCGCGCGCATCGGCTCGGCCTTCGGGCCGATCATGGCGGTGTGGTTCGTCACCATCGGCTTGCTCGGCCTGTGGGGCATTGCCAAGGACCCGTGGGTGCTGTTGGCGCTCAACCCGCTTTACGGCGTGCGGCTTCTTGCCAATAACGGTTACGGCGGCTTCCTGGTGCTGGGCGGCATTTTCCTCTGCGTTACCGGCGCCGAGGCGCTCTATGCCGATATGGGCCATTTCGGCAAACGGCCGATCCGTGCCGCCTGGTCGTGGATCGTGTTTCCTTGCCTCGTGCTCAATTATGCCGGCCAGTGCGCCATTGCCCTCAATGGCGCTTCGATTTCCGACAACATCTTTTACCGGCTTTGTCCGCAGCCGCTGCTCATTCCGCTCGTCGGGCTTGCCACGGTGGCGACCATAATCGCCAGTCAGTCCATCGTCACCGGCGCGTTCTCGATGACGCGGCAGGCGATCCAGCTCGGCTGGCTGCCGCGGCTGCACATCAAGCAGACCTCGGAAAAAGGCTACGGCCAGATCTATGTCGGCGTGGTCAACTGGCTCCTGATGATCGTCACCATCGCGCTGACGCTATTGTTCCAGAAATCCGACAATCTCGCCGCCGCCTACGGCATCGCCGTCTCGGCGACCATGTTGATGACGTCCTTTCTATTGTTCATCGCCATGCGCGAGGTTTTGCAATGGAGTCTGCTTCCAAGCGCCATGCTCGCCGCGGTTTTCATCTTCATTGATGCCGGATTTTTCGCCGCGAACTCGCTCAAGATCGCCGAGGGCGGTTATGTGCCGCTGCTGCTTGCCGGCTTGGTCTATGGCGCCATGCTGATCTGGCATCGCGGCTCGGTCGCGGTCGCCAACAATCTGGAACAGACGCCGGTGCCGGTCGCGAAATTCCTCGACGACGTCAAGGCGCGAAATATTCCGCGCGTGCCGGGCACCGCCGTGTTTCTCACCCGTACGTCCAACGGCGTGCCGCCGGTAATGCTGTGGCATCTGCGGCAGAATCGCGCGCTGCACGAACATGTTCTGGTGCTGCGTGTGCTCACCGAATCGCGGCCGCGGGTGCATTGGCCCGACCTGATGACGATCGCCAAGGAAGGCGAGAATTTCTGGCGGGTAACGACGCATTTCGGCTTCCTGCAACGGCCCGATATTCCACGCCTGATGCATCAGGCGACGCAGAGAGGCTGCGAGATCGGCCTCGACGACGTGGTCTATTATGTCGGCCACGAAATCATCCTGCACAAGGAACGCGGCTCGGCGCTGCCGCATTGGCAGGAAGCTTTGTTCGCGGCCATGTTGCGCAACGCCTCCCATGTCACGGACTATTTCAGGCTGCCGAGCGAGCAGGTCGTCGAAATCGGCCGGCAGATTTCCATATAGATTGTATTGCCGCCGCGCTCTTCGGTAGCCTACCATACCATTATAGGCGCCTGAGCAGCGGCGGCCGGTT
Organism: Xanthobacteraceae bacterium; assembly: GCA_049677525.1. Taxonomy (GTDB): domain Bacteria; phylum Pseudomonadota; class Alphaproteobacteria; order Rhizobiales; family Xanthobacteraceae; genus BOG-931. The sequence goes on from JBAUCK010000143.1 coordinate 22,383, forward strand.
CTTCCACAATAGCGGCGCGGAGCCGCAAGCTTTCGCCAAAAGATCGAGCGCGTGAGACCGAGTCGGGAGGATGGACATGGACGCTGTAGCCGAGCGGGAGTCGCGCGATGGAGGTTATGGAGCCGCGCGCCCGCGTGGGCCTTATCATCCCGTCGGTCAACCGCATGACCGAGCCGCAATTCAATCGTTTCGCGCCGCCGGGCCTCGGCATTCACGTGGCGCGCGGCCGACGGCCCGCCAAGGACGGTTGCCGAACTCACTGATGAGATCGCCCATGCCGCCGCCACGCTCGCCGACGCCAAGCCCGATCTCATCGTTTTCCATTGTACCCATACATCGATGAAGGAAGGCGCCGACGGCGAAGCGCGCATCATCAATCTTATCCACGCGACGACCGGTATCGAAGCCGTGTCGACCAGCAGCCTCGTCAACGAAGCACTGGGTCCTGGTGCTTAGCCCTTATCAGACCAATGCCGACATCATCGCTTATCTGACCGCGGCCTGCTTCACCGTGGTCAGGGACGTCGCGCTGGCTTGCGCGACCCCGGCCGCGTTCGAAGCCATCACGCCGCAGCGCTGGTATGAGCTTGCCCTTGAGAACGACAGTCCGGAGATCGACGGCGTCTTTTTGAGCTGTACCAACACGACGCAAATCGAGGCCGTCGCCGCCATCGAGAAGGCGTTGCGGAAACCGGTCGTCAACAGCAATCAGGCTGTGCTCTCGGGTTGCCTCACCCGGCTCAAGAGTGCGTTCGGCGATGACTGGTCGATTCCGGGGCTTGGCCGTCTGCTGGACCAGGGCCATGCTTGACGCCGTCTGACTTTACCTGAGCGGGCCTGCGCCCGCCTTCATAAACAAATAATCTGCATACGGAGAGGAAACGATGAGTCTAGGGAGCGCTTCGCCAAGCCCGTTCCACTTTCGGCGCGGCTGGGTTTATCTGCTGACGCTGGCATTGGTCACAATCAACTATATGGACCGTTCTGCGCTTGGCGTGGTCGCGCAGGCCGTGCGCGGCGAATTCGGGCTGTCTCCGGTGCAGATGGGATATCTGTTCTCGTTGTTTCTGTGGAGCTACGTCATCTTTCTCCTGCCCATCGGCATCATGCTCGACCGCTCTACAGCGCGGAACATCAATTCCGTGGGTATTGCGCTCTGGTCTCTGGCGATGGTGGCGACCGCGGGCGTGGGAAGTTTTGGGACGCTGCTCGCTACGCGGCTGGTCATGGGGGCAGGCGAGGCGACTTCAATTCCTTCGTGCGGCCGCATCGTGCGCGAATGGATGCCGGCGCAGGAGCGTGGCGTCGCCAACGTGTTTTGGAGCGCCGGCAGTTTCTTGGGGCCGGCGCTCGGCGCCGTCGTCGTTGCAGCGATCACCAGTGCTTGGGGCTGGCGCGCGGCTTTCGTCACTCTCGGCGTGCTCGGCTTTGTCTGGCTTGCCTGCAATCTGATCTGGTTCGACCGGCCGGAGAAGGTGAGCTGGCTCTCCGAGGACGAGCGCAAGAAAATTCTCGCCGAACGCTCCGCTGGCTTGCCGGACGAGATCGGCGTGCGCGGCAGCCCATCCGTGCTTCTGGAACTGCTCAAATCGCCGTCGCAATGGGGCGCGATGATCGCGCAAGCCTCGGGCATTTACGCGCTTTACCTGCTCCTGTTCTGGCTGCCGAGCTATCTGCAGGACACCAAGCACCTGACGATCATGAAGACGGGCTTATACACCGCCATACACTGGGCGATCGCGGTGCCGGCCAGGATTGCCATCGGCGCTTTGAGCGCCCGCCTGTTGCAAAACCATACACTGCTGGCCGGAGGCTGCCGCACTATTGTGGCGTGCTATGCGTGCTGCTCGCGGCGACGCTCGCTCTGGTGCCCTTCACCGACAATACGACACTGGTCTTGGCGCTGTTCGCGCTGTCGCTGACCGGCATCAATGTGGCGATTTCGCTCAACCTGTCGCTGGTGACCGATCTCGTGCATCGAGCCTCCGACGTCGGGCAAGGCGATCAGCCTCACCATCCTCAGCGGCAATCTGTGCGGTCTCATTGCGCCGATCGTCACCGGCTATCACCGGCTATATCGCGGCCAGCTTGGGCGCCTATGATTGGGCGCTGTGGATCGCCGGCATTCTTCTTGTGATCGGCGCGGTTGCCGTCGGCACCATGACGCGGCGTGTGATCCTGCCCGCTGCCGGGCCGAAGGGGGTTCCGAAAGGCGGGGTGAGGGTTACTGCGTAGCCTTGTAATGGCGCGGTCCAGATTCGATAAAGGTACGCTGGCCGTCCTTTATTTGATTCTGGACCGCCTCTCGCGGCGTGATCGCGCAGGATGCGCGCAAATGTGAGATCGACTCGCGCCAAGAGTTCGATCGCAAAAGTCCCAAACGTCGATTTCCTAAAGTTCCATCGAAAAGTTCCGTCGACTTTTTGTTCCATCCTGGGGCACTGTCCACAGTTTTTGTTGCTCAGCTACAACAGCGGCGGGGAAATATCGGCTGGATTCAGCACGCGGAAGGCGAAGTGCCTTGTCACGACGCATCACGCGTGGTCGCATTTCCGTCGTGGCCACGTGCGGCTGCCGAATCGTCGGGGGCAAAGAGGCATGAGGGCGCTCAAGCTCGCCTGCATCGTCGTTGCCGTGATGACAATTGCGTATCCGTTCGCGGGGCGTGAGCCAAAGCCCATGCCGCCGGAAAAAGCTGTGGCGAATATTCCGGAAGAGAACGTTTCGGAAGCAAACGTTCCGGAAAAAGATCAGTGGCAAGTGGCGGCGCTGAATGTGCCGGTCGAGGACAACTATCCCGATTCGATGCCGCTGAAGCCCGATCTCTCGTATCTGGCCTATTACGCCTATTCAGAAGTGCCGCCCGACACCAAGCCGGCGGATGTCGTCTTGAACGCCGTGAGGGATATTCCCTCCGGCACGCCGATCGACGAGATCAAGCTTGCCGCTGCCGTGCTCGGCGTCGATGTCAGCTTCATGAAGGCAGTGGCCAAAATCGAATCCGGTTTCGATCCCAAGCAGCGCACCGGGTCGTATATCGGTCTCTATCAGCTGAGCAATTACGAGTTCGACAAATACGGATCCGGCGATATCGCCGCCTCGCGCGACAATGCCGTGGCTGCCGCCTATAAATTTCTCACCGCAGCGATTCTGTTCGAATTGAGCACGCACAAAAAGCCGACCTTGAGCGACCTTTACTTGATCCACCAGCAGGGCACGCAAGGCGCGGCGGAGCATGTCGCTCATCCGGAGCGGATCGCCTGGAAGTCGATGTGCGCCACCGACGAAGGCCGGATGAAGGGCGAGAAATGGTGTAAGCGCGCGATCTGGCAGAATACGCTTCCCGCCATTAAGCAGATCTGGAAGTCGGTGGATAATCTGACCTCGGGCGTCTTTGTCGCCATGTGGCGGCAGCGCGTCGATACGTTCTACGCGCGTTACGCCGAGGCGATTGCCGAAAAATAGCCGCGGCCTCGACGCGCCGCCAAAAGCGCGTCACAGTCGGCCTGTCGGCTCTGCCGGCCGGCACCAACCCGTTTCCTCCTCGTGGCAATGAAATTCCCGCACAAGTTTGTCGCGATAGCGCTCGCCGTGATCTGCGCAGTGCCGTGCCTTTTCGTCTTCGGTCCGCTCGGCGCCGCAGCGGCCGGGCTTCGATCGTGCCGTCACGACGCAGAAGGTCGTCGCACTGACCTTCGATGCCGACATGACGCTGAAAATGCGCGACGAGCTCAAGAGCGGCAGGGTCGCTTCCTGGTACAATGCCAATGTCATCGCGGTGCTGCAGCGCGAGAATATTTCGGCAACTTTGTTTCTCACCGGCCTATGGATCGAAGCCTATCCCGAGATAACTAAACAACTGTCGCAGAACCCGCTGTTCGAACTCGGCAACCACAGCTATTCGCACGACGGCTTCCGTTCGCCGTGTTACGGCCTTCCCGCGGTGAAGAAATCGAACGAAAGCGCCGAAGCGAGCGGACCGACGCGCTGCTGCAGAAATATGCGGTCGCCTACAAGAAATACTTCCGCTTCCCCGGGCTGTGCTTAGATGCCGATGATGTCAAGCGCGTCGAAGCTGAGAACTACACGGTCATCAACGGCGACGTCGAAGGTGGCGACGGCTTCGAGAAATATCCGGCGCCGATTGTCGGCAATGTCGTGGGCCATGTCCGCGCCGGCAGCATTGTCGTTCTGCACATGCACGGCGGCCCCAACGCGCCGGAGACCGCGATAACGCTTCCCGACATCATCAGGAAGTCCGCGCCCAGGGCTATCGTTCGTCAAAGTGTCGGACCTGCGCGTTGACGACGACTACGGCCGCCACAGCGTGATGAGGAGGCGCCGCTGACGATGAGCGCGCCGCCGGCATAGATCGGCAAATCGGGCCTGATCCCGAAGACGATGAGGTTGATGAACTGCGCCACCAGGAAGAATAACGACGCATAGACGCCAAGCAGAAAATCCCACGGCGGCGAATTGACCGAGACCCCATAGGCGAACAGCACGATGGCGCCGGCGGCGAACAGGCCGGCGCGGCCGGCGAGACTCGGACTGTGAAGCCCGATGCGGACGAGCGCATCGCCGCCGGCTTCGAGCGTGGCGACGAGAAGCAGCAAGAGATAGGCGACAAAGAGATTCATCCTCCCGGCGCTCCTTTGCACAGGCCTGAAAAAGTCCCGCTGAAGCAGGCAACTTCCATACCATGAGTGGTGGGGAGTGCTGCAGAACGGCTCGCAGGAAAGGCTGCTCGACCGCAAATCGCTCGTGACATGGCGCGAATCTTTTGCATATTCGCGCCAATGCCTAGACGCGCATTTCGAATTGGCCGTTCCCCGACCGGCCTTGGCATGTTTGCGGTGAAGCCGATCAAGCGGCGGACCCATATCGTCGCCTATCGCGGGCCGCTGCTGACGGAGGAGGAAGCGGTGCGCCGCGAGGCGCGGGACTCGCGCTACCTGTTCATCCTCACCAAGAAATGGACGGTCGACGGCTCGCCGCGCTGGAACTTGGGCCGTTATGTCAATCATTCCTGCCGGCCGAACGCCGAGCCGATCACCCGCAACGGCGGCATCGTGATCGTGGCGATGCGGCGTATCGAGCCCGGCGAGGAAATCACCTACGACTACGGCAAGGACTACCGCGACTACTTCTTCAAAGGCCGCCGCAGCTGCCTGTGCCAGCCGTGCCGCGAGCGCGCGGCGCGCGATCGGCGCAAGAAAAAACCGGCGAAGAAATCGGCCGCCGGAGGGTCGCGCCGCAAGAGAAAGATCGTCGGCAGGAAAACCAGCCGTAAGGGAACGGCGAAGCGGCGTTCCTAGATTTTCCAGTGAGCATGATCTTTTTCCGAAAACCGGCTTCCACTTTTCGGGATCATGCTCTAGGGCAGCAGCCCGATCTCGCAAGCTTTGATCTGCAGCGCCAGATATTTCGAATAGATCCGGCACTGCGCAAAGCTGCCGGCGATGAACCACAGGCCCGGCTGCGGCGTGCGCGTGAACATGTTGCGTAATTCCTGGCCCGTTCCAAAACCCCAGATAGGCCCGACGCGGTCGGCCGTGGCGTCGCCGAACAATCTGCGCGCCGTGTCGTTCTGATCCTTATAGCCGGTCGCCAGCACGACGAGATCGGCGGCGAGGGTTTCGCCGTTCTTCATCCGCGCGCCTTCCGCGACGAAGCTTGCGATATCGGAAAATTGTACCAGGCCGACTTCGCCTTTGACGATAAGGTCGGAGCAGCCGACATTGAAATAATAGCCGCCGCCGCGGGTGAGATATTTGAACTGCCAGCCGGTGCCGTCGTCGCCGAAGTCGAGCTTGAAGCCTTTGCCTGCGAGTCCGTCGAGCAACTCCTGATCGATCTGCTCGGCCTTCGCGGTGAGAAGCTTGTGGCTTTTCCGCGCCAGCGCCAGCGGCACCGATAGGGTGATCAGATCGCAATCCTCGAGCGGCCCCTCGTCATAAAGCGCATAGGGCAATTGCGCGCTCGGCTCGACATTGACCACCATGGTCGAGCTGCGCTGCACCAGCGTGACCTTGGCGCCGCTCGCGTGCAAATCCTGGGCGATATCGTGGCCGCTATTGCCGGAGCCGATGACGAGCGCGCTCTTGCCCTTCCACGTCTCGCCTTCGTCATATTGGCTCGAATGCAGAACCGGGCCGGCGAATTTATCCAACATGGGGATGGCAGGGATGCTCGGGGCGCCACTTAGACCGGTGGCCATGACGACGTGGCGCGGATGCATTTCGCGCGCCGCACCGCCGGCGCCGCGTAATTTGACCGACCAGCGGCCGTTCGTCTCATCGTAGCTCGCGCCCTCGAATGTGGTGGAGGTCCAGTAATTGAGCTCCATGCAGTCCACATAGGCCTCGAACCAGCCGGCGATCTTGTCTTTGGGAATGTAAGCCGGCCAATTCGGCGGGAAGCGCATGTATGGCAGGTGATTGACGTGCGTCTGATTGTGCAAGACCAGCGCGTGATAGCGGTTGCGCCAATTGTCGCCGATGCGCTTGCCGCGATCGACGATGAGCGTGTTCACGCCCAATTGGCCGAGACAGGCGGCGGCTGAAAGTCCGGCCTGGCCGCCGCCGACCACGAGCACGGCCGGATCGTGGTCGGCATAGGCGGCAGCGGCTTTGCGCGTGTCGAGCCAGTTCGGTCCGCGAAAATCCCGCGAATAGGCTTTGTCGCCCGGCTGCGCGCGGCCAAGATTCTCTTCGTGGCCTTTGATTTCGTCGAGCGCCGTGAGGAGCGTCCAGGCTTTGAGCTTGCCGCCTTCGCTCGCGTCCGGCGTGAGGCGAATGATGCCGCTGCTGCGGCCTTGCGCGGCCTCGAACTTGAAGATGGCTTCGATCGCATCCGTGCCTGCGCGCGTAACCCAGCGCGGCGCGGTGCGACCCGCATCGATGGCGAAAGCGGTGGGCCGCATCTCGGCGGTGCGCGCGGTCAGCTCTCTCATAATGGCGTCAGCGCCATCGATCGTCGCGATGCGCCACGTCAGCGCCAGCACGTCGCGCCAGTGGCTCTCGGCATGAAACAGCGACCCGAGCCGGGCCCGATCGGCCGCCGCCAGCCCCTCCTGGAACTGTGCGAGCCAGACCTGCACGGCCATGATGGGCGATTCTGCTTTTGTGAGCAGATCTGCATTTGTGAGCATGGCTTCGCCCAACAATCTTTCCGTGTTTCTCCCTTTGCCTGAATACCAGTCCAGCGGCCGCGATGAAATAGCACGCTTGCCCGCGCATCCGCGAGCGTCGCCTTGTCGGGCATCGCTTTGCAAGGTCAAAGACTGAGGCTGCCGCCCCACGGCAGCCTCAGAAGCCCCTCATCTGTGCGGTATCGCGTTTTTGATCACGAGCTTGGATAGCTGAATTACGAGTTGCCGAAGCTCGGCATTTTCTTTCATCAGCGCGTCGATACCAGCTCCCCCGTCAACGTCCGCTACTTCATTGTCGCGCCGGTTCGGCGAACGCTTGCCGAGTTGACGGTGCGACAGGAGATGTGGCTGTCCCATCGGCCAATCTCCTCACTACTTCGTACTTCGTCTCACTCTTGACGTCGCTGTGGCTAACCGGCCTCATTGACCTGAGTCGTTGGGCGCAATCTAGGCGAATTCAAGTTGGAATACCGGTCGGCGGAACTAGAACCATGGCGAGAACGAAGCCGCAGCATGCCTGCGCGTCCGCGCCTCAACCGTGTCGCTAACCGAGTTCCTGCGCCCGCTGCAGGCTCGCAATCATCGAGGTGCGCAACAGAAATTCGCGCGTGCGCGCAGGATCGTCCTTGATGACGCGCAAGCTTTGGCCGAATTCGTCGCCGGACGATTCCAGGTTCTTCTTGTTCTGGATTGTGTATTTCTGGATGTATTCGAGCGTGACCAGCCGCCGCTGCTTGTCGAAGCGGTCGAGTTCGGCGTCCGGCGTTTCGCCATGCCAGACCGCAGTAAGCCGCGCGGCGAGATTGACGGCGTCGTGAATGCCGCCGTTCATGCCCATGCCGCCGAGCGGATTGTTGATATGGGCGGCGTCGCCGACGAGGAAGGCGCGGCCGTTCCGGAATGTCTTGGCGACGCGCTGGTGCACTTTGTAAAGCGTGATGTGGTCGATCTCGTAGTCGGTGACGCCGGGCACCACGCCCGCCATGAGCGACTGTGCAAATTCCGGCGTCTGCACGCGTTCGTCGCTGGCATCCTCATTGACCAGGAACATCACCCGCCACAGGCCGGGGATCTGCAGAAGGAAATGCCAGCGTTCCGGGTCGGCGATATAGCTCACGGAATCCAGCTCCGGAATGACGCTCGGGAAATCGAACGGCGTGCTGACCACAAGGAGCCGGTCCGGCCAGGTGAAGCCCTCGAATTCGATGCCGAGCGCGCGGCGGACTTTGCTGCTGGCGCCGTCAGCGCCGATCAGGTAGCGGCCGCGATACTTCTCCTGGCTGCGCTCGCTTCTGCCGTTGCGCTCGATCGTGACCTCGACGCCGGACGTGTCCTGGCTGATGCCGACCACCTCGCTGTCGAACCGCAGTTCGAAATTGGCATCGCCGTGCATCCGGTTGGCAAGGATGCGCGTCAGCTTCGATTGCTCGCATTGCAGCCGGAACGGATGCTGCGTGGCATCGGCGATGGCGCCGAAATCGAACCGGCTAAGCACGCCGTGCTTCTTGGTGCGGTATTGAAACGACGGCGCTTTCAGACCGTGCGCGATCATTGGTTCCGCCGCGCCGAGCGCCCGCAGCATGTCGAGCGTCGGCGGATGGAAGGTCGAGGCGCGCGATTCCTCGGAGAGATTTGGCCCGGCTTCGAACACCGTGACCGGAACGCCGCTGCGGGCGAGATGTGCCGCCGCAACAAGCCCGACGGGGCCTGCGCCGGCGATGAGAACGCGCTCTTGAACCATATTTCAGAAAATCGCCAGGAAATCGAACCCGCGCGACAAGTGCTTAAAGCACTTTCCCGGGATTGAGAATGCCGTTCGGATCGAGCAGGTGCTTGATGCTGCGCATCAGATCGAGCGCCACCGGGTCTTTCACCGACGGCAACAGATCGCGCTTCATCACGCCGATGCCGTGCTCGGCGGAGATCGAGCCGCCGTATTTCTTCACCACGGCGAAGACGACATTGTTCACGTCGTTCCAGCGCTTGAGATATTCGGCTTTGTCGGCGCCTTCGGGCTGCGTCACATTATAATGGATGTTGCCGTCGCCGAGATGGCCGAAGGGCAATGGCCGGGCACCCGGAATGAGCTTGGTCACCGCCGCATTGGCTTCGGCAATGAAGGCCGGCACGGCTGCGACCGGCACCGAGACGTCGTGCTTGATCGAGCCGCCGGCATGGCGCTGCACCTCGCCGAACATTTCGCGGTTGCGCCAGAACGCCTTGGCCTGTTCGAGGCTTTCGGCGATGACGGCGTCGGCGACGAGGCCATGCTCCAGGCCATGTTCGAGGATTTCTTCGAGCACAAGCCGCGCGCCTTGGCTCTGCTGCGAGGAGAGCTCGATCAGCACGTACCAGTCATGCGCCGAGGCGAGCGGATCGCGGCTCCCGGAATCATGCGCGAGCACGAGTTCGATGCCGCGCCGGGTCATGATCTCGAAACTTGTGACGTCGTTGCCGGCGCGCGCTTGCGCGATGCCGAGCAGTTCCAGTGCCGCTTCCGGCGACGCCACGCCGGCAAATGCCGTTTCGATCGCACGCGGGCGCGGCACCAGCCGCAACACCGCGGCGGTGATGACGCCGAGCGTGCCTTCGGCGCCGATGAACAGGTTTTTCAGGTCGTAGCCGGTATTGTCCTTCTTCAGCTTGTTGAGATTGTGCAGCACGCGGCCGTCGGCGAGCACGACTTCGAGGCCGAGCGCGTGCGAGCGCGCGATACCGTGCGCCAGCGCCGCGGTGCCGCCGGCATTGGTGGAAAGATTGCCGCCGATGGTGCAGGTGCCCTCCGACGGCAGCAATTGCGGATAGAGCCGGTCGACTTCGGCCGCCGCGGCGCGGGTGCGCTGCAGAGTGACGCCGGATTCCACCGTGATCGTGTTCGAGGTCGGGTCGACTTCGCGGATGCGGTCGAGGCGGTTCACCGAAAGCACGATTTCGTTGTGATGCGGGATCTGGCCGCCGACGAGGCCGGTATTGCCGCCCTGCGGCACGATCGGTGTCTTGGTTTCGTTGGCGAGTTTCAAGATCGCCGAGACTTCCTCGACCGTGCCCGGCCGCAGCACGGCCGGCGTATGGCCACGGAACAAATCGCGCATCTCGACGAGATAAGGCGTTTGCGACTGCGGATCGGTGATGGCGAATTTGTCGCCGACGATGGCGGCGAAGCGCCCGAGCAGTTCGGGGCTAATGGCTGTTGTCGGCGTGTTGTCTGGCTTGTCGAGCATTGGGCGCTTCCGTTGACGGATTTGCCGATAACATAATCCATCAGTTGGCCTTCAGGAAGGCGACATGATCTAGCGCGGCGCGGCGGCGCGCTGCAGGCGGTCGTTGATCGCTTCGCCGAGCCCGTCATGCGGCAGCGGCATCACCGCAATCATGGTCGCTTTGGCGGCATCGAGCGCCCGCAAATGCGAGAACAGATTGGCGGCCGCTTCGATGAGGTCGCCGCGCGCCGAAAGGTTCAATATCTTCGTCGCCTTGTCCGCGCCTTTCACGGCGGCGGGGCCGAAAGCGAGCAAGGCTTCGCCCGGTTCGACATGATCGGTCTCGAGCCGCATTCGGGTGTGCGGCGCATAATGCGAAGCGAGCATGCCCGGCGCCAGCGGAGCGTCCTCGATCGCGATCCCGGCCGGCGCTTGCGCAAGCGGACGCCCCAGCAGCTTTTCGATCGCCTCGCGCGGCACGCCGCCTGGCCGCAACAGCGCCGGTTCGCCAAATGGCTTACCAAGAGCCTGACCAAGACAGGCGACAATTGTGGACTCCACCCCGACCGGCGTTGGGCCGCCATCGACGATGAGATCGACACGGCCGGAAAGGTCGCCAAGCACATGCGCCGCCGTGGTCGGCGACACGTGCCCCGAACGATTTGCGGATGGCGCCACCACCGGACGGCCGAAGGCCGCGAGCAGGTCTTGGGCTACGGCATGATGCGGCACGCGCACGGCGATGCTGTCGAGACCCGCGGTCGCAAGCTCGCTGACGGTGCAGGTGGCCGATTTCGGCAGCACGAGCGTCAGCGGCCCCGGCCAGAACGCCTGCGCAAGCCGCGCCGCGTCGGCGTCGAAGCGCGCCAGCGCGTGTGCCGCCGCGGTATCGGTCACGTGCGCGATCAGCGGATTGAACGCCGGCCGGCCCTTCGCCTCGTAGAGCCGGGCCACCGCGGTGCCATTGGTCGCGTCGGCGCCTAGCCCGTAAACGGTCTCGGTCGGGAAGGCGACAAGCCCGCCGGCCGCCAGAATGCGCACCGCATCCGCGGCCGCGGCGCGGCCGGGCTGAAGCAGGCGCGTTGCGAGAGAGGCCGTCATTGGCCCGACAGAGTGCCTAAATGGCGTTTAGGCGCAAGCGGATAGAGCATGATCCCGGAAAGCATGCCCTCGGATTTGATCCGAGAGTAGCCGGTTTTCGGAAAAGATCATGCTCAGCAAATCAAGGTGTTAGCGCCCGCTTGCGGCCCGGGAAACGGCTCGGTATAAGCCGCGCCCATATACCCGTCGCGGTATTTGCCCTTTATCGCGGTATCTGTCGGAGTGTGGCTCAGCCTGGTAGAGCACCTCGTTCGGGACGAGGGGGTCGTAGGTTCAAATCCTATCACTCCGACCACTACTTAAATCAGTTTCGCTTTTTTTTCACCCACGATATCACCCACGAAATGGGACGACTTCATCCGCTCAAACGCAGTCTTGGCGCTTGAGAGATGGTCTGGGTGATGGTGGCCGTATCTGGCCGACAACATCTCAACCGTCATACCGAGATAGCCCGCGGCCTCCCAGACATCAGTTCCAGCCTGCATCAGCCAGGTCGCCGCTGTGTGGCGCAGCGTGTGCGGTATGACATCAGGACCAAGTTGTGCACCGTCAACTGCGCGGGCAAATGCCTTAGAGATCCGCTTGATAGGGGCATGATCCCATTCCACGACGAACCGTTGGCCGTTCCGTTTCCACCGCCGTAAGTGCGCGAGCAGGCGGTTTGGCAGCGGCACTGGCGGCTGCCGCTTCTTGGTTTCACGCTTGCCTGGAGGCCGTCGATAGAAGACGCCGCGTTTTAGATCGATCCAACCATGGCCTGTTATTGGCTCCAGCGCTGCGCCGCATACCGCGCCGGCACGCGTTCCAGTGTACAGCGCGACCAGGACAAATCGCGCGACATGCTGGCGCGGGCGTCGGTCCGTTTCGAGACCCTTTTGCTTCTCGCGGTACCTCCATGCTGCCCGGATTAGGCGCGCGGCTTCTGATCGTGAGAGCCAGCGGTCCCGCGCAGAATGCTCCGGCGGGAGTACGACTTCAATGATCTTAGAGCACAAGCCTTCGCGGCGGTGATGGTTGATTGCTGCACGAAGGTCTTCAAGCTCGCGGCGTGCTGCGGCGTCGGTCGTTCGTGTTCGGACGTAATCGCGGCACAGCGCGCCATTGATTTCGCTGAGCATCTTGTCGCCGAAGAACGCGAGCAGCGCCGTGATGCGTTGCGCCGTCTCTCTTGGACGCGCGTGGTCGGGAGCGATATCGCGCGCGTACAATGCTAGGACATCGGCGATGGGGATGTACGCAGGGTCACGTTCGTCCTTTGATACCTGGGTGAGATGTTTGCGCGCTAAATATTCCGCGAGCGCTCGCTCAGCTCCCGCACGATCGTCAATGCCGCATCCTGTGCTTTCTTCGTGTCGCCCGTTGATCGTGTCGAGGATGACCCACGTGGCGTTTTGGACGACACCGGCCTGATGCACCCCGTCGCTCTTTCCGGAGCCAAAGCCGGGGCCCTTTACTTCGACGCGGCATAGCTCCCTCATCCGTTCGATATTAGCCAGCGTAGTATAGTCTCAGAGAGCATCGCTTGGAGCGCGCGTTGGGCGTGGACAAATTCCTCGGGGCGGCTCCGTCTGAAGGAAACGTCTTTGCGTTGCGAGGTACAGTTCCCGCTTTTATTTTTCCGCGATTTCATAATTGTCCTGTTTGCAAGACTATTGCAGCGGTTGATCAGGGTGATCCGCCAGACTCGATTTATGATGAGCGGGAGCAAGCAGTTGTTTGTCGGAGGTGCGCGCCCTGACCGGCTTTACTCGGGTCGATCATTTAGGGCTGGGCCAAGCGCGTGCACTTGGGTCGCCACTTGCTTTCAAGATCTAGACCGCCAGGGATACATCGGCTGAAATTGCACCGTCAGCCGGGACGAAGATTGACGGGTCGGGTTAACCTAACCCAAATTGACGATTACAGCTGCCAAACTTGCCCTGGCCGCAACGCACGGAATTGCTCTGGTGGAAACCCTGCAGAGCGCAAGGCTTCGTCAAGCGCAATAAGTGGCGCGTCGATTGGCTCGTCTGTGAGTTGGAAGGTGCCGTAATGGTGGCCTAACGCGTATTCGGCCTCGCAGTCGACGAAGGCCTGGACCGCCTCGGCAGGATTCATGTGTTGGTCCTGCATGAACCAGCGCGGTTCGTAGGCTCCGATCGGAAGGATGGCCAGCCGGAACGGTCCGTATCGCTGGCGTGCTTCTCGGAAATAGCGGCCGTCCCCATAGGCCGAGTCACCCACGGCGTAAACCCACCCGGTGGGCGTTTCGATTACGAACGAAGCCCATAGGGACATGTTGCGGTCGGATAAGTTTCGTGCCGACCAATGTTGCGCAGGAACAAGTGCAGCCAAAAATGATGCTACCGTGAGGAGTCTAATCATTCGCATCTCCTGTTTATGGTCGGTAGGCTGGACCGTCCGATCGCCCGCAGGCGAGTGGAACACAGGTTGCTACAAGCAAAGGGTAATCCGGCACATGCAGCGACATGATTCAAACAACTGACTAACAAAGTAGAGTTTCTTAGCCAGTGATTACCCAGACAGGTCACCGCGAGACTTCTTGAACGGACGTCACCACTTAATCTTTAGACTGGCAATGG
>JBAUCK010000144.1:0-39253 GCA_049677525.1 Xanthobacteraceae bacterium
CGCTGGTCTGGCTGAGCGCGCTCGGCTTCCTGCTGTTCGCGGCTGTCGTCGTCGCCGAACGGATGGTGATGCCTTGGTCGCAGACCGCGCAGCACTGAATGCGCAGTGCTGAGCTTTGGTTGCCTGATCTATCTTCAGCTCGCTGCCGCGCTAACCAGCTCCGTTATCCCCGAAATCGTCGTGTCGGGATAACGCTCCTTGAGCCGCGGGTAGACTTCGCGCGCGAACATGCGAATGCTGTGCACGGTGTCGTCGTGCTCAAGGAATCCGGCCTGCCCCATGATGAGCAGATTGCCGTAACCGCCGACGTGATTCCAATGCTTCTTGATCTGCGCGAGGACCTGATCGGGCGTGCCGGCAAACATCGTGCCCGCCTCGATCGCGCCGTCGACCGTCGATTGTTTGGTGCCGAAGGCCGAGACCACGTTTTGCGCGCCGCGCGCCAATTGCACGTTCATGGCAATCGGCACATAACCCGGCGGATTGGAGAAATGCTGCGGCACTTTATTGGCGGTGATGTACCACAATAGCTTCTCGGCGCCGGCCCGCGCCCGCGCTTCGGTATCGCCGACATAGATCAGCGCCGCGTAGGCCAGGCGATCGATCGGCACGTCATTGCCGCGTCCCGCTTCGCGCCAGCCGCGGCGATAGGAGTCGTATATGCGCTTGGTGGTGTCGAAGCCGGTGAGGAAGGTCGCGAGCACATAACAGTGCGCGCCGACCTGTCCGGCGCCGCCGGGGCTCGTCGAACTGACCCATATCGGCGGATGCGGCTGCTGGATCGGACGCGGCCAGATATTGATCGCGCGATGGTGAAAGAAACGGCCTTCGTGGCTGAATGGCCCGTCATGATGAGTCCAGCACTTGACGATCAGATCGAGCGCCTCCCAGTGCCGCTCGTTCATGCGCACCGGATTGCTGTTCGCCGGCAGGACCTCATAAGGCACGCCGCGTACGAAGCCGGCTTCCAGCCTGCCGTGCGAGAGCACGTCGATCATCGCCATCTCTTCGGCGACTCGCACCGGCTGCCGTCGATTGGCGATCGGATTGCCAAGGATCAAGAGCCGCGCCTTTTTGCTCAGGCGCGCCAGCGCCGCGAGCATCAGAGGAGCTGCCGGATCCACACAGGTCGCCGTCTGATGATGCTCGTTGAGCATGATCTCGACGCCTTCCTCCTCAGCGACGAGCCATTCATCGATAAAGCGGTCATAGAGTGCCGCACCCTTCTGCGGATCGTAGATACGATTGGGCAGGGACACGCGGATCGAAGGATAGCTGTCCGCCGGCGGCAGATAGGGATAGGCGTTTTCGCTGAAGTGCCACGCTCTCATCTCACTCTCCCAGAAACTTCAGGATGGCGGCCGTGAAAGCCGCCGGCTGCTCGAGCTGCGGCACGTGCCCTGCGGCTGCGATCGTCTGCTTGCGCGCGTTCGGCAATAAGCCCGCATAGGCATCGAGATAGCCTTGCGACACGAGGCCGTCGCTTTCACCGCGGATGAACAGCGTCGGCATGCTGACGCGATGCAGCCTGCGCTTGAGCTTTGGATTATGCATCCACGGCTCCCAGGTCAGGAGCGCCAGCGTTTCACGCCCGCGGAACATGGCGGCAAGCTCGTCATCCGACATTTTGCTGAAGTCCGGTCTCATCCGCTCAGGGTCGTGATAGGTCAGCTTCAGCACATCGTCCTGCGGCATGGCGAAGATGTCCGGAATGTCGAGCTTGTCGGTGGGGCCGACCTTGATGCCCACCGGCCCGACGAACACGATGCGGGAGAAGCGCTCCGGCGCTTTGGTCGCCATTTCGGCGGCGATCCAGGCGCCGATCGAACAGCCGACCAAGTCGACGCGGTCGAGTTTCAACAGATCGAGCAATTCTAGATGGAGATGCGCGATATCGTCGACGCTATCGAGCCAATCCGGCAGGCTCGAAGCGCCGAAACCCGGGTGCGACGGCGCTACAAACCGGCGTTTCTCGGCGAGCGGCGCAACGAAGGGTTGCCGCTCGTTAAATCCACCGCCGCCGTGGAGAAACAGGATTGGTCGCCCGGCTGTGCCGCCTGAATCAAACAGTTCAAGCTCGACATCCGCCACTTTGGCCTTGGTCACTGGCACGCGCATTCCTCCCCAACCACGCTTTTTTCTTTTACGTTACACGACGGCACGGCCAAGAGAATGCCCGCGCCGGAATAGCAGGACTGCGCTGGTCTCTCACACGCTAAGGTAATTGCGCAGCACGAATTCGTTGCCTTCAAGTTCGGCCGAACTGCCGGTAAAGCAGATCTCGCCCTTGTTCATGACGTGATGGCGGTCGCCGACCGCCAAGGCGGCCGACAAATTCTGCTCAACCAGCAGAATAGCCAGCCCCTCCTCTTTGAGCCGCGCCAATACGTCGACGATCTGCCGCACGATCATCGGCGCCAGTCCCTCGGACGGCTCGTCGAGCAAAAGCAAAGCCGGATTGAGCATCAGCGCGCGCGCGATCGACAACATTTGCTGCTCGCCACCGGACAACTGAAAACCGAGATTGCGCTCGCGCGCCCGCAAAACCGGAAACAGCTCGAAGATACGCGGCAGCGTCCAACAGTTCGCGCCGGTTTTGCCGCCCGAGCGGGCGAAGACGGTGAGGTTCTCGCGCACCGTCAGGCTTGGGAAAACGCCGCGCTCCTGCGGCACGAAGCCGAAGCCGAGCCGCGCCACGGCATAAGGCGGCAGGCCTGCGATATCGCGGCCGTCATGGCGGATGCGGCCGGGTTGCGGCTTCAGATAGCCCATGATGGTGAGAATGGTCGTCGTCTTGCCGGCGCCGTTGCGACCGAGCAGGCAGACGACTTCGCCGGGCTGCACGGCAAACGACACGCCATGCAGAATGTGGCCGTCGCCGTAATAGGCATTGATGTTCTCGAGTTCGAGCATCAATGCGTCATCCCGAGATAGACTTCGCGCACGCGCGCATCGGCCTGGATGTCCGCGGGCGTGCCGGTCGCCAGCACTTTGCCGTAGTAGAGCACGGTAATGCGGTCGGCGACCGAAAACACGACATTCATGTCGTGCTCGATCATCAGGATCGACAAAGTGCGCGGCAGCGTGCCGATCAGATCGATCATGCGCGCGGTCTCAGTGGGCGACATGCCCGATGTCGGCTCGTCCAACAGCAGAAGCTCGGGCGCTCCGGCAAGCGCGATGCCGATTTCAAGCTGGCGCTGCTCGCCATAGGACAGTTGGCGCGCCGACCGCGCGCCGTCGGCGGCGAGATGAACCTGCGCCATCAACGCTGCGGCGCGCTCCGAGAGAGCGCGGTTATGCGCAACCGGCGCGAAGAAATTCAGCGGATTGCCCTGATGGACCTCCAGAGCGAGCCGGATGTTCTCGACCACGCTGAGATTCTGGAACAGGTTGTTGCGCTGGAACGTGCGGGCCACGCCGAGCCGGCTGATCCGGTCCGGCGTGAGCCCGGCAATGTCGCGGTCCTTGAGCAGGATACGGCCTGAACTCGGCCTGAGCTGCCCGCCGATCTGGTTGACGAGGCTCGTCTTGCCGGCGCCGTTCGGCCCGATGATGACATGCCGCTCGCCCAGTGCGATATCGAGGCAAATATCGTCTGTCACCACGAGGCTGCCGAAAGCCTTGTTGAGATGATCGAGGCGGAGCACGCTCATCGACGCGCTCATTGGCATGCTCATTTCAACGCCTCCGCCACGCCACATTCTGCAACATGCCCCACAGCCCGCCAGGGAAGAACATCACGCAACAAATGAAAGTGACACCGATGATGGAGAGCCAGTGCTCGCTATAGGAACTGGCGACGTTCTTCATGAGGAGGAAGGCTGCGGTGCCGATGGCCGGTCCGATCAAAGTGCCGGCACCGCCAAGCATGGTCATGATCAGAATGTCGCCGGATGAGGTCCAATAGACCGCGTCCGACGAAATGAAGCCGTTGAAGATGGCGTAGAGGCCGCCGGCAAGGCCCGCGATCGCGCCGGCGATTGTAAAGGCGATGAGCTTATAGGCCCGCGTCGGATAGCCGATCGCCAGCATCCGCGGCTCGTTCTCGCGGATGCCGACGAAGGCGTGACCAAGCGGCGAGTTCAACAGCCGCCGCAAACCACAATAGGCCAGCACGAAGAAACAAAGCGCCATGAAATACATCGGCAACGACTTCGACAGGCTGAAGCCGAAAAACCCCGGTTGTTCGGCAATCGCCATACCGTCCGAGCCGCCGGTGACGTCGCGCCATTTCAGCGCCACCGAGAACACCAGCTGGGAGAAGGCGAGTGTCAACATCAGAAACGGAATGCCGCCGGTGCGCACACAGAAGAAGCCGATCATCGCGGCGCCGGCGCCGGCGATGACGACACCAGCGGCAACGCCGAGCCAGGCATTCAGCCCGAACTGAACGCCAAGGATCGCAACCGCATAGGCGCCAAGCCCGAAAAAGGCGGCGTGGCCGAGCGACATCAGGCCGGTGAAGCCGAGAAGGAGATCGAGGCTCATGGCGAAGATCGCGAAAATAAAGATCTCCGACACCAAAGCACGCGGATAGTCGCCGATGAGGAACGGCAGCACGATGAGGACAGCCAGCGCTGCAAGGCTCGCGGCGCGCGTCTGCATCGTCGCCGGCCTGCTGGTCGTCGTGACCGCTGGCGCAATCGCCACGTCTGAATATTTAATGCCGAACAGGCCCTGCGGCCGAATCAAGAGCACGGCCGTCATCGCGAGATAGATCAGAAACAGCGCGATGCTCTGCAAATAGGCCTTGCCGAACGTATCGGCGATGCCAATCAACAAACTGCCGGCGAAAGCGCCGCGCAAACTACCCATGCCGCCGATGACGATGACGATGAAGGCCGGAATGAGAATTTCGGAATCCATTCCGGGATAAAGGCCGAGCACCGGCGCCGCGGCGATGCCGCCAAGCGCCGCGAGCGCCACGCCGAAACCGAATATGCCGGTGAACAGCGCCGGAATATTGGCGCCGAGCCCCGCGGCCATCACGGCATTATCGACGCCGGCCCGCACCATGGCGCCGATGCGGCTTCGCTCCAGAAACAGCCAGAGCAGAAACGCGATCGCAAAACCGAAGCCGATCAGAAACAGCCGGTAGGCGGAGAATACGCCGGCGCCGATATGCACGATACCTCGCAGCGACGGCGGCGCCGGCAGGCGCATCACCATGCGGCCCCACACCGTCTGCACCAGATCAAGAAATACGAAGGTAAAGCCGAAGGTCAGCAGCACCTGATCCATATGGCCGCGCTTATAGAGCGGCCGCAGGAACAGAAGCTCCATTAGCACGCCGAGCGCGATCACCGGGATCGGCGCCAGGACCAGCGCTAGCCAGAAGCTGCCGCTCGCCTTGAAGATCGCCAGCCCGAAAAACGCGCCCAGCATAAAGAACGAGCCGTGCGCGAGGCTGACGACATTCATCAGGCCGAAGATCAGCGACAGGCCGGCCGCCATGAGAAACAACAGCACGCCGTAGACCAGCCCGTTCAGAAGCTGGGCGACAAACAGATCCATATATGCCCCAGGCTAATGTGCCGCTCTGCCAGCCGTGCGTCGCGCCTCGCTCACACCCCTCAATAGATCTTCTTTCCCGGGTCCTGAACGTCCTTGCTGGTCGAGATGATCTCGGTGGAAATGCCGTCGCCCTTCTCGATCGCCTGCGCGATGTAGATATTCTGGATCGGGTTGTGCGTGGCGGGATCCATGCGGAACGGGCCGCGCGGCGCATTGAACGCGACCTTGCTCATCGCGTCCGCAAGCTTGTCCTTGTCCGACGCATCGCCGCCGGTCGCCTTCAGCGCTTCGCAGAACGCCTTGGCGCCGACATAGCCGTAATCGGCGAACAGATCCGGCGCATATTTGTATTTCGCCTTGAAATTCGCGGCGAAGTCCTTGCTCTCCGGGTTATCGACAGCGTCGGTATAAGTCAGCGCGGAAATTACGCCTACTGCGGACTTGCCGACCGCGCTCGCGGTCTGCGAGTCGATCATGGTGAAACCCGTGAGCGGCATTTTCTCCTTCAGGCCGAACTCGGAATATTGCTGCACGAAACGCGCCGCATCCGCGCCCGGCATGAAGTCGTAAGTGACCGGCGGATTGATCGACTTGATGTCGGTGAGATAGGCGCTGAAATCCGTGGTGCCGAGCGGCGGCCAGATTTCCTTGAGCACTTTGCCGCCTTTGGCGACATAAGGCCCCTTGAACTGATTCATCACGTCATGGCCGCCGGCATAATCGGACGCCGTGAGCACGATCTCCTTGCCGAGATTGTCGTAGACATAATCCGCCATCGGCACCGACAGCTGGTAGGTCGAGATTGAGGTGCGGAACAGATAGGGATAGCGGTCCCAGGTGATGGCGTCGGTGCCGGCGCCGGTGACGATGTAGAACGCCTTCTGCTGCTTCATGTAATTGAGGACCGCGAGCGCGACATTGCTCGCCTGAATCCCCAGCACCAGATCAACATTGTCGCTCTCGACGAGCTTCTTGGCCTTCTGCAAGCCGATCTGCGGATTGAACTGATCGTCTTCCTTGATGAGCTCGATCTTGCGGCCGGCGACCGTCCAATTGATGCTGTCGAAATAGAGCGACATGGCGTTGAAATTGGCCTCGCCGGCATATGCAAGACCGCCAGTATAGGTGTTGATGTTGCCGAGCTTGATCGGCGCCGGTTCCGCGATGACATTTGGTGCGGCCAGACCGGAGGCCAGCACCACGCCCGCGCCGGCCGAATTTTTCATGAATGTGCGTCGAGACACCGCGCCTACGCGCGCGCCTTGTTTTTTCATTGTCGCTCTCCCTAGCCGCTATAAGCCGCCGCCATCATAAGCGCTCCTGCGCACGACGCACCAGGGGAGTTTCGGCAAGCTGGCCCATTTGCATTTGCAGAGCCGCGGCGTTGCGGCGGCCTCCGGCGCTCGGTAATGAAATGAGGACGAGGAAACGCCTTGCCGGCACGCTTCGCCGCAACGGTGAGTTGCCGAACAGAAACTAGCGCGCAAAGCGCAAGCGAGCGACAACGGAACGGGCGGTGCGGTAATGACTTTGGAATTCGGTGTTTTCGATCATCTCGATCGCAATGACCTGCCGTTGCACGACTTCTACGAACAGCGGCTGAAAGTCATCGAAGCTTTCGACCGCACCGGTTTTTATGCCTATCACGTCGCCGAGCATCACTTCACCCCGCTCGGCATGGCGCCGTCGCCGAGCGTGTTTCTGTCCGCCATCGGACAGCGCACCAAGCGGCTGCGTTTCGGCACTTTTGTCTATGCGCTGCCGGTGCACCACCCGCTGAGGGTGTTCGAAGAAATCTGCATGCTCGATCACATGAGCGGCGGGAGGCTCGAGATCGGCTTCGGCCGCGGTTCGGTGCCGTTCGAGATTTCCTATTACGGCCAGAACGCCGAAGAACGGCAGGAAATCTATGCCGAGCGGCTCGAACTCATCCTCAAGGCCTTCACCGTCGGCACGCTGGACTGGAACGGCCGCTACGACCAGTTCAAGAACGTGCCAATGGAGCTGTCATCGCTGCAGAAGCCGCATCCGCCGCTATGGTACGGCGCGCATTCGCCGGACAGCGCCGCGCGCGCTGCGCGCAAGGGCCTGAACATCGTCACCAATGACATGCCGGGCAACACCCGCGCCATCGTCGACCGCTACCGGCAGGTCCGGGGCGAGGCGCAAGGAACGCAGAGCGAAACGGCACCGCCCAAAATGGGCATGGTGCGTTTCATTCTGGTGGCCGACAGCGACGATGAAGCGATGAAGATCGCACGCCGAGCCTATCTGCGCTGGCGGGCGAGCTTTACCTATCTGTCGGAAATGAACGGGACGCTGCCGCAGTCGCCGCTGCGCGTCGACAGCTTCGATACGCTCATTACACAAGGCCAGGCCATCGCCGGCGCACCGGAAACGGTGCGCGCCTTTCTAGCGTCACAGATCAAGGAGTGCGGCGTGAATTACGTCGTCGGGCAACTCTGCTTCGGCGATCTCGCACTCAGCGAGATGCTGCGCTCGGTCGAACTTTTTGCCGCGCATGTCATGCCGGCACTGCGGAAGAAATCCGCGCCATAGCGTATAAACGGCCATGACCGATTCTCACGGACGCTTCGTCTGGTACGAATTGATGACGACCGACTTGAAGGCTGCGGCGGCCTTCTACGCCAAGGTCGTCGGCTGGGGCATGCGTGATGCCTCGATGCCCGGCATGTCCTACACGCTGCTGACCGTCGGCGAGACTTCGGTCGGCGGCTTGATGACCCTGCCGGAGGACGCCAAGCGCATGGGCGCGCAGCCGCGCTGGCTCGGCTATGTCGCCGTCGACGACGTCGATGCGGCCGCCCGACGGATTAGCCAACTTGGCGGAGCTGTCCACGTTCCGCCCTCTGACATCCCCGATATCGGCCGCTTCTCGGTCGTCGCCGATCCGCAGACTGCGACGTTTGCGTTGATCAAATGGCTGAAGCCGGGCCAAGCGCAGCCCGATGAATTGGACAAACCCGGCCGCGTCGGCTGGCATGAACTCCTCGCCGCCAATGGAGAGCAGGCATTTCTTTTTTACGCGGAGCTTTTTGGCTGGCGGAAAGCGGAGGCCGAAATCGAACCTGAGAGCACGTATCGGCCGTTCTCCGTTGGAACGCAGACGATCGGCGGTATGTTCAACAAGCCGGCGATGGTGCCGATGCCGTTCTGGCTTTACTACTTCAACACCGGCGAAATCGGCGCAGCCGTTGAGGACGTGAAGGCTCTCGGCGGCAAGATTCTCGAAGGCCCTGTCGATGTGCCAGGCGGCAGCCGGGTCGCGCGATGCGAGGATCCCCAGGGCGCCATGTTCGCGCTGATCGAGAAACGAAAAGACAACGCCGTTGGCTATTTCGCGCGCGGCGCTTCCGCGCCCGGCCCGGGCGACCGACGGTGGTCCTGGTAATCAGCACGACGATTCTGATTTCACACCGCGGCCCAGCGCGAATTGGCCGACTGGACCTTCGACGTGGAATTCCAGCCCGGTCATTTTTGCGAACAGATCGATATTGGTAGTGCCGATGGCGCAGCCGCCGAGCCCGATATCCGTCGCCATTATGTAGAGAGTTTGCAACAATACGCCCGCGTCTTTCAGGATCAGCGCATAGGCGATCGAACTGTATTTCCACGACACCCTGGAAAAGCGCGCGGCAATCGTGATCAGGATTTGCGGAACGGCCGACGCGCCCATGGCGAATTCGGCGCCCTTCAATAGCGCTTCGAACTCCGGTTCACGGACTTCGATGCGCACCAGCGTGTGGCCGCCGGCGTCGTAGTGATAGAAGCCGCGTGGCAGGCCTTCGCACTTGTCGACGGCAAGATAGAGCTCGAGCTCGTAGCTCGCGCCACCCGACGGATAAGGCCTAATCGTATGCTTGAGCGTCGGCCCGCCGCCGGCCGGATCGGCATCGAGGTCGAGCGGCTTTTCCACCGTCGAATAGACGCGGGCCGCGGCGTCGAGAAACCGCGACAATTCGGCAAGCGCGATAGGGGCCCGGTCGTCGAAGTCGCGCGTCGAATGACGTTCATTGAGGATCTTTGCGGCCGGCGAAATCTCTTGCGCAAGCGCGGTGGAGAAAGGACGCAGATCGATCTTCGTCCCCGGCCAATTCGGGCGTATCGCGGGCTGCTCCGGCACAACATCTGCGTAGGAATAATGCCCGCCCACCGGATTAGCGTGGCGGCCCTCGGTGCTGCGCGCGTGGAAGAGAAGATCGTGAAAGTCCCAGAGGACGAGATTGCCGTCGCCTTCCGTCGGCCGCAGCCCTCCGTCATTGGCGGCGACCTTGAAGAGAATCTGGCAATCCACAAGAAGCGCCAGAAGCTCGATGCCGGCCAAGCCGGCCTGACGGCGGAGCACTTTGACTTTTTGCGGGGTAGCGAGCGCCGCCAACAGGGCGGCGATCTTCGGATCGCGGATTTTGAACAAGGCGCCGGCGCGTGGCGATTCCAGAACCATTTCGTCGGCGCGGCGCCGCATATAGGAAAATCGCGACAGAACGACCTCGTCGCTATCGCGCAGTTTTGGATTCCGCGGCCAATAATCCGGAAGCTGCGGCTCGATGACGACTTGATCCGCGCCGCCGCGCGAACGCCCCAGCCGGTATTCCACGAGACCGCGCGCGGCCAGGCGCCGAACCAAGAGATGAATTTCCTTGTCGAGGCTTCGGCTTCGCGACGCGAACGACGCTAACGGCAGACCCGCGCGCAAATCCTGTGCGCGTTCCACCGCGCTCGCGCTGAACTTTCCCAAACCGGTGGAAAAATCGTCGACGCCAACGACGATGTCTCCGCCCGGGCGCGCTTGGAGCGTGACGTGTTGGAGAAGCCTTACGGAAAGTCCTTCCGGCGCGGCCCGTCGCTTCTTCTTTGTGACGCGAGCGCGCAAGACGAGACCACCTCAAGTGTGAGGATGCAGCGGATTGAGGTCGGGCTCCGCTACCGGCCGGTCCAGCAAGCCGAGCTTGACCGGCACATCGTACAACCGGCCGGGCGCAAAGCGGCGATAGAAATGCCGCATGCCGGGAACGATCACGCGGACCACCGGCACTTCGATATCGGGACGCGTCTGATCGAGCACGAGGAAATCGAGGCCCGCCCGTTTGGCGATATCCACGCAGGCCTGCACCTGCTCGCGGGTGTCAAGGCTGCCGAACTTCGCGCCAAGGCCCGCGGCGAGCTTACCGGCACCGCTCGGCAGCAGGTAGGGGTGGTCGCGCAGACGAAACGGGCCGGACTCGTCCTTCCCCGATGTGTCGCGCGCACCGAGCAACCCGATGGACAGAAATTGGTTCAGCTCGGTCAGTGACCGCAACATGGCGATGCCGGCATCGAAGTGCGAGCCGGAGCCGTATTCGACGAATTCGACGCCGTCTTTGTCCGAATGCGACATCGCCACGAAACTCGGAACGCCGAGGTCGCTGGTGATGTCGATCGCCCACACCCGGCGTCCGGTATCGGCAAGCTGGTTCTTCAGATCGCGGACGTAAGGATCGTCGAACTGCGCGAGATCCACTTCCGGCAGCTTTATGCGATTGTACCACCAGATGGCATAGGAATCGCGCTCCACGAGTTCGAGGAACCCCTGGACGATGGCTTCCTCGCGCGTATTGCCGGCCGCACAGCCGTTGGAATCGGCAAAGATCATCTGCTCGGGCGAAGGACCGCCGCGGTAGAAGAAATACAACATGCTGGTCGGCAGATATTTGAAGCGCTCATCGCGCAGCGACCAGACCGGCGACCATTCCATTTCGGCCGACCGGTCGAAGGGCATCGGTATCGGCGTGCCGTGGTGATCATGATCGTCGTGATTGTGCAACGGGCCCTGAGCTTTCCGATACTGCGCGTCGCTGAACAGGAGGATATCGTTTGGAACCACGGCTTCGCCCGGCGCGAACTCGGTGAACCGCCGCGTCACCCTGATCTCGTCGCCCTGATAAACTCCGGAATAGCGCTCGATCGCTTCCATGAGCGCGCTGGCTTCGCCCTGCTCGGCGGTGCTGCCCTTGCCGAAGCTGCCGCCGCTCAGGCCGGCGCGCAATTCGTCGACCGACTCGGCGAGCCCGGAGAAATTGTGTCCAGCGTAGTAGTTGGTATTGAGCGGCAGATCGACGTCGATCCGTTCGAGCTTCGTCACCACGCCGCTCAGCGCGCTGACGTGCTTTTTGTTGCGCGCGACCGTCGCCCGCGACGACACGGAACGGTACCCTCCGCTGGTCATGATCAATTTGGCGCCGCCCTTGAGTTCAATAGGCGCCGGCGTCCGGCGCGGATCGCGTAGTTTCTTCTGGCCGCATGCCGGGCATTGCGGGCGGCGCGTGACGTAGTGCTTGGCTATGCTCGAGCCCAAGAGATCGAGACTGACGATGTGATCGTGCAGCTCGGTGCGGAAATCGGTAGCGATTGCTTTGGCGATTTCCATGGCCGCGAGCGCGGTGGCGTTATGACCCAACATGTCCTTGACGAGCGACGACGCAACGACCTGGCGGGCTTGCCGGCGATTGAGCAGCGCCTTGATCTCGCGGTTGCGCGTCATGCGGTCGGCGAGACAAGCCCAGCAAGCGCTTTTGCCCGGCGTGAACACCGGCCCGACCAGAGGAAAAATGCCGGACGGCTGCACCAGTAGCCAAGACGTCTTGTCCACCAGATGTTTCTGATTCAATTCGGCGAGACGCGCCTCGAGATAATCGTTGACCACCACGACCGTCAGATCGGCTTTGCCGGCGACGACGCGAACGCCGAGTTTCGTCAGCGCGGCGCCGAGTTCCTTTGCGCCCTTCACATTGATCGATTGAACGCGCACGCGGCATTTCTTGAGATTTCGCTCAGCCGTCTCCGGCGGAATTCCGAGGCTTGCCCAGTACGAACTTGCCGTGCTCGCCGACGAACGGGTTTTCGGAATGACGTAGCCGCGCTCGATCAAGCGCTTGAGCGCTTCATTGACTGTGTCGGTTGGATATTTCTTCCCGAGATCGCGGACGATCCGGGCAAAACTTTTCCCGGCGCCGATGGCGTCGGCGACCGCACAATATAGTTCGCCGTGAAGAAAGAACTTCCGGTCCTCGGAATAGAGGCACACGATATCCGGCGGCAGGACGTAAACGGAGAAATGCGGCGCAAATTGCGCAATGACTTTGCTGTCGAATTGCGCCGCGCCGTCGCTGCGATCACTCGTGACGGGACCGGTACGCGGGGCCCGAGGCTTCTTGCCGCCAGTGTGAATCGCCATAGCCGGGCAAATATTCGCGAGGTTGTTCTTGGACAGAAGCGCGTCAGCACCTCAGTGCGCCGCCACTCACCGGACAGTCAGCCGTTTACGCTGCGATCGCCGGCGGTGGATCAGTCCGAACCAAGTAGCTCGACACTAAATAACACAGGTCCGGCCGGGTCACGCAGGGCCCGGCCATATGACCTGTGTCTATTGATGTCGCAGAAACGTCGTCGAGCCTAGCAGGCGCCGCAACCGCCTCTCGACCAACACCATCCGCAACCGCCGCAGCCACCACACCCGCCGCAGCCTCTCCAGCCGCAACGGCAACCGACGCCGCACCGGCAGCCGCCACACCGGCAGCCCCAGGCGAGCTTGTCGCCGGCCTTGGTCGTCGCGGCGCCTTCCTTATCGAACACATAGAAGGTCGACAGGCTGACGTCGGAAATCTCTTCCTCACCGAGAAAGAGTTGATGTTGTGGTATCGCGTTTTGCGTCGGCACATCGGCCGCCGCTCCGCCAGTTGCTGCGGACGCCCCACTGGCCATAGCAAAAGATACGCCGGCGATTCCCAGAACGGGGATGGCCTTGCTCCGGCGGTTTCGTTTCGAGGGTAGTTTCGCACGCGCCATTTTAGAGTCCTCCCATACCTGTGGGCATATTGCTCAAGCGATCAATTGCGCATCGCTATTGTACGCTTGGCCGATGCGTCCAAGCAAGCGATGATCGGTCGAGAACGACATTAATTCAATTACATATCGCCAATATAACGTAACTGCACGAGCTGCGTTCCACGATGTTGCCATTTTCGATTGAAGTACCCCCATCAAAATGAACAAGTAATGAATGGATCGGCAACATCGTACCGACAGAGCAATCTCGCGGCCGTGTCGAAAACGAATCAATCCGGAAGGGAGCTTCGAGCGCGCAAGGGGGTGCAGTGCAACAGAATTTAAACCTGAACTAGCCGCATCAACTCGTTGTGACTAGTTATGCCCAGCCGAGCATAGGCGCGCTTGCGGTAGGTCCGAACCGTATTGACGCTGATGCCTAGCGCCAAAGCGATCGCCTCCGAACTCTTCCCCTGCATGATGCCGACGCACACGTCGCGCTCGCGCCGCGCCAGGTGCGGCATGACCTGGCGCAGACGACGGGCGAGAACATCCGCCTCACCGTTTTGCCCCACGACGCTCCGTTGCGCGTCGTGCTTGGCGAGCAGCGCGAACATGACATCGGCACATTCGAGAACGCCCGCGAAGTCGGTGAGGCGGCTCGGCATCCCGTTCAGCGCCATCGAAGTCGACGCGAATCTGTTCGTGCCGGGAGCCAGCGTTATCCTCGACATTTGGGGACACGTGCAGTAATGCGCTGATCGATCGCGACGAAGATCGTCCGTCCGGCCTCGCCACTTGAGGCACACGCTCACCCCTTTCGCGACGCCCCGACCTCGTTAAATCTGGCTCGCGCGTGCTCGAATTTATCGCTGAAGAGCCACATCGCATCGAGAATTTCGCGGAACGTCGCCGATGTTTTGGCCCGGTCGGCCTTGCCGAAGGTGAATATGGCGTTGTTGCGCAAATAGCCCATGACCGTCGGATCGGAAATTCTGTAGCTGGTGAGATTTCCCGAATTGAGTGCAGCCTTGGTTGGGCTCGGAATGATCTGAATGAGCTCAAAGAGCTTCATCTGATCGATCGGATCTGGCAGCGCTTTCACGACCGCCGGTATTTTCGGGAAAATGTCGGCATGCGCGTTGATGAGGCCGTCGCGCACGGCGGTCCAATGATTGAAGCGATGATCCGAATTGCCGGCGCGTGCTTCTTCCTTGGCGTCGCGCGCGATCAAGGCAGGATCAAAACTCGCGATCGAAGCCTTGATCGCGGCCCATCGCCGTTGCCCATTTTGATCCTCAGCCGGGCCTGTTTGCAGACTGCCTTTGTAGGTATTCGAACGTGCATTGCCGATATTTTGCTGGCCGTTGGTCTCGGCGAAGAAAATGCCGAGCCCGATGCGGCCTGCCACCTCCGCATTCGCTGCATCGAGGCCCTTGGCGCGCGCGATGGCCGTTGCCAGATCGACGACGTCTTTGAACGGCGTATCCGATTTTTGCGCGTTCGCCGGCGGCGCCTGCATGATGGCGAAGAGACTAAGATATTCGTCGATAAGCGGCTCGTTGTCGGCATCGAAATAGGCCGGAGGAATCCCGAACTTGTTCGGCCGGCTCATTCGCGACGGCAGCGCGTCGGTGAGATCTTTATACGCGCTCATCATATTGATGCGCGCAAGATAGAGCGCTTGCCCCGGCACATTCGGTAGCTGTTGCTTGGCCATGATCTCAGCACGGCGCTCACGCAAGATCGACTTAAACTGGCCGACCGCGTTGTTGTAAGCCGTGAGCGCTTCCACCTGCGCTGCCGCGAGCGCGCCCGATTGCGCCGCCGGCGAAATGAAGCCGATGATCATCACGGCGGCAAGGCAAAGCAACGGCATAAGTGGCCTGCGCACACAAGCCGCCCAGCGCCCACTCGCCAGCGCCCTCGACGTCGCTGCCCTAATAATGCGCATCGCGCCGCACCCGCCATGAGATTCGATGTGCGACAGCATACGCGCAAAGCGGATTCGTTGGCGATGTTCATATTGACGGCAGCGACCGACTTCCCTGGGCGCCCGTGCTGCCTTGACAGCACTGGGGCCGCCCGCCAAGCTCATTTGTACACAAACGAAATCGCAGCTTGTCCGGTCGCCTCAATCGTCCTTAAGATGCTGCGGATCGAAGGGTCTCGGTCAGGACACGACTATGGCTGAACAACAGGCACAGGCGGCCGCAAGCGACGACAAGCTCGTCGTCAAAAATATCGGGCTCCTGCTCGGCGGCGACCTCGACCGACCGATCCTCGAGGCCGACAGTATCGTCGCCGTCGGGGGGAAGATCAAAGCCGTCGGCCGTTTCACCGAATTGGACACCGCTGGAGCCAAGACCGTCGTCGATGCGCAAGGCACGGTACTCGCCCCTGGTCTGATCGACAGCCACGTTCATCCGGTCGCCGGCGATTGGACACCGCGGCAAAATCAATTGGGCTGGATCGACTCCACCATGCATGGCGGCGTCACCACCATGATCTCGGCCGGCGAGGTTCACACGCCGGGACGGCCCCGCGACATTGTCGGGCTCAAGGCGATGGCCGTTTATGCGCAGCGGACCTTCGACGCGTTCCGGCCCAATGGCGTGAAAATCCATGCCGGCGCCCCGGTGCTTGAGCCGGGCATGACCGAAGCCGATTTCAAGGAGCTCGCGGCATCCGGCGTAAAGCTTCTCGGCGAAGTCGGCCTCGGCGGCGTCAAGGACGGCGTCACCGCCAAGCAAATGATCCTCTGGGCGCGCAAATACGGCATTCAATCGACCATTCATACGGGGGGGCCGTCCATTCCAGGCTCTGGCTTGATCGGCGCCGATGTCGTTCTCGAAGCCGACACCGATGTCGTCGGCCATATCAATGGCGGACACACCGCGCTCCCGGACCAGGAAATCCGCTGCATCTGCGAGGGTTGCCGCCGCGGCCTGGAACTCGTCCACAACGGCAATGAGCGCGCTGCGCTCTACACTTTGCGCACCGCCAAGGAGATGAGCCAGTTGGAACGGGTCATTCTCGGCACCGACGGGCCAGCGGGATCAGGCGTCCAGCCGCTCGGCATCGTGCGCATGATCTCGATGCTGTCCTCGCTCGGCGAAGTTCCGGCGGAGATCGCGTTCTGCTTCGCCACCGGCAATACCGCGCGCATGCGCGCGCTCGATTGCGGCTTGATCGAGCCCGGACGCGCCGCGGATTTTGTTTTCATGGACAAGGCGCAGCATTCCGCGGGAAAGACATTTCTCGACAGCATCGCACTTGGCGATCTGCCCGGGATCGGCATGGTCGTGATCGACGGCGTGGTCCGCAGCGGGAGGAGCCGCAACACGCCGCCGGCGGAAAAAATCCCCGTCGTCGTCAAATGACCCTCGCGAGCTGCGTCTGATGCGAACGGCGTCTGCTTACACGTTACGCGTCAACGGCAAGCAGCATGTCGTCACCGGCGAGGGCAATACGCCGCTCATCTATTTCCTGCGCAACGATCTGGCGCTGAACAGCCCTAAATTCGGCTGCGGGCTCGGCGAGTGCGGCGCCTGCACCGTGCTCATCGACGGCGAAGCCGTGCGAAGCTGCGCCTGGCCGCTGCGGCTGGCGCAAGATCGCGACATTGTCACGCTCGAGGGGCTTGGCGGCGCAGACGCGCCGCACCTGCTGCAGCAGTCTTTCATCGATGCGCAGGCGGCCCAGTGCGGCTACTGCATCAGCGGCATGATCATGACTGCGAAGGCGTTTCTTGATGCTCATCCGGCGCCGGATGATGCGGCGATCCGCGAAGCGTTGCGGTTCAATCTCTGCCGCTGCGGAACGCATATCGAGATCGTCAAAGCCGTTGCCTCGGCCGCAGCGCGATGGCGCAAGGACACGGACGCCGCCTCACCCACAAGCGCATTCCGGGGCAGCCGGTGACGAACCCACCGTCGCGCCGTCAACTTCTCAAGCGCAGCGGCATCCTCGCTGTCGTGTCGCCGCGTAACGGGGAAACGCAGAATGACGCCTCAGGCGAAGAGGCGCTCGACATATATATCTGTCTCACCGCCGAAGGCCGCGTCGTCGCCTTCTGCGGCCATGTCGATCTCGGCACTGGTATCCGCACGGCGCTGGCGCAAATCATTGCCGAAGAGCTCGACTTCCCCTTCACTGCCATCGAACTGGTCCTCGGCGACACATCGGAAACTCCCAATCAGGGACCGACTATCGCGAGCGAAACCATTCAGGTCACCGCCCGGCCATTGCGTATGGCGGCCGCACAAGCACGACAGCACCTCGTGGCGCTCGCGGCCGAAGCGCTGCGCTGCTCAGCGACCGAGCTGACGATCGCCGACGGCAATCTGTGCCGGCACGGCAATGACACGCCCGCGATCACGCTTGAAACCCTGCTCGGCAATCGCCGCATCCTTTTGCAGCTTGCCGCCGAGACGGCGCTCAAGCCGGTCGATCAGTATCGCATCGTCGGACAACCGATCGGCCGCGTCGACATTCCGACAAAAGTCAGCGGTCAATTCGTTTATGTGCACGACGTCCGCGTGCCGGGAATGCTGCACGGCCGCGTGGTGCGCCCGCCTTATGCCGGGCTCGACAGCGGCGAATTCATCGGACGCAGCCTGGAAGCGGTCGACCGCACCTCGCTTCATGGCATTCCCGGCATTCGCGCCGTGGTGATCGAAGGCGATTTCGTCGGCGTCGTCGCTGAGCGCGAAGAATACGCGGTCGAGGCGGCGCTCAAGCTCAATGTGCGCTGGAAGAGTTGGCGGACATCGTCCGGCCTTCGCGACATCAACGCGGCGCTGCGCGCA
This sequence comes from Xanthobacteraceae bacterium, assembly GCA_049677525.1. Taxonomy (GTDB): domain Bacteria; phylum Pseudomonadota; class Alphaproteobacteria; order Rhizobiales; family Xanthobacteraceae; genus BOG-931. The sequence goes on from JBAUCK010000144.1 coordinate 18,153, forward strand.
AATCCTGCCACGGTGCGGCGCCTCGTCGATCAAGGCGACGTCGACACGGCGCTGAAGGCGGCGGCGAACCGGCTCGATTGCAGCTATGTCTGGCCTTATCAGCTGCACGGCTCGATCGGTCCGTCCTGCGCCGTCGCCGACGCGAGAGATGACGGCATTACCGTCTGGTCCGGCACGCAAAATCCGCACGCGCTGCGCGCCGACATCGCGTTGCTCGCCGGCCTGCCGCAGCAGCGGGTCGACATCATCCGACTGGAGGCCGCCGGCTGCTATGGCCGCAATTGCGCCGACGATGTCTCGGCCGATGCGGTGCTGTTGTCGCGCGCAGTCGGCGCCCCGGTGCGCGTCCAGCTGTCGCGCGAACAAGAGCATCTCTGGGAGCCCAAGGGTGCGGCGCAGGTCATGGACGTCTCCGGCGCGCTCGGACCGGATGGAGCGCTTGCGGCCTATGATTTTCAAACGCGCTACCCGTCCAACGCCGCCCCGACGCTGGCATTGTTGCTGACCGGAAAGGTCGCGCCGCAACCCGCGACCCAGCAAATGGGCGACCGCACGGCGGTGCCGTCCTACAATTACGAAAACATGCGCATCACCGCCTACGACATGCCGCCGATCGTGCGCGCCGCATGGCTGCGCGGCGTCTCGGCGCTGCCCAATGTGTTCGCGCACGAGAGCTTCATCGACGAGCTCGCGCATGAAGCGAAAGAAGATCCTGTCGCGTTCCGGCTACGCCATCTCAACGATGCGCGGGCGGCTGAGTTGGCGCGCGCGACCGCGGCCCGTGCCGGCTGGCAACCGCATGTCGGACCAAAAGCGCAAGATCAGGAAAGCGCAGACATCGTGCGCGGCCGCGGCTTCGCCCAAGCGCGCTATGTGCACGGCGCGTGGCCTGGTGTCGGCGCGGCGTGGTCGGCCTGGGTCGCCGATGTCGCCGTGAACCGTTCGACCGGCGAAGTTTCTGTCACGCGCGTGGTGGTCGGCCAGGATACCGGCCTGATGATCAATCCGGCCGGTGTCGCGCATCAGATCCACGGTAATGTCGTGCAATCGACGAGCCGCGTGCTCAAGGAACAGGTGACCTTCTCCGAGACCACCGCCGTCGCGAGCCGCGAATGGGGCAGCTACCCGATCCTGACCTTTCCTGAATTGCCCGCGGTCGATGTGCTTTTGATGGATCGGCAATACGACGCGCCGCTCGGCGCCGGTGAATCGGCGTCGGTGCCGAGCGCCGCTGCCATCGTCAATGCCGTCTACGATGCGACGGGTGTGCGCTTTCGCGAATTGCCGCTGACGCCGGAGCGAGTCTTGGCCGGGCTCGGCAGGCGCCCCCCCGCTCCGCACAAAACGCCGGCGAGACGCTGGGCGCTCCGGGCCGGTCTCGGCAGCCTCTTGGCCGGGCTCACCACGTTTGCGTTGGTTGGCTTGGCGATCAAACCGATGATCGCGCCGATCGAACGCCCCGATCCTACGACTTATTCCGCGGCAACCATCGAAAAAGGTCGACGGCTCGCGGCACTCGGCGGCTGTGCACTCTGCCATACGGCAAAAGACGGCCTGCTTTATGCCGGAGGCTTGGCGCTGCAGACGCCGTTCGGCATCGTAATGACGACCAACATTACTCCGGATCCCGCGACCGGCATCGGCAACTGGTCCTTCCCCGCCTTTGAACGCGCCATGCGCGAAGGCATTCACCGCGACGGCCGTCACCTTTATCCGGCTTTTCCCTATCCTAATTTTGCCACGGCGACGGAAGCCGACCTGCAAGCGCTCTACGCCTTCTTCATGACGCAGCCGGCCGTCGTGAAAGCCAACAAACAAAGCCGCCTGATCTTTCCTTTCAATATCCGGCCGCTGCTTGCGGTGTGGAATTTGCTGTTCAACCGGCAGAGCGAAGTTCAAACCGAGCCAGATCGTTCGGCGCTGTGGAATCGCGGCCGCTATCTTGTTGACGGACTCGGTCATTGCGGCGCCTGCCACTCGCCGCGCAATGCGCTCGGCGCCGAGCGCGGCGGCAGCTTTTATCTTTCGGGCGGTATCGCCGAAGGCTGGGATGCGCCGGCGCTGACACGAGTATCGGCGGCGGCGGTGCCGTGGAGCGAAGACAAGCTCTTCGCCTATCTGCGCACCGGCACCGCGGCGCATCACGGTACGGCATCAGGCCCGATGGCGCCGGTGGTCGAAGAGCTCAAGCAATTGCCGGACGACGATATCCGCGCCATGGCCAATTATCTCGCCTCGTTCAACGACGCGCTGCCCGGCTCGGAAGCTACAACGCTTGTCGAGCGCATCACGACGTCGACCGCTATGGCAACGATCAGCAGCAGCGCCGCGCGGCTCTATGATGGCGCGTGCGCGGTCTGCCACGAGCCCGGCGCGGCCTTGGCCAACCGCGGCCCCGCTTTGGGCTTGAGTTCCAAACTCTATGCCGCGAACCCGACCAATTTCCTGCGCCTGCTGCTCGAGGGCGGCGGCCACGCGTCGGGCTCGATGCCGGGCTTTGCCGCGTCCCTGGACGACCGGCAAATCGCCGACCTCGCCGGCTATCTGCGCGGCCGCTTTGCCCCGCAGCAGCCGGCATGGAACAACGTCGAGCAAATCTTGAACGCGGTCCGCACGACGGCTGCGCAGTAAGCGGGCAAAAGATATGCTGCAAGCTTGCACGGGACGGTATCTTGACTCCAACGGGAGCGACGCTCATTATCATTTGTATACAAATGAATTTTTCGGAGCGAAGTTCGAAGAGAGCGGGATCGATCACGCGCTAATGTCGCCGTCTTCCAGGACCACGCCATGACCGCCATAGAGACCGAACCGGCCGCGGACGACAAGATACGCTGCGACGCCTGTCCGGTGATGTGTTACATCAAGCCCCGCGCGCTCGGCGCCTGCGATCGCTACGCCAATGTCGAAGGCAACCTGGTCCGCGTCGATCCCCATGTGATGCTGAGCCGGATCATCGCCAAGGGCGGCGAGATCGTGCCGTTTGCCGAAGCGCCGGAATGGAACGGCGGCATTCTCGATCAGGACGAAACTTTCGTCACCGCGATCGGCGCCGGGACGACTTATCCGGATTATAAGCCTGCACCCTTCATCGTGTCCGCCGAAGTCGACGGCGTCGACATGGTGACCGTCGTCACCGAAGGCATTTTCAGTTATTGCGGCGTGAAGATTAAGATCGACACCGATCGCTTTCTCGGGCCCGAGACCAATGCAGTGCGGGTGGACGGCGAGATGGTCGGTCATGTCACGACCGCGGAATACGGCTCGCAGATGCTGTCGCTCGGCGGCGTCAAGCATCTCACCGGCGGATCGAAGAAAGAAGGCCGCGTCACCTGCGATACGCTGTTGGCGCTGTGCAACGGCAAATCTGTCGAAATGGCCATCGACGGCGGTGAGAAGCTGATCGTCCAGGCCGGCAAGCCGCCGATCGTCAACGGCGTCGCCGAAGAGCGCATGCGGGTGGGCTGCGGCTCGGCGACGATCGGCATTTTCGCCAAACAATGGCAGAACAAAGTCGACGATGTCGTCGTCGTCGACGACCACATCACCGGTGTCTTGTCTGAGCATCAGGCCGGCAAGTTCCTCGGCATTCCTTCGACCGGCATCAAGATCAAGGGACGCCGCTCGACGCCGGGGCGCTATTTCCAGGTCGCCGAGCCCGGCACCGGATGGGGCGGCACCAATATCAGCGATCCACTGGCTATTCTCGGTCCGTTCGACCCGAAAACCGCGCGGCCGGGCATGCGGCTGCTCATGGTCTCCACCACCGGCGAGCACGCGGCCTATTACGAATTGGACGAGGCGCTGCGGCCGGTGCAGAAGGACATGCCGGCGCCGCTCGTCGAGCCCGTCGAACGCATCGCGGAGAATTGCGAGCCGGCTTTGTCGACCGTGCTGTTCGTCGCTGGCGCGGGCGGTTCGTTGCGCGCCGGCGTCACGGAAAATCCGGTGCGCCTGACCCGCTCGGTGAAAGATGCGCTGACTTATGTGACCTGCGGCGGCGCGCCGGTCTATGTCTGGCCGGGCGGCGGCATCACCTTCATGGTCGACGTGACGCGCCTGCCGGAAAATGCCTTCGGCTATGTGCCAACACCGGCGATCGTCGCACCGCTCGAATTCACCTTGCGACTGTCGGACTATGAGGAGCTTGGCGGTCACATGGATTCGATCAAGCCGCTATCGAGCTTGACCGGAGGCGCGCGGCTCAGCCTGCCGCACCGGCAGGACAATCCTTGGCCCTTTGCGCCAGGCCGCGCCCCGCGCTCGCACGGATAGGCGCCATGTTCGAGCAGCACACCGCGAGGTTTTTGCCTGACGGGAAGCGGCTCCTGCTGCAGCACGGCCCGATCGATCTCGTCGTGCAGACCTTTGGCGACGAGGCGGCCGCGGGCGCTGCTTATCAAGCCGCGATACGCCGCTTCGGCGGTCTCCTGGCCGAGTTGTGTCAGGAACTCGTATTGCTGCGGTCGCCATTTGACCGCACGCGCGCAATGCCCGTCGGGCCCGTGGCGCGCCGCATGGCGGCAGCCGTGGCGCCGTTCGCGCAAGACATATTCATCACGCCGATGGCCGCGGTGGCCGGCGCCGTCGCCGAAGAAATCATCGACGTCATGACGGCGGCTGCACCGTTGACCCGCGCCTATGTCAACAATGGCGGCGACATCGCGCTGCATCTGACCGGGCGGCAGCGTTTCAAGATCGGCCTGATTGATCGGCCTGATCTGCCAAGTCTGTTTGGAACGACGGAGATCGGCGCCGCTGACGGCATTCGCGGCATCGCCACGAGCGGCTATCTCGGACGCAGCTTTTCGCTCGGCATTGCCGAGGCGGTCACGGTGCTGGCGCCGACCGCAGCGATGGCGGACGCGGCGGCAACCGTCATCGCCAATGCGGTCGATCTGCCAAACCATCCCGCAATTCAACGCGTGCCTGCCAATTCTCTGCAGCCGGACAACGATCTTGGCGCGATCCCGGTCACGCGTACGGTCGGCGCTTTGAGCTATGGCGACATAGAAACGGCACTTGGCCGCGGAATGCTTGAGGCCGACAGACTGCTGAAGCGAGGACTGATCGCGGCTGCTGCGCTGCGTCTGCAAGGCACAAGCCGCGCGCTCGGTTCGATTGCTGCAAAGAGCGAGCCCGAACTTGCGCACGCCGACGCAAATTCGAGTTTGGCGAAGTAGGGCAAGGGACGACAAGGGACGATCTGCAATGAAAGCCAAGATCAGGAAGCTTCTTACCGTCCTCGAAGAGACGCGCCTCGAAATGGATCAGAAAATCGAGCCGCCGACGCGGCGCGCGGCGGCGATCGCCGTGATCGAAAACCCTTTCGCCGGCCGCTACGTCGAGGACCTCTCCGAGCTGATCGATATCGGCGAAAAGCTCGGTGAGGTATTGGCCAAACGCGCGATCGCAGCGCTCGGCATCGAGGGATCGCGGGCGGAGAGCTACGGCAAGGCTGCCGCGGTCGGCGAGAACGGCGAGCTCGAACATGCCGCCGCGATCCTGCATCCGAAACTCGGCGCGCCGGTGCGCAAAGTTCTCGGCACCGGCGCGGCTTTGATCCCGTCGTCGAAGAAGCGCGGCGGCCCCGGCGTCGCACTCGACATCCCGCTCGGCCACAAGGACGCTGCCTTCGTGCGCAGCCATTTCGACGGCATGGAGGTGCGCGTCGCCGACGCGCCGCGCGCGAATGAGATCATGATCGCCGTTGCCGTCACCGATTCCGGCCGGCCGCTGCCCCGCGTCGGCGGCTTGAAGAAGAACGAGATCAAAGGCGTCGACGGACTTCGCTAGCAAGGATACGCGGTCGTCGCGTTCAGCTGAGTTTCTTGAGCAGGCTCACGAGCGTTGCCTGCTCCTTCTCCGACAGCGGATCGAGCGTCTTTCGCGTGATCTTCATCGCCGCAGGAATGGCGGCCTCGACCACCCGGCGCCCGGCGGCGGTGAGCGCGATCGTGTGGCGGCGGCCATCGCGCGGATCAGCCTTTGACGTAACAAGGCCGCGCGTGCGCAGCCGTTCGACGACGCCCTTGATGGTCGCGACATCGAGATAAATCAGCCGCCCGAGATGGTTTTGCGAGAGCGCCCCGACTTGCAACAGTTTGACCAGGGCGGAGAATTGCGGCGCCGTGAGGCTGCCGACGATCTCCGAGGCAAAAATGTTGGAATGACGCTGCATCGCAATGCGCAGCAGAAACCCGACTTGTTCTTCCAATAGATAGATCGACGTCAGCGAATTCTTCGGGCGTTGATCAGATGTGGCGCGAGGCATGACAGCTAGATCATGACGGCTGGATCTTGGCGGCTAAATCTGGCGGAGGGAGTGTCCGCCCTGTTCGAATCCTATTTTGACCGATTCAATTCCGAGAGTCACGATTTCCGGCGAATTTTGATCGCCTATCTGATACACTTAGCCATAGCCGTTCAAATCAATCCGCCTCGCGGACGGGATAGAGTCGGGGATACGCCATGGCCCAGTCGCTTAAAAGACTCTCCGCAAAGGCTGTGCAGAACGCGAAGCCGAAAGGCGCCATTTCGCGCTTCCTGCCGGACGGTGGCGGGCTTTATCTGCAAGTAAGCGCGACGGGCAGCAAGAGTTGGATGTTTCGCTATTCGATCGACGGTCGCGAAGCCAAAATGGGTCTCGGCTCTCTCAGCGCCGTCGACCTCGCCGGCGCCCGCGATGCAGCAGCCGAATGTCGCCGGCTGCGCTCGCAAGGTGTGGACCCTATCGAACATCGCGACGCGCTGCGAGCCGAGGCGCGTCTCGCCGCGGCATCAAGCATGACCTTTAACGAATGTGCGGCCGCCTTCATTGAGTCAGAGTGCGGCATTTTTCAAAATCTCGGGTCCCGCTGACTTCACTTGAATGGAATCACGACGGATTGTACATAGGCCAAGTGCACGCCGCCATTGGCGCAGTCCGCGCCCTCACGGCGTCCCCGCGCAGCGCTTCCGTGAGGCTCTACGAACTGGACAATCGAATGGACGAAAAGCTGCCAGCCCCGTGCGACAAATGTCGTGCCTCAGGGCTTCGCCACGGGGTCATATGCGACGAGTGCCAAGGAAAAGGCTATCGCTTGTTCATCAACGGCAGCCGGACACCGGAGCGGTTAAAGCGACCCCCCACACCATGGCGAGGGCCGCGCCGACCTCAGCGCCGACAGTGACAAAAAACTGTTCGCCGAGCACCCGGCCGCCGGGGATCCTCCCGCAACTCGCCGGGGATGCTAGTCGGCGACAGCTTCACCAGCTCGGCGAACGCACGTGCGGGCGGCCGGACAGCGCCGGGATAAAGCCCGGTCACCATCGTTATCGGGATGGCGAATCGAGCCGGCGGAGGTCGACCGGAACGAAAGGCGGATCGCCGGCATTGAGGTGCGGCTGAATGCACGGCGTTGATGAGTGAGGGTGAGATGTTCCTCAATCCGGATCACGTTACTATCGCGGTGGCCGATGCTGGCCCGGCGATCGAGTTCTTCGCGCTCCTCGGCTTCCGGAAGGAGCACGTCGCGACGATCGACGGCGGCCTTCCGGCCCGGTACATGGGTATGCCGGGCATGAAAGCGCAGCACATCACCCTCGTACTCGAGGGAGCGGATCCTCGTTTCGAGATCCAGCTGCTCGAGTTCGACCCGACCCCAGGAACCGATCCGGGTGCGCACCCGACGAATCTGCGGCAACGGGGCTTCAACCACCTCGCGTTCCGTGTCGACGACGTCGAGGCGGCCACCGCGCACCTCGTGGCCAACGGCGTAACCATGCTGAGCGACGAGATGGATTACATCAACCGAAAGCTGCGGCTGTTCGAGGGTCCGGAGGGCATCACCCTCGAATTGGTGCAGCAGGGCGGCTCAGACGCTTCTGGCTAGGGTCTCTAGCGAGCGACCCGCCGTCAATCGTGGTGATGTCGATTCCAAGGGCGCGCGCCAACTGAGGCGGCCTATCAAGCCACTCGTTCGCGTTTAGGAGGTTCAGGTATCGGCGGTTTCATTCAGCCAAGGCAGTCTCTCGGTATGTGGTTGATAGCCCATCTCGCGATACATCATCTCCAAAACGTACATGCGATGTTGGCCGTAATCGACCAAGATAAGATGTTCGCCCTCGGCGAGCGGGTCCCGATGTATTCCTCGTGGCGTCATCACCCACAATACCATCGGGAAAGCATCTCAAAAGGGGCCAGCTCCGCGTTCAAAAGTAACCACCTATGTTCTCAGGTGGTGATCGAAAGGGGCCAGCACCTAATGCCCCGAGGTTCTATGGCGTTGCCGGCGCTCGTCGTCCATTTGCGGCGGTTGAAGCCCATGCCCGATCGTCGCCCAATCGAGGGCTTCGGGCAACTTGTGTCGAGGGCGGAATGATCACACTCTACCGAAGCGGTGACACGTTATAAATCTGGTCCAGTATTTTCAGCATCAGCCGGTTGGCGGGCGGAGCGCCGTCGAGCGACACGGTCAGGCTGGTCCACACGATCAGCGTGACGTCATTGTCCGGATCGTGGCCCATGAAGGAGTTGTAGCCAGGCATCTCGCCGCCATGGAAATACATTCTGTTCGGCCCGAAGGTGATGAGTGTGATGCCATAGCCGTATTTTTGACCGCCGGGTTTGCCCGGATCCTCGGCTTCGGGGCTCTCCCGCCATTGTCGGTAATAGTCGGCGTTGAACAGCTTGCCGCCGACCAGCGCGCGCATCCAGGTCGCCAAGTCATCAGCGGTGGAGATGACCCCGCCGGCGGCAAAGTAAGCGGAAGGATTCTGCCATGTGTCGTCGTTGGGCTTGAGTGTTCCCCCCTTGGCGGCGGCCTGTAGATCGGCGGGATAGGGCGCATCTACCAAGGCGAATGACGTACTGCCGTAAAGGTATCCGTGTGAGTAAGGCTCGGGGACAGTGTTGGACGTGCCGACGGGCAACAACGTGTTCTTCATGCCGAGCGGCCCGAACAAACGGTCCCGAAAGACGCTGGCCAAAGGCTGGCCCTCAATCTTTTCGGCGACGAGGCCCAGCAGGTAGTAGTTGGTATTGCTGTATTCAAATTCGGTGCCCGGAGCGAAGCCCGGAGGCCGGCTGAAGGCCATAGCGAGCACCTCGTCGGAAGTCCAAACCTTGTCCGGATCGTGGTCCAGGCTTTCGGCAAGCTCCGGCGCGTTGGTGAAGTTATAAAGGCCGGACCGCATTTTAAGGAGTTGGCGGATCGTAATCTTGTCTCCGTTTGGAACGCCTTGGACATACTTCGATATCAGATCGTCAAAACTCAATTTTCCTTCTTGCGCCAGGCGCACGATGACCGCTGCGGTCATCGTCTTGGTATTCGAGGCGGCCCGGAAATGCGTATCGGTTCGCGGCGGTTTCGTCATGCCGAGCTCAGTCGCGCCGTATCCGAAGACGAAATTGCCCTCGGGTGTGTTTAGAAGAACCAAGGCACCCGGCAGCAGAAGCTCCTTGCCTGCCCCTTCCACGGTGGCCTGGAGTGCGGCGGAGTCGATCGGCTTAAGAGCCGGCCTAGACGCGCCCATTACGCTGTTGGTCGAGCAAGCCACGCCAACAACAATGGCCAGTATTCTTCTGATCATCGGCTCACTCCCTGGCCAGGTCGAAAGCCGCAACCGGCGGTGACGGCCGAGATAGTGCTATTGCCAAAGGACCATGAAGGCGATCGCGGCGCATATTGCCACAGCGCCTAGCGCTATCGTCGTGACCACCACATCGGTCCGCAGATCCGTAGTGATGATCCGATGTTTGATTGAATCTCTCCCACCCGAAAACGCAAACGGGCGACGCCGCGTGAGGTTGTGGGGCTGCGGGACTCGGCCGCGGCGCCGTCCGTCCGTCCGAGTCCACAATCGGGCAAACCGCACTTCGTTCCGAGGTAAGCCGCGGGTTACCGCACACTAATCAGTGATTGACGTTGCGGGCTCAATTCGTGCGTATGCGGCGATAGCCATAGCGGACGCGAGTAGCAGCGAGCTCTTTGAGCCGCATGCGAAGCGCGATTTGAGGATCTGAGCGCTTGCGGTAACGCTGCGTCGATCGATGGAAGCCGCTGGCGCGACAAGCCCTCCGCTCGCTAACGCCGTAGGCCTTCTGCAGATGGCCTGCGACCTCACGCCGAACGGAGGGACTCACCACTTTCGGCGCAATACATCCTGCAGCATGGTCTTGTCCAAGGTCAGATCGGCCACGATCTTCTTCAGCTTGCCGTTCTCTTCCTCAAGCTGCTTCAGGCGGCGGATCTCGGTGACGCCCGTTCCGACGAACTGTTTCTTCCACCGATTGAACGTCGGTTCCGATACACCCATCTTGCGGCAAATCTCCTCCACCGTCGTTCCGCTCTCGGCCTGGCGGAGAGCGAAGGCAATCTGTTCCTCGGTAAACCGCTTCCGCTTCATGGCATCCCTCCATCGCTGGGTTCAGAGTGCCCGAAAAAATTGCCCCGCGGATGGACCAGTTATTGGGAAGCAGACCACAACGACCACACCCCGATCAGACACTCGGCCACCACGCCTACGTTTGATGTACGGTCTAATACGTTCGGATTATTGGTTGGCATATAATTTTCAATGATGGGCACGAGAGAACCTAAATATGAGCGACCGGCTGCACGATCAGCCAATCTATTGGATGGCTCGGCTTTACGTACTTGCTGGCGGCCGGAATCTACGGGCTCATCACGGCCCTCGCGAAGGGCGAGCGAGCGCGTGCGTTTAAGGCAATCTCGCCCGGAATGCTGCCGCCATTGGGCATTATCTTCGGCCTGTTCGTTGCATTCACTGCTGCGCAGGTCTGGAGCGATAACGAACGGGCCAATGCGGCGGTCGATCGTGAAGCGAGCGCGCTCAGAGCCGTCGTGGTCCTTGCCGCCGCTTTTCCGGGAGAACCGGAATCGCGCTTGCGCGGCCTTATCCGTCGCCACATTGAGCAAACCGCAACTCAGGAATGGCCAATGATAGCCCAGGGTACCGCCACTCTGCGGCTTACGCCACCCTTGCTTGCCGAAGCGCTCCAGTTGACACTTGCTTTGACCTCCAATTCCGAAGGTCAGAAAGCGGCACAGCGTGAAATCGCCACGAAACTGCATTCGATGCCCGTCGGCAACGCATCATCATTAGTCAGTCGCAAGTCAATTTGGTGAAGTGGCTCTGCTTGTTCGTGCAGGCTGCTTCCGCGTTATTCGCGATCGCCATGATCCACTGCGATAATCGGATCGCCGCTGGCATTACGGTCGGACTCTTTGCAACCGGTGTTGGCCACGTCCGTGTTGCTAATCACCGCGCACGACCGGCCGTTCACGGGCGAAATCTCAGTCGGGCCGGGGCCCCTCCTGCAGGTCATGCCAGACGCGTCGTTAGGGGGGACGACCAGAGGCATTAATGAAGAGGAGGCGCAATGAATGTTGGCGCCGGTTCGGCAACTCACGTTCCGAATCGTAATGCGATTACGAAATGTCTCGCGCGGCTTCAGGCGCATTTCGGCCAGGGGGAGGCTTCAGTGCATCGATTTATCGGGTGTGAATGGGTCGGTGGGATAGCCAGCGTATACGAGACTAGCGTCGCCACTGTAGCTTAACAGTTCCTCCACCTTCTCGACCGTTTCGCCAATCACGCTAAGAGACTCGCCGGCTTTGAGCTGGTGCTTGACCTCGATAAGCGATCGGTTGGCGGCATCGAGTCGTCGCGCAAGGATCCCTGCCACGTAAAGGGCGACGGTTGGATCACCAGCAAGCATCGCCTGCGCGTCGGCGACATAGAACTCAGATTGCTCCAGGGTCCTCACGTCCGCGGTATGGGGTTGATCTAAGAGAATTGCCTGCTCGCCGAACACCGAGCCGGGTGCCGATACGTTGGCGATCTTCTCTCCATCCTTGATGACCTCGACGGAGCCGCTCCTGAGGAAAAACAGCCTGCCCGTCTTTGAACCTGCAGTTAGTACAACTTGGCGAGCTGGATACTTTTCCACGGGCAAACCTGCAAGCCTCCTCTCGAAGGCCGCAGCATCTGGAATGAGTGAAGGCATAGTCGTCTCCCTCTTTTGAGACTTGAACAAATTATTTGATGCCGAGACTGAAAGATCGAGTTGGACCCAAGTCCAATTGCGCCGCACGGCGTACCGTCCAAATCTTGGTCAACTAACTGCGAAAAAGCGAATTAAAAGAGCGTGATTACTTGTGCCTGTCCTCAATTGAGCCAAATGACTGCTGCGGCGGGATGGATTGCGGCGAGAAAGTTTCTGGGGGTCTTATCGTATCGGGTGGCAATGGCTCGGTACTGTTTGAGCTTGCAGTAGCGCTCGCAAAACTAGGCGCTGATCCAGCTCCCATGACGCCCGCTCAATTTGCGACATTTATCGCTGACGACACCGAGAAGTGGGCGAAGGTGGTAAAGTTTGCGCACATCAAGCTCGATTGATGCGGGCGTGCGTGTTGATGACGAAGAGGCCGAGCTTTTTGCGATGATGGCTGGCATGGGCACGGAAGGCAGGAAGACGCGACCTCGTCCGACGCCCAGCTAACAACGAGGCCGTGCACGGACCAGAAATTCCGGAGGCTGGGATTTCGGTGCGAACAAAGAGCGATCTTCGCTACCGAAATTGCTACCGAACTGGCCGGTATGATGCGTGACGGAAACGAACGGAGAACACTCCCGCATTCCAGAAGTGCCTATAAATCGGGACTTTTTGGTACAACGCGGGCCGGCGCCGGATGGCCGTCATCGAATTTGCAGACCGTTGCGTAACCACTCCGCCACGTGGCCATCCTGGACAGTAACTTGCATTTGAGAGCGGCATGGGTATCTGCACCAAATCCATTAAGCAATGCCTATGCGCAGGCAAAGCCTGTGAGCCGCGTTCATAGCCTTGGGGCTTCAAGGCAGCATAAAGGACAGCGCGAATATCGCGCGGATAGGCCGATTTGCCGCGCCCGGAGCGCTTGTGGTTTGTGCGGCCTCAGTCGGGCAAAAGCAAGGCGACCTGCCGGCGCTGCGGCGCTTGTGTTTTCACCCGTGCTATCGCAAAAACCGGGAAGCCGGAATTTCGCGCAGATCGGGGACTTCACAGATGTTCGACACCGCCGCGGCACGCCGAATGATGGTGGACTGCCAGGTTCGCACCGCCGACGTCACCAATCCCGATCTGATCGAGGCCATGCTCGCGGTCCCGCGCGAGCTGTTCGTGCCGTCGGCGCTCGCCGGACGGGCCTATCTCGATGCCGATATTCCCATCGGGGACGGCCGCGCGCTGCTCAAGCCGATGGTGCTCGCCAAGCTCATTCAGGCGGCCCAACTCGGTCCCGACGATCGCGTGCTCGATGTCGGCTGCGGCACCGGCTATTCCTCAGCGATCCTATCGCGGCTTGCCGGCTCGGTGGTCGCGCTGGAACAGGACGCTTCGCTCGCGGCGCTGGCCAAGCAGGCCTTGGCGGCCACAAGCGGCCATACCGGCAATGTCACGGTCGTCACCGGCCCGCTGACTGCGGGGTGGCCGGCATCGGGCCCCTACGATTTCGTTCTGCTCAATGGCGCAAGCGAGATCACGCCGGATTCCCTTGCCGGCCAGTTGAAGCCGGACGGCCGGCTGGCTTGTATTTTCAAGTCCGGCCCCGCCGGCAAGGCCATGCTGTATCGCTTGGCTGAGGACCGGCTCGTCGGTCGCCCGATCTTCGATGCCGCGGCGCCGATTCTGCCTGGATTCGCCGCAACCCCGGCTTTCGTTTTCTGACTTTTTGGTTAACCCCGGCGCCGGTTCGGCAACCCCCGGTGGATAGGCTGCGACGGCCATATCAAGGCCACTCTGCCGCGCACGATTTAGCCCCGTGAATTCGGAACATTTCGTACCTGTGGCCCTTATGTGCCATCGCCTGAATTTCTGCATTTGACCCCCCGTGCCCAGGGTTTCGCCCGTGCCGCAGGCAGCATAAGTTTGTGTTCAAAGTTCTCTGGCGGGCCGGGCCGGGGCGATTTTTTGGTGTGCGTGCTCAACAAGAGTCCACCGGGGGCTGGTGGAACAGGGGTGGGGAGCTGTCTGCGTCATGAGTAGACGAAGACTGCCGGCGTGCATTGCAAGTGCGGCCGGCCTCGCAGTGGTCGGCGCGATGTTTTTCGGCGGATGCAACTTTGCTTTCGCCGACACTATCGAATGGGCATTGGTCCAGGCCTACCAGAACAATCCGTCGCTCAACGCGCAGCGCGCCACGTTGCGGGCGACAGACGAGAACGTGCCGCAGGCGCTGTCCGGTTATCGGCCGAAGATCAGCGCCACGGCGACCGGCGGCTATAACTACTCGAGCACGCTGGCGCACACGGTCAATCAGACGGTGTTTCCCAACACCACCGTGTACTCCAACATTGCCGACGATTTCGGCTCGCGCAGCATCGGCGTTACCGCGACCCAGACTCTCTACAACGGCAATCAGACCGCCAACAAAACCCGCCAGGCGGAAAGCCAGGTGAGCGGCGCGCGCGAGACGTTACGCGTTACCGAACAGCAAGTGCTGCTCGACGCCGCGACCGCCTATATGGATCTGTTGCGCGACGGCGCCACCCTCGATCTGCAGCGCAGCAACGTCGAGGTCTTGACCGAACAGCTCAAACAGACCCGCGACCGCTTCAATGTCGGCGAAGTGACGCGCACCGACGTCGCCCAAGCCGAATCGCGGCTCGCTGCCGGCCGCTCGCAATTGCTCGCCGCGCAGTCGCAATATGTGACGTCGCAAGCGCAATATCGCCGCATTATCGGCGTCGATCCCGGGCATCTCGCGCCCGGCACCTCGGTCGATCGGCTGTCGCCGCCGACGCTCCCCGGAGCGATCTCCCAAGGTGAGGCGCAAAACCCCGCGGTGCTGGCCGCGATGTACGGGGTCGATATCGCCGAGCTGCAGGTGAAGGTCAACGAGGGCAACCTCTACCCCAATCTTGGCGTCCAGGCCTCGGTGCAGAAGGCGTGGGACCCGCTGGCCTCGATCAACAAGCAGACGAGCGCTTCGGTTGTCGGAACCCTGACCGTTCCGCTGTATCAGGGCGGCGCCGAATATTCGGCGATCCGCCAGGCCAAGGAGACGGTCGGTACGCAACGTCTGACACTCGACGTCAATCGCGATCAGGCCCGTGAGACCGTGGTGCAGAGTTGGGGCCAGCTCGACGCGGCCAAGGCCCAGATCGAAGCGACCACCGCGCAAGTCAACGCCGCCGAGATCGCGCTCAATGGCGTGCGCGAAGAAGCGCGCGTCGGCCAGCGCACCACGCTCGACGTGTTGAACGCGCAGCAGGAATTGGTCAATGCGCGCGTGGCGCTGGTGCAGGCGCAGCACGATCGCGTCGTGGCGTCGTATACGCTGCTGGCGGCTGTCGGCGCATTGTCCATGCAGCGGCTCGGGCTCGACGTCACCATCTACGATCCGCAGATCCACTATCAGCAGATCCGCGACGCCTGGGTCGGCGTGCGCACGCCCGACGGCCGATAAGCCGCCCTCACGCACTGTTTGTTCCATCTTGAGACAGCGCCGGCATGGGCCGGTTCATGGCTTGGTTCTGTGTCCACAGGACCGCGCTTTGCCGCGCCTTGCGTTCGACTTTCGTCATGACATACTCACCGCCAACATTGCATAGTTGTCCTCACGTGATTCGCCGGAATCGGGCGTCTGAGGAGGAGGCTCGCGGCGGTCGCGCGTATAGGCAATGGCGCGTAAGAAATCCTGGCGAGGGCGTGCATGAATCAGCCGGCGAGGTCGCAAGAACCGTCGATGGAGGAGATTCTTGCCTCCATTCGCCGCATTATCGCCGACGACGACGCGAGCAAAACGGCACAGCGTCCGCCGGATGCGCCGCGCGCCGAAGCGCCGCCACTACCGCCTCTGCCGCCGCCGCAGGAGATTCCGGACGTCTTCGCCGCGCCGCCGCCACCACCTCCCGCGCCACCACCTCGGGTCCAGGCTGAACCGGCGCCGCGAATCGAATTTGAACCGCCGCCGCCTCCGCCACTTCCGGTCGTCGAGGAGCCGGTTGCGTTTCACCAGGAGACGGTGGCGGATCAGGCCGCCGATATTCTTGATCTCACCGAATCGATGGCGGCAGCGCTCGATCCGTCGCCGCCGGTGCCGCAGTTCCGGACCATTGACGGCGGCTCCGATGTCGGTTTCGACGAGGCGGCCGAGCCGCCGCCGCTGCCCGATTTGCCGTCTTATCCGCCATTCCCGCCGGCGGCGCCGCGTCCGCATGACGACCAAGGCCGGCTCATTTCCGGCGCGACCAGTGCCGCCGTCGACTCGGCCTTCAATGCGCTCGCGCAAACCGTGCTGTCGCAAAACGCCCGTACGCTGGAAGACCTGGTGCGCGAGATGCTGCGCCCGATGTTGAAGTCGTGGCTCGACGACAATCTGCCGGGCATGGTCGAGCGCATGGTCCGCGCCGAGATCGAGCGCGTGTCGCGGGGCCGGCCGGGCTAGAGCATGATCCCGAAAAGTGGGAACCGGTTTTCGGAAAAGATCATGCTCCAACAAATATCTAGCCGCTCGGCTTTAAGTCTTTAGCGCCGCCGCAAGCCGCGCCGCCTGATCGGCCAAGATTGCCGGATCCTCCTTTACGCTCGCCGGCGGTTTCAACGGCACGCCTTCCTTGCGCGGGATGACGTGGAAATGCAGATGGAACACCGTCTGCCCCGCGGCGGGCTCATTGAATTGAAAAATGTTGATGCCGTCGGCGGCGAAAACCGAATTCCCGGCCTTCGCGATCTTCTGCGTGACCTTGATGAGATAAGCGAGATCGTCAGGTTCGACATCGAGGAAATTGCGCGCGGCGGTCTTCGGCACCACCAAAGTATGGCCCGGCGCCTGCGGCATGACGTCGAGAAAGGCGAGGACCTTGTCGTCCTCATAGACTTTGTACGCCGGAAATTCGCCGCGCAGGATTTTAGCGAAGACATTGTTGGCGTCGTAGCTCGGCATCGCACCCTCCGCGGCTGCTAATTACACGTCGCAACCGATTTTAGAGCATGATCCGGAAAAGTGGGCACCGGTTTTCCGCAAAGATCATGCTCAATCAAACGTCACTCTGTCTCCGCGGCCAAATCCTTGCGGAACGGCGCCAGTTCCGAAAGCTCTTGGCCGGCGGCCGCGACGTAAGCGCGTTCGCGCACCAGATAGTCGGCGATGGCGCGGCGCAGGCCGGGATCGGCGATGTAATGCGCCGAGAACGTCGTCGTCGGCATGTAGCCGCGCGAAATCTTGTGCTCGCCTTGGGCGCCGGCCTCGACGCGCTGCATTTTATGCGCGATCGCGTAATCGATGGCCTGGTAGTAGCACAGTTCGAAATGCAGGAACGGATGATGCTCGACGGCGCCCCAGTGGCGGCCGAACAAAGTGTGCGAGCCGATGAAATTGATCGCGCCCGCGATCCAGTGTCCGGTGCGCTTCGCCATCACCAGCAAAATACGGTCCCGCATCTTCTCGCCGACCAGCGAATAGAATTCGCGCGTCAAATAGGGCCGTCCCCATTTGCGCGAGCCGGTCTCCGTGTAGAACGCAAAAAATGCGTCCCAAATGTCTTCGGTGAGATCGCTGCCGGTGAGCCAATGCACGGTGATGCCGTTCGACAGTGCTTCCTGCCGTTCGCGGCGCAGCGTCTTGCGCTTGCGCGAGGCAAGCGCTGACAGGAAATCGTCGAAACTTGCGAAATTCTGGTTTTCCCAGTGAAACTGCTGATCGGTGCGCTGCAGATAGCCGAGCTCGCCGAGGAGCCGATATTCCGCCTCGGTGGCAAAGGTGACATGCACGCCGGACGCGCCGGCGACGCCGCAGAATCGCGTGAGCCCTTGGGCCAGGGCGCGCCGTACCGCCGGCGCCGGCAAGCCGTCGCGGACCAGAAGGCGAGGGCCGGTCGCGGGCGTGAACGGCACGGAGATCTGAAGCTTCGGGTAATAGCTGCCGCCGGCGCGGGCATAGGCCTCGGCCCAGCCGGCATCGAACACATATTCACCGCGCGAATGGCTCTTGAGATAGGCCGGTGCCGCAGCCACTAATGTGCCGTCGGAAGTTTTGGCCAGAACATGTTGAACATGCCAGCCGGTCCGGCCGCCGACCGATTTCGACTCTTCAAGCGCCGACAGAAAATCGTGCGAAACAAACGGGTTGTAAGAAATCTCAAGACTGAGATCTTGGCCAGGCAAGCAGGGCACTGCACTTGTGTCAGACTCCGCTTCAAGCAGACGATTAGGGTTGCGATGCGGATTGGCGCAGGCATCCCAGTCGGCCTTGCTGACCTCCGCGATGCTATCGACCGCGCTCATGCGCAGCTCGACAGCGCGGTCCGGCTGATCCGCCTTGTCTTTCGCCTCCTTCCGCGCCGACCTCATGTGCTAACTCTCACGGCCTAAAGCCCTCGAAAATCATCTGATCGGCATAGCGGGCGGCCGTTTGCCGCTGGGCTTCCGTCCGCACCGTCCATGTCAGAACCGGCATGCACATAATGCGCCGCATGAAGGTTGGCAGCAGTCCCGGCAGGCCGTCGACCCCATAGGCGAGGAATTGCGGCTTGGCCCGAAGCCCCGCCCGGACATAGCCCAGACTGCGTTGGGCGCCGGCCGGGAGCAAGTCTCGATAGGAATTCGGGCAGTATTCCGCCGCCGTCATGCCGCGTGTGAGGCCCGGCGCTTTTTGTCGCAGCTGCATGACCTGGCGCAGGTCGAAGGACATGCCCGCGACCGGGCCGCTATAGCGCGACAACAGGTCGGCGGCGCGCGCGGCAAGCCGCTCGTCGCCATCGAAGCGGCCCTTGAGCTCGACCAGGAGCGTTACTCGCCCGGCGACCAGATCGCATAATTCGCCGAGCGTCATCATGTGCTCGCCGCTGCCGCGGAACGGCACGCGCTTGAGCGCGGCAGCGCTAAAGCTGTCCAGCGGGCCTTCGCCTTCGGTGAGGCGGCCGAGCGCATCGTCATGATGCACCATGGCTTCGCCGTCGGCACTGACCTGCACGTCGGTCTCGATGGCATAGCCGGCATCGATCGCGACCCGGAACGCGCCGGCCGTGTTTTCGATCACGCCGTTCGCCGCATCATGCAGGCCGCGATGGGCGACGGGGCGGGCGGTGAGCCAATCGAGCGGCAAAGCTTGTGACACTTTTCGTTTCAGGAGACTTCGAACAGGCCCTCGACCTCGACGGCGGCGTCCGCCGGCAGCGCGGCAACGCCGACGGTCGAGCGCGCATGCCGGCCTTTGTCGCCGAACACCGCAACCATGAGATCGGAGGCGCCGTTCATGACTTTGGGCCCATCGGGGAAATGCGGCGCCGAATTGACAAAGCCGCCGAGCCGCACGACGCGCACGACTTTGTCGAGGTCGCCGATCGCGGCCTTCACTTGCGCCAGAAGATTGATGGCGCAGACACGCGCTGCCTTCTGCCCGTCCTCGATGGAGACCTCGGCGCCGAGTTGGCCCTTGGCGACGACCTGGCCGGTGCCGTCGATGCAAACCTGGCCGGAAACCGTCAGCATATTACCACTGCGCACGAACGGCACGTAATTGGCCATCGGCGCCCGCGGCTCCTGCAGCACAATGCCGAGCTCCTGCAACTTCTTGTCCACGATCCCGGCCATAAACGCCTCCACATGCACTGTCTGGCAAATTGCCCGTCGTCCAGGCCTTCTTCGCCGATCGGTAGGGGCCGTGCAAGCACGTCCGGAACGGCGGTTGCCCGAACCGGCCAAGCTGCCTATCTTCGCCGCAATTCCAGCATCATAGAACATACACCAAATTGGGAGGGGCAGCCGGGCGGGCCATCTCCAGAGCGCATGGATGAGATCGGTTCATGGTTGTTGACCA
The DNA here is from genome assembly GCA_049677525.1 of Xanthobacteraceae bacterium. Lineage (GTDB taxonomy): Bacteria > Pseudomonadota > Alphaproteobacteria > Rhizobiales > Xanthobacteraceae > BOG-931. The sequence goes on from JBAUCK010000144.1 coordinate 37,961, forward strand.
CAGGTTCGCTGCACGCATTGTCGCCCTCGGTTTTCTTCTATTTGCTCTCACGCCGGCCGCCTGGTCGCAGGACGCGCCGATCGCGCCGATCACCCAGGTCCCGCTGATTGCGCATCGCGCGATCTATGATCTGTCGCTCGGCGACGTGCACGGCAATACGCAGATCGCAAGCGTCAGCGGCCGCATCCTCTACGATTTCGACGGCAATGCCTGCGACGGCTATTCGCTCGAATTCCGTCAGGTCTCCGTGCTGGACACCGGCGAGGGCAAGACCTCGACCAGTAACCTGCGCTCGACCACCTGGGAAGGCGCCGACGCCAAGAAGTTCAAATTCAGTTCGGAGAACTATCTCGGCGACAGCCTGTCCGGCACCGTCGACGGCCATGCCGAGCACGACCCGGACAAGACCGCCGTGGCGCTGGAAAAGCCCAAGCCGAAAAAACTCGACCTCGCCCCCGGCGTCGTGTTTCCGACCGAGCACATGGTGCGCGTGATCAACGCCGCCCATGACGGCAAGACCATTCTCAATTTCCCGGTCTATGACGGCTCCGAGACCGGCGAAAAGGTGTTCGATACGCTGACCGTGATCGGCCAGAAACTCGCGCCCGATCAACGCAAACACGATGACGCCGCGGCCGGCGAGCCCAAGCTCGCATCCGTGCCGCGCTGGCCGGTGACCATCAGCTATTTCGAGAGGAAGAAGGCCGACAATGCAAGTGAGCAGACGCCGGCCTATTCGATCGGTTTCGAGCTTTACGAGAACGGTATTTCGCGCGCGCTCACCCTCGATTACAACGACTTCATCGTCACCGGGAAGCTGAGTTCGCTCGAAATCAAGGACGCCAAGCCCTGTCCGTGAGCTGCCTGATCTTCCATTGACCGAGCGGCCTCGACGATCATGCAATCTTCGACGGTTCGCGCCTTTCGCCCCAATGCCACCAGAATACCCCGACAATTCCAAGTACGCCCGCCGCGACCAGAGCGAAAATCAGAGCCGAATTTTCAATCCATGCAATCGCCGGGATACCCCTGATCATGGCGCTCGTTCAGAGAGTTTTCAGCGCCGACGCCACGGGACTCGCTATTTTCACCTTGCTGACGCTTGGCACCTTACCGCCGGCGTGCATGCCCTCTCCTGGCAAATCTGCCGTCTTGGCCAACAATTATCAAAAAACGCGAGCCAGTGCAGCGTCTGCGTTCCTATCAACCGCAATCGTGCCGCCTTGTCGTTTGCGCCCTGCCACCCGGTCGTGACGCACAGCAGCCCGATGATTGGCGCGAGCATTTCCCAAT
>JBAUCK010000145.1:0-17835 GCA_049677525.1 Xanthobacteraceae bacterium
GTAGGAAACCTCCCTGGGGGTGTAGAACTCCCCGGAGCTTTTGCCCGCCTTGCTCGCGAAGGTGCGGATCAGATACTCGTAAGCATCACCAAAGAGGTCATCCGGCACATGGGCAGGGTCGAAGTTGCGGCTGGAGAAGTGGTTCTTGAGGTTCACCAGCTTGTCGCGCGGCAACTCGTCGGTTTTGTTGAAATCGATTTTGCCAGAGAGGATACCGTCGAACTTCGGCGCATTGGCCCGTTCGATGGCGAGCATGGCGTCATTGAGTGACTGGCCGAGTTGCAGTGAAGTGACTCTCTTTTCCGCCGTGCCAGCGGTGACAGCCTCCCAGGCGCAATCCGGCGGCACGACGAAGGGTAGTGATTTCCTCTGCAACGCAGGGTCATTGGCCAGCTCGTCGCCAACCGTCGCCAAGTTGCGAACGGCCTCCTGGAACAGATCGCTGATACGCTTGAAAAAAAAGGTGCGCAAACACGTAACCACGGAACTCTGAGTGATCGACGTTGCCCCTGAGGATGTCGGCGGCTGTTTCAAGGAATGAATCCAATTCCGCCTGGGTCATGCGACGGAGAGGAATCGAGAAGTTCGACGTTTCGTCAGACATCAGTCTTTCTTCCAGAATTGGCAGTGGTTGCTACAGGTGACGGAAGTCCTCGGCGCCATCAATTGTTCGCTTCGCTCACGTAGTGCGATTCAGGGTTGTGATCGCATCCCACGCCTAACCGATCGGATTCTCCGCGCCATCGCCGCGACACCGGCAAATGATGCATGGCCCGCCGACTCGGTTAGCCGTCCTCAGCCGGTCATTCGCTACAAGCTCTTCATCCGATTCTCGGTTTCTGAAAAGTTCTGCCGTGGTGGTCGAATACGCAGCCCTTGGCGCGCCCCAGTCGGGTGTAACCCAGAAATATCGAGGTGAAAGTAGCCGCAGCCATGAATATCCACCCATCGACGCGCCACTAAATCAGCGTGTCTTTACATTTATAAATGACCGGATACCGCTGTGGTGTTGTCGCTCGATCTAGCCGGTGCCGATGCCTGCTTCCTCGCCATCACCGGAATACACAGCGACATTTGCGCGATTTGCGAGCCGGCCTATGCGCGAAAATAGAACGTCCCTAGCCTTTGATCCGCGTCGGAGCTGCGAGTGGAATTGCTGCCACAAAATTCGTGTTCCAACGATACTACAAAACGACATACTATCGTCAGACTAAGAAATTTATTTTAATATATTAATTCTATTGGTGCGGCCGAGACCCGACCGCAACATTTCTATCTCAGCATATGAGCATGACCCCGAAAAGTGGAAGCCGGTTTTCGGAAAAGATCATGCTCCAAGAAAGTATCTACACCGGCAGATTGTCGTGCTTGCGCCCGGGCAGTTCGACCGTCTTGCCGCGCAGCATGGCAAGCGCGCGGGCGATCCGCGAGCGCGTAGCATGGGGCATGATCACGTCATCGATATAACCGCGCTCGGCGGCAATGAAGGGCGACAGGAACCGCTCTTCATATTCCTTGGTGCGGGCGGCGATCTTGTCAGCGTCGCCGATGTCGGCGCGGAAGATGATTTCGACGGCGCCCTTGGCGCCCATCACCGCGATCTGCGCCGTCGGCCACGCGTAATTGACGTCGCCGCCGATATGTTTCGACGCCATCACGTCATAGGCGCCGCCGAAGGCCTTGCGCGTGATCACGGTGACCAGCGGCACCGTCGCCTGCGAATAGGCGAACAGAAGCTTGGCGCCGTGCTTGATCAGCCCGCCATATTCCTGCGCGGTGCCCGGCAAAAATCCCGGCACGTCGACGAAGGTCACGATCGGAATGTTGAAGGCGTCGCAGAAGCGCACGAAGCGCGCCGCCTTGCGGCTTGCGTCACTGTCGAGCACGCCGGCCAGAACCATCGGCTGATTGGCGACAAAGCCTACGGTGTGGCCGGCGATGCGGCCGAAGCCGATGACGATGTTGCGGGCGAAGGCTTCCGACAGTTCGAAGAAATCGCCCTCGTCGACGACTTTGAGGATCAGCTCCTTGATGTCGTAGGGCTTGTTCGGATTGTCCGGCACGAGTGAATCAAGCGACGGCTCGATGCGCTCGGCTTCGTCGAACGACGGCCATTCCGACGGCCCGGACGAACAGCTCGCCGGCAGGAAGTCGATCAGCCGGCGCATCTGCAGCAGCGTCTCGACATCGTTGTCGTAGGCGCCGTCAGCGATCGAGGATTTGGTCGCGTGCACAGACGCCCCGCCGAGCTCTTCCGCGGTGACGATCTCGTTGGTCACCGTCTTCACGACGTCGGGCCCGGTGACGAACATGTAGCTCGTGTCGCGCACCATGAAGATGAAATCGGTCATTGCCGGTGAATAGACGTCGCCGCCGGCGCACGGCCCCATGATTACCGAAATCTGCGGAATGACGCCCGAGGCGATGACATTGCGCTTGAAGACTTCGCCGTAACCGCCTAATGCCGCCACGCCTTCCTGGATGCGGGCGCCGCCGGCGTCAAACAGGCCGATGATCGGGGCGCGGGCCCGCATCGCCATGTCCTGGATCTTGATGATCTTCTGGGCGTGGGTCTCCGACAGCGAGCCGCCGAACACCGTGAAATCCTTGGAGAAGACAAACACGGTGCGGCCGTTGACGGTGCCGAAGCCCGTCACCACGCCGTCGCCCGCGATATGGCTTTTTTCCATGCCGAAATCGGTCGAGCGGTGCTCGACGAACATGTCGAGCTCCTCGAACGAGCCGCGGTCCATCAGCAGTTCGATGCGCTCGCGCGCGGTGAGTTTTCCCCGCTTGTGCTGCGCCTCGATGCGCGCGTCGCCGCCGCCGCGCCGCGCGCTGATGCGGCGCTCCTCAAGCTTATCGAGAATGTCCTTCATGATCCGCTATTGGCCCCCGCAACAGACCGCCGCCCCTTGCTGCAATTTGTCGGCCCGATAGGTGTCACGGGAGTCATAGCAAGAGCCGGGCCAAGCGTCATCTTCCTGTCCTGCCTCGCCCCACGAGGGAGAAGGCATAGACGGCCAACTTTGGGCAGCCAACTTTGTCCGGCAAAATACCAGTATGACGGCCCTTCTCTTGCCGGTTCTCTTGCCGGCCAGGCCGTGGGCGGTCACGCGAGCGTCATATCGATAGAATTTTAATGAGAGCCGTAAGTCAAAGTTGCAAGAGCTGATGTATGCAAGCCCCCGTGAATGAATGGGAATTGGAATGGGAATGGGAATTTTGAAGTGGAAATTGCGTTTCAAAAGGGGGAATTGCAATGCGAAAAGGTGCGCTGATTGAAGGGGCCGATATCCCCGGAATGGGCCAAGCAGCGGCTCACAAAGCCTGACGGCGACCAGCCACGAAGTCCGCGCCTTTCTGGCGCTGTGTCTGGCGGCATGTTTGCTGTCGGTTTATGCGTTCGCCTGGGCGACCGGAGCTGTGTCCATCTGAGAATCGGCGACTAGAGCTGCCGCTCTAGCATCTCGATTGATAAAGACCGGCATCGGATGCCGGCCTTTCGCTTAGGCGCTCTGCGTGACGCTGCTGACGAACTTGGCGCCGACATCGTTATCTTTGCGCAATGCCAGCCTGTAGGTACCGTCGGCTGCGTTTGGTTTTGGTTAGACGCGCCGAACGGGTTGGCGGTTCAAACCGCGGCGGTCATCTTCGCCATCAGGGCGCGGATTTCGCGACCTCCTCCACTGCCGCAACGATCCCGGCATAGCCGGTGCATCGGCAGATGTGGCCGCTCAGGACTTCGCGGATTTCCTCCGTCGTGGGCTTGGGATTGCGCGCGAGATAGTCGGTGAACGACATCAGGATGCCCGGCGTGCAGAAGCCGCATTGCAGCGCGTGATTGTTGCGGAAGGCCTGCTGCAGCGGATTGAGCGTGCCGTCGGGCGCGGCAAGCGACTCCACCGTCTGCACCTCCCGGCCCTCGACCTGCACCGCGAGCGTCAGGCACGAGCGCTGTGCGACGCCGTCGATCATCACCGTGCAGCAGCCGCAAATACCGTGCTCGCAGCCGACATGAGTGCCGGTTGAGCCCAACGCATGACGCAGGAAGTCGGACAGCAGCAGGCGCGGCTCGGCTTCGGCGGAAAGTTTCCTGCCGTTGAGCGTCAGCGTCACGCGCGCCCTCTCGTCGCGGCTCACCCGGCGCATCACGCTTCTCCCTTCCTGGCCGCTTTCTTGGCCGCCGCGATCACATGCGGCCCGAGATTGCGAAACAGATCGCGCCGCAACGCCGCGGAGGCGTGCAAATCTTCGTAGCCTTCGAGTTCTTCCGCCCATTCTCCCACGAATGCGCCGATGGCTTCGTCGGCATTGCCGTTGATGCTGCGCACCATCGGCCGCCCCGCCATGCCGCCGACGCCGACGCGGATCGCCTTGTTGTTCTCGACCGCTGCCGCCACCGCAATGATGGCAAAGTCGCCGTGCCGCCGCGCCACTTCGTGAAAGCCGACGCCCTGCCCGGCCGTGACCGGAAAGCGCACCGCCGCGACCAATTCATCGGCCTCGCGTGCGGTCGTCAGCATGTCCTGTTGGAATTCACTTGCCGGCAATATGCGGGAGCCGCGCGCCGAGCGCAGCACTACCTCGCCCCCGGACACCGCGAGCGCCAGTGGCAGTTCGGAACTCGGATCGGCATGCGCGATCGAACCGCAGACCGTGCCGCGGTTGCGGGTCTGGAAATGGCCGACATAAGGGAGCGCGGCGGCGACCAGCGGCAGTTTTTGTTTGAGCTGTGGCCACGCCATCAGCTTGTTCTGCGTTACTGCAGCGCCGATTTCGATCCTGTCGCCGAGGTCGCGGATGACGTCGAGCTCTTCGATGCGTGAAATGTCGATCAGCATCACCGGATCGATCAGCCGCAGATTGAGCATCGGCAACAGCGACTGGCCGCCGGCCAGCACCCGCGCCTCGTCGCCGTATTCGGCGATAAGCGCAATCGCCTCCGCCGCCGTATCGGGCTGCGCGTAGTCGAAGGGCCTCGGTTTCATCGATTTGGTTTCATGATCTTTTCTCGGCCGCGCGCGCCGCTTCCATCAGGTCGTGAATACGCTGCGGCGTCGCCGGCAGCGGCACATCGTCAACGCCGAGAGCGTCGGCAACGGCATTGGCGATACAGACCGGCGTACTCATGCAATTGCCTTCGGCGAGCCCCTTGGCGCCGAGCGGCGTCAGCGGCGACGGCGATTCGTAATGGAGAATCTCAAGCGGCGGGATTTCGCTCACGGTCGGCACGAGATAATCGGCGAAAGTGCCTGAAAGAAAAGCGCCTTCCTCGTTGTAGGAAAACTCCTCGTAGAGCGCAGTCGCAACCCCTTGCGCGAAGGCGCCGCGGATCTGCCCGGTGGCAATCATCGGGTTCATGATGCGGCCGGCATCGTGCATCGACACATAGCGGTCGACGCGGACCTGATAGCTCAACGGATCGACCTCGATGCCGCACATGTCGAAGATGAAGCCGTAAGTGAGCGAGGTATTGATCTTGTCGTCATGGGTCGGCGCTTCGAGCTCGGGCGGCGTCCACACCCCGGTTTCGCTCAAGGCCGGCGCCATGCCTTCGGGCAGCAGCGTCGGCGCCCAGTTCGACGTGGCGGCGACGCGCGAGAACGGGAGCGCATTGTCGGGGTTGGAGCGGCTCCTGACTTTGCCGTCGCTTAGCTCGACGTCTTCAGGCAGCACATTAAGCTGTTTCGCGGCGATGCCTTTGATCTTTTCCCGCATTTGGCCCGCGGCCATGTGGGCGGCAACCGCGGTGCCGCCGGCAAAGCGGCTCGAATAGGTGCCGGCGGCGATCGACCACTGATCCTTCGCGGTGTCGAGTTCGAGCACCACTTCGACATCGTCGGTGGACAGTCCGAGTTCGTCGGCAACGATCTGCGCCAGCACCGTCTCGTGGCTCTGCCCCTGCACCGTGACGTCGGCGGTGACAGTGACGGCGCCAAGCGGATCGATATTTACCGTCGCGATCGACACCGCGCCGTTCTTCGGCCCGGTCTTCTCGCGCACATCCGGCGTGAGCAGCGTGGACAGATAGCCCATATTCGACATCGCCGGCTCGACCACGACGGCAAAGCCGATGCCGTATTTGCGCCCCGCCGCGCGCGCCGCCTCACGCCGCTGCTTGAGTTCGTCGAGCCGGCCGGAGCCGACGGTCGCCGCGACGGCGCGCGCATAGTCACCGGAATCGTAGAGCGCGCCGGCGGCGGTACGATAGGGAAACTTCTCAGCCGAAATGAGATTCTTGCGGATCACGTCGAGCGGATCGAGTTTCAGCTCGACCGCGATGCGCTGCATCAGCCGCTCGACGGCGAGATAAAGCTGCGGCCCGCCGAAGCCACGAATGAGGCTTGCCGGCATTTTGTTGGTGAGCACGCAGCGATTGACGACATCGACATTGGCGATGTCATAGGCGCCGGTCACCGCGCCGTGCATGCGGTAAAGCGGCCCCGGCATCGGCGCGCGCAGGAAGGCGCCATAGTCTTCAAGCTGATCGAGTTTCAGCCCGAGAATGCGGCCGTCCTTGGTAACAGCGCCTTCGATCGCGGTGACGCGGTTAGGTCCGGAACTGGCGGCGACCAGATGCTCGATGCGGTCCTCGACCCATTTCACCGGACGGCCGGTGATCTTGGCCGCAAGCGCGATGAGCACGACATAAGGAAACACCGAAAGCTTGATGCCGAAACTGCCGCCGGAATCCGGCGGAATGCGCAGCCGCAATTTCGGCCCGGTCACGCGCAGCGCCCGCGCCATCACCGGATGCATCGAAAACGGGCCCTGGAAATTCGCCAGCACGTCGTAGCTGCCCTTGGCCGCATTGTGCTGGGCGACGACGACATAGCATTCGATCGGCGTGAAGGATTGCCGCGGAAAGGTCACCGTGGTGGCGATGCGATGGTCTGCGCGGGCGAAGGCGGCTTTGGTATCGCCATAGGCGAATTCGCGCACATGGATTTCGTTGGTCTTAGCCAGCGGATGGAGGAGCGGCGCAGCGCTCTCGCAGGCCGCGAGCGGATCGATCACCGCCGCGAGCGGCGCATATTCGATCTCGACCAGCTCGGCGGCGTCTTCGGCGATGTAGCGGCTTTCGGCGACGACGAGCGCGACGGGCTCCCCGACATAGCGCACCCGCTCGACCGCGAGCGCCCATTGCTGGATCGGAGACTTCACCACCGCCATGAACGGATCGGAGAGCTTTCTGACATCCTCGCCGGTGATGATGGCCCAAACGCCTTTATGCGCCAGCGCCGCCGCCGCATCGATGCGCACGATCTCGGCATGCGCATGCGGCGAGCGGATCACGTGCGCCTGCAAGGTTCCGACCGGAACCGGCAGATCGTCGGCGTAGCGGCCGCAGCCCGACAGCAAAGCCGGGTCTTCCTTGCGCAGGATCGGTTTGCCGAGCTGAGCCGCCATTTTTCTTGCGCCCGCCTCCCTTATTTATTCTGTATGTCGTAGCCCTGTGTACAAGAGCGGCCCAATATTGTCACACAGCCTTGAGACGTCCGGTTGATTTACAATGGCACAGCCCTTCGCCTAAGAAGGAGCGACGCCGCGAGTCCGCCATCTGATGGGAGGCTCATCGAGCTTGCAACCGGAAGACCAGCAAGGCCAGCAAACCGGCGATTTCGCCGGCCGCGAGTTTCAAAGAATCCTGCTGATCAAGCTGTCGGCCGTGGGCGACGTCGTGCACACGTTGCCGTTGCTCAACAAGCTGCGCCGGCGCTTTCCGCAGGCGCGCATCGACTGGCTGGTGACGCCGGACATCGCCGAACTGCTGACGCAGAACCCCGCGATCAGCAACGTCATCGAATTCGAGCGCCAGGAGTGGACGGCGCCGTGGCGGCTTGCGCCCTATACCGGCGCGGCGCGGCTGATCGCGCAATTGCGCGCGGTGCGATACGATCTGGTGCTCGATCTGCAAGGCCAGTTGCGCAGCGGCGTGTTCGCCTTCGCCTCCGGCGCGCCGGTGCGCATCGGCTTCGACAAGCCGCGCGCGGCGGTGTGGAATGCGTCGCCGCGCAAAATCCCCGACGAGGCGCGGCGCCATGCCTGGCAGGGCGCGCGGGAAGGCAGCTTCCTCGCTTATACGCATCACGTCGAATTGCCGACGCTCGATATTCATCCCGTCGAGCGGTATCTGCGCTTTGGCGCGCTGATCGGCCTCGACGCCGACAGCGCCGATTTCGCGTTTCCGATCCCGCCGGAAGCGACCAACCGCATCGATGCGCTGCTCGACTATTACGAGGTCGCGGGCGCGAAACTCATGGTCATGGCGCCGGGCACCAATTGGGAAACCAAGCAATGGCGCACGGACGGTTTTGGCGAAGTGGCGCGGCATTTTCTGCAGAAGAAATTCGCCGTGGCTCTGATCGGCTCGGCGCGCGATCATGAGGTCTGCTCCGAGGTGGCAAAGCTTGCGCCGGGCGCGATCAATCTCGCCGGCGAAACCACGCTGACCGAGCTTGCAGCGCTGATCCGCCGCGGCGCGATCTGCGTCAGCAACGATTCCGGGCCGATGCATTTGGCGGTGGCGCTCGGCCGGCCGGTGGTCGCCGTTCTCGGCCCGACCGATCCGATCTGGGCCGGCCCGTATCGGCAGGACAATGCGGTGCTTCGCGCCGACTTGCCCTGCTCACCGTGTTATCTGCGGCTCTTAAGCCGCTGCACCCATAACCACGACTGCATGAAGAATGTCGCGGCCGCCACCGTGATCGAGCGCGCGGAAAAGATCATCGCCGCGCTGCCGAGCCGGCCGAAATCGCCGTCACCGGGGCGAAGCTAAAGGCCGCATTGACTGATTTCCGGTATTGGCACTTAGCAGACGTCGCTTGGCGAAGACTCGATGCCTACTTTCAGGGGCAAAGCGGAGCGGACAGCCCAATTCGACTGAACAGCGCCAGCGAATGGCATGCGATAATAGTGGGGATCATTCGCACTGACACATTGTGACTAATGGACCGGCGGTTCATAAGTCAAAGAGAACGCTGGGAGAGCACGCACATGTCAGTTTCGCAAACCGCTTATTTCGATGCCAACTTGCCCGGCGCCAGCCAAACTGTCCGAATAGCAAGCCTCTTTGATGCTAAGGTATTTGTGTGTCGATGGGTAATTAGAGACAGAGACCCTGCGCTAAAGGCGCTTCTTAAAGACGTGGAAAAGGCCAAGAATTTTGCAACGACAGAGAGCGCGATCCGGCAATTGACGCAGGCACTTGTGTCACGCGGATTGTTGGTCACGACCAGTTGGTAGTCATAGCTCTGCAAGCTCAAAGTGAGCCTTCAGATTTCCTTTGCGCTATTGACTCAGAGCAACGTGCAAGCAGTGGCGATTAATGTCCGCTCTTGGGTGAAGAGCGGACATCACGATTTTACCGCACCAGGTCCCTGGTCCCCGGTTTTCTGACACTGTGGCGCAGGGGTGACAGCAGCTACGAAGGTCATCTGTTATGATCCTTGTTGCGATCCTCGGCGGTCCTCTTAGCCTTTACCCTACATGCCTGGAGTTGAAGCGTGGTGAGAACGATTGGCCGGCTTCCCATAATTATCGCCAGCACGTTGGTTGGCATCTGTGGTGCGAATAGTGCGCCGGGTGATTCACCGGCAGCAGGCCAAGTATGGTCGCTTCGGACGCCCTTCGGCATAGTCTATGGCGTCATTGGACGCGAGGTCGTGGATTACCCCACCACCCGCCCCGGAGGAACCATCATCGTCAGCACCAGCCAACGGCGGCTCTATTACGTGCTCGGTGGGGGCAAGGCCATTCGCTACAGCATTGCCGTGGGAATGGAGGGTTACGGTTGGTCGGGCGTCAACACCATTACCGCCAAACGCGAGTGGCCGGACTGGACGCCCACGCCCGGTGAACGGCAGCGGTTTCCCACTCTGCCCGCTCACATGGCAGGCGGTTCGGATAATCCGTTGGGCGCGCGCGCACTCTATCTGGGTGATACACTCTACCGCATCCACGGGACCAACGAGCCTTGGAAGCTCGGCGGCGGCGTGTCTTCGGGCTGCATCCGTATGTCCAACGATGACATCGTCGACCTGTACAATCGCGCCAAGGTCGGCGCGATTGTCATTGTGCAGCGATAATATCTGCAAATCCGTTCAAGCCGCCGCGATTTCGGCGAGTTGACGCGCGTTCTCGTCCGATTGCGGTAGCATGAAGCCGTCAAAATACGCGGCGAGCTCTTTATATCCGTCGAGCGGGAGGACCTGCGCGACGTATTGATCCGGCCGCACGACGACCATGCAGCCTGCCTCCCGGTCGATGCCGCGCATGGCAAAGATATCGTTGCCGCTCTCTGTATCGGCGCAGAACATCTTCTCGTAGTCGAGAAGGCCGAAGCGTCCCTTCCGGGGCAGCAGCAGCGCCGGCATGGTTTCGATGGCGAGCGCTTGCTGGAACACTGCGCGAACATCGATCCTCGAGTCGATATCTTCGCCACGGCGGGTACACTTCCCAACCGGAGACTCTCGATCCTCCGCAAGAAAGTCGCACAATTGACGGATGGCGGAGTTTGCAGCCGACGGGTTGCCGGCGCCGGCAAAAGCGAAGATCCGAAAGCGGCCATCCGCTCTGAAGACGTGGCCGAGGTGAACCGGCTTGGCGTCGGCGAGACGGATGACCGGCGCGGAATGAAAACGCTGTCCAACACCGAACCCCTCGGCCAGATGCTGGTGGTCGCGCTCGCCGGTCAGGATCGACGGACCGTAATGCGTCGCAGTTCCGGCCGTGTAGCGCCCGCTCCGCACGAAATAGCTCTGGGTCTTGGCGGGGTCGGCCCTGCCACTTTCGTCATGCGTCGAGGCGAGCAGCGCAGCCCATTCGCGATCGAAATCGATCAGTTCCTTGGCGATGGTCCGCCGTTCCGCGGAATAAGTGTGCAGCACAGATGGCGGACACAGCTTGCGCAGCACGGCTGCGAGCTTCCATCCTAAATTGAAAGCGTCCTGCATGGAGACGTTCATGCCTTGTCCCGCCTTCGGACTGTGGGTGTGGCAGGCATCGCCGGCGATGAACACGCGCGGCAGCCGCGTCGCGATCTCTTTCGCCGCCACGTCATCGAACTTGTCGGTCAACCGCTGGCCGATCTCGTAGACCGACCACCACGGGACCTCCTTCACGTCGAGCCTGAATGGATTGAGAATCCGCCGCGCCTTCGCGATCAGCTCGTCGAGGGTGATATTACGGCTTGCAACCCGCTCGCCGGCGTCGAGCTTGGTGAGCTCGACATAGAGGCGGACGAGATAGCCGCCTTCCCGGGGGATGACGATGATGCTGCCTTCACCGGCGGACTGGATCAGCGACTTGCAGCGAATATCGGGGAAATCGGTGACGGCGAGAACATCCATCACGCCCCAGGCGTGGTTGGCGGAATCGCCCAAAAGCTCGCGCCCGATCGAGGTGCGGACCGCGCTGCGCGCGCCGTCGCAGCCGACCACGTAGCGGGCTTTGACTGTCTCGGTCTGTCCCTCGTGCGAGGCGTCGAGCCGCTCGAGGGTGACGGTCACCCGCTGTGCCGCTCCATCACCGCCGCCCGCCGCAGACTCTACGCCAACGAGGCGCCGCGCATAATACGGTTCGAGTTTCGTCGCCGATCGGCGCATGACGTCGAGATAGAAATCATGCACGCGCGCCTGATTGAGAACGACGTGCGGGAATTCCGACAACCCGTCCTCGACGTCCTTCACCCGGCCGCTGCGGACGATGTGGGCGGGTTGCTTGTCGTCCGGTTTCCAAAACGTCGTCTGGTTGATCCAGCAGGCCTCGTTCAGCACGCGTTCGCTGAAGCCAAAGGCATGGAACATCTCCATCGTGCGGCAGGCGATGCCGTCGGCCTGGCCGCGCAGCAATCGGCCCGGCTTCTGCTCGACGATGCAGGTCTTGATGTCGGGAAACTGGGACAATTGCGCCGCGAGCGTCAGCCCGGCCGGCCCGCAGCCGACGATCAGGACATCGACCTCCGCGGGAACAGAACCTTGCGCACCCGAGACCGGATATCGCTCCGACCGGTCGGAGATCTCCGGATCGCCCGGCTCGAATCCATCCAGGTGAAACTGCATGATCCTTCCCCGTTTTTTTGACCGCCGCTCATCGCGCGTTTCCATTCGGCGCGCGCGGCGCTAGACGCGACGGCTGGGAGATTTTGGGCCAGTATACTGATTATCAGTATACTGACAATTGCTCAGTATGCTGATAATCAGTATGCTCGTCAAGTCCCTCGTACCCCGGAGAGTTCCGTGAAAGACGCGCATGACATGCCCGGACATCTGGCGCGCCGCTTCCAGCAGATTGCGGTGGCGGTGTTCCTGGCCGAAGTTGAGGAAGTAGGCTACGACCTCACGCCCGTTCAGTACGTGGCGCTTGCGGCCGTCAGCGCCAATCCCGGGCTCGATCAGGTGACCCTTGCCGGATTGATTGCCTTCGACCGCACCACCATCACCGGGGTCGTCGACCGGCTGGTGCAGAAGGGACTCATGGCGCGCCACGAAAGCAGCCGGGACAGGCGCGCGCGCGAATTGAAGATCACCGAAGCGGGACGGCGAGTCTTGCGCGGCATCACGCCGGCGGTCGAGGCGGCGCAGCGGACCATGGTGCGCGGCCTGAATGAAAAAGAAGCCAAGGAGCTGGTGCGCCTCCTGCAGAAGGCCATCGCCGCTGGCAACGACTTGAGCCGGGCGCCGCTGCGCGACGCAGCAACGGTTTGACCCACTCCTCCTCTCCTCAATTTGCCTCGCCGCGCCGACAGATCCTCACGCGCTGGTCGTCACGTCGCGAACTCGGAGCTGTTCAATGTCGGCCGCACGCTAGCTGTTATTGCCGGCACCTGTTAGCTTGAACTCCAAGCGAGGCGGCGCTGGTCCCGACTCAAGCGTAGCCACGCACCTCCCGTTCATGCGCTTCATGGCATCCTGTCTGGTCTTCTCGGTGCGCTCGCCGGCTGGTTCGGGCTTGCCTTTCTGGTGATCAGCCTCGCGGGCCCAGACCGAGATGGCGGCTCGCCATGGGCCTTCTTCAATATCGGGCCGATCGGCGGTCTCGTTGGCCTCGTCGCCGGCATATGGCTGTTCACGAAGATTGGCTTCGTTCGCAAAAGTGCGCCAGCGCCGGATGCAGACAGGTCGGACGCCGCAACACGCCATCGGTATTGCGGTGGCGCGCAAAGATCGCCGCCTCGTGCTGCTCGACGGCGACGGCAGCCTGTTGATGCACATTCAGGAACTGGAGACGATCCGCCGCCACGGCCTGCCGATGCGGATCATTGCGCTCAATGACGGGGCCTATAGTTCGGAAGTGCACAAGCTGCGCGCCGACGGCTTTTCGCCCCGGCAGGTGCAATTCGGCGACACCGACTTTGCCGCCATCGCGCGCGGCTTTGGCCTGCGCGGGCAGACCGTGACGCAACTGGACGAGCTGCCGCGATTGTTCAAGGAGCACATGGCGCATGATCAGGCAGAAGTCTGGGATGTGCGCATCTCAGGAGACGTGCTTTCGATTCCGTTCCAGCGCGAACTGACGAAACATTGAAGTGAGATAATATCGCTTCCTATGGGCGGGGTGCGGCACCAATACGATTGCGCTCGGATCGGTCGCGGCCTTATGCTGCGGCCTTATGCTAGAGAGTCGCATGGAAACCGCGCACGGCGAGACGGTTCCTGCACCGCAAACTCATCGTAATTAAACGCCGGGTTCGCCGAACTTCTACCGAAGTTATGTTTTTGCATCGTCTAGCCTCGCGGAGGTGATCGTGCCGGAACGAATTTCGAGTCCGATCGGGATGACCGCGATTTTTGCTGCGCTGTTCGTGTCGGCGACGAGCATGAGCGCTCCGACCAATGCGGCCCGCGCGTCTGATTGCCATGCTGAACCGAATTCTGACGCGCCCGACGGCAGCCAGTGGCGCTATCACACCGATCGGGCGCATCACCGCAAATGCTGGTACTTGCGTCCGGACCATGCGGACCACTCCGACCAACAGCCGGCCAAGCCGTCGACGTCCGATCCGGCGCCGGCCCCGTCCGAGACGCCGTCCATCACGTGGAAGCATCATCCCGAACCGGTCAGCGATGAAGAACTCGAACAAGACAAGACGAAATGTGAAAACAAAGGAACCTTGGCTCCCGTCGGCGCGGGCTCGCCTGAATTCAAATTCTATTTGCTGTTTTCGGAGTGCATGCGCACCGCTGGCTATGAGCTCGTTCCGCCGCCGCAGTAAGACTCGGGCCTGAGCTTTGGCGCCCCCGCCACCGGCACCGAGCAGGTCTGCTAGCGGCCAGCTCAATCCGCCTTGATATTCGCCGCGCGAATCACCGTCGCCCATTTTTCGGTTTCGGCAGCAAGGTGCTTGCCAAAGTCCGACGGCGACAGGACGAATGGGACAGAACCAAGTTCTATGAGCTGCGATTTGAGCTTGGCATCGGCGAGGCCCGCATTGATCTCGGCGTTAAGTCTGTTGACGATCTCGACCGGCGTATGCGCCGGCGCTCCGATGCCGTACCACGCGCTTGCTTCGTAGCCGGGCACGAAGTCGGCAATGATCGGGATGTCCGGCAGAATTTGTGATCGCGTCGCTGTGGTGACTGCCAGCGCGCGCAACTTTCCGGCTTTGAGATATTCAATCGACGACGGCAGTGGGCTGAACATCAGCTGCAGCTGGCCGCCAAGCAGGTCGGTCAGCGCCGGCGGCGAGCCGCGATAGGGCACGTGCACGAGGTTGACGCCGGCCTTTAGCTTGAACAGTTCGCCGGCCATATGGAGTGAACTGCCGATGCCGGCAGATCCATAGTTGATCTTGCCGGGATTGGCCTTCGCGTAGGCGATGAATTCGGGCACCGTTTTGGCCGGGAGCGACGGATTGACCTCCATGGCGAGCGGTTCCCGGCTGATGCCGGCGACCGGCGCGATATCGCGCAGGAAATCATAATTCAGGCTGCCGTACAGCGTCGCATTGACGGTGTTGCCCACGGAAGCAAGGAGCAGCGTGTAGCCGTCGGTGGGCGCCTGCACGACCGCTGCGGTCGCAATATTGCCGCCGGCGCCGGTGCGGTTCTCAATCACGAAGGACTGGCCGAGCCGCTCGGAAAGCCACTGTCCAAAAAGACGCGCGAGGATGTCGGGAGCGCCGCCGGCGGCAAAGCCGACAATGATGCGCACCGGCCGAGTCGGATAATCAGACGCCGAGGCGATACGCGACAAAGCCGGCAGGGCGACGGCACCTGCGGCGGCACGGAGAAACTTTCGTCGGGGAAGTTTCATGGCACTTTGCCTCGTCGGTGTTTGAGTCTGCGGCCCGGTTCACTCGCGGCTAGACGCCCCGGCCCGCTGCGCCAGCCACGCTTTCATGTAACGGTAATAGCTGCCCTCGGCATTGGCGACCGCGAGCAGAAAACCCTCGGCGCCGTCGAGAACGCCGAGGCGGAGCACGTAGCTTTTGAAGAATGCAAAACCTCCGTGCGCGATGCCGGTGACGAACGACACGCGGCGGCCGGAGGCGACGAGCGTTTGCGCACTTGCCGTCGAATAGCGGTCCATCCGCGACAGCGCGTCTTCGAGCCTTAAGACCGGATGATGGATCAAAGGCTTATCGAGCCTTTTGACAGTGCCGTCGCAGATCACGCGCTCATGCACCAAGGCATCGTCGAAACGGCCTTTGCCGCGCCGGAACAGCCGCAACACGTAATCGGGAAACCAGCCCGAATGATGCATCGGCCGGCCGCAGAAACTTGAAATGCGCGGCAGCTCGAAAGCGTCTACGCCCCCTTGGGCGCGCGCATCCGCCATGGCCGCCTTGATGGCAGCCTTGATGGCTCCGGCGAGTTCGGGCGTCACCCGCTCGTCGGCGTCGATCGACAGCACCCAGTCGCCGGTCGCAAGCGACAGCGCATAATTCTTCTGCGGGCCGAAGCCGGAAAAGTCGTGATGCTCGACACGCGCGCCCTTGCCGCGGGCGATGTTGACGGTGCCGTCGCTCGACCCGCAATCGACCACGATACGCTCGTCGCAAAAGGCCAGCGTGTCGAGGCAGGCGCCGATATTCGCCGCCTCATTGCGGGTGATGATGATCGCTGAGAGCTGCGGCATCGAAAGCGGAAAACTCAATTCCAATACGGCGGATAGCCGGAATTCTTCTGCTCGGCTGTCAGGAGCCGCAGCATCGCCGGCCATTCGAGCACACCGTAGGGCCGCCGCGCGCCCGGCTGATAGAGATGTGCGGTGTGCGCCAGCACGTTTTCGCCGGGCATGGTGAGCTCGGTGCCGCCCGCAGAACTTGCAGCCAGCGCATCGACCTGCGAGCGGCACGACAGTTCGAGCTGATACATGGTGTTGAAAGCCTGCTGGATGGTGGCGCCGCAGGTGAGCAGCCCGTGATTGCGCATGATCATCGCGTCATGCCGGCCGAGGTCGTGCACCAGCCGTTCGCGCTCGTCGAGGTCGATCGCCGGCCCCTCATAGTCGTGATAGCCGATATGATCGACGAAGCGGATGGCGGTCTGGGACATCGGCAGAAGCCCGCATTTCATCGCCGACACCGCCATGCCGGCGCGGGTGTGGGTGTGCAGCACGCAGGCCACGTCCGGGCGCGCTTTGTGAATGGCGCCGTGGATGACATAGCCCGAGACATTGATGCCGTAATCGGTATCGGGCTTGGCGATGACACTGCCCTCGACGTCGATCTTGACCAGGCTCGAGGCCGTGATCTCCTTGTAAAGCAGGCCGTAGAGATTGATCAGCAGATGGTCGGTGCCGGGAATGCGCGCGGTGATGTGGTTATAGATCAGGTCGGTCATGCCATAGGCATCGACCAGCCGGTAACAGGCGGCGAGATCGAGCCGCGCCTGCCATTCCTGCTCGGACACGTCGCTGCGGACCGACTTGAAGTCTGTAGCGTAATTCACGGCCGTTCCTCCCGTACCCTGACAAGCATAGCCGCCGGCGCTCTTGCTGTCAGGAGCCCACTCGCGTGAGATTTTACGCGAGGCGCCGGCTAAGACCCTACCTGAGAAGCGGGTTAAGATGTCACTTTAAGAGCTTCAGAACGGGCAGGAAAAGCGGGCGGGGAAAAATGCCGGGCAAAATCGAAGATATCTTGCGCAACCACGCCAAGGAAAAGCTCAAGCGCGGCGAGGTCGTCGCCTCGATGATCGTGCGGCTGGTGCGCGGGCCGGAGATCGCCCGCATCGCCGCCACGGCAGGATTCGATAGTCTCTACGTGGATCTCGAGCATACAAGCGTCTCGCTCGAAGCCACCGGCCAGATCTGCACCGCCGCGCTTGCGGCCGGCATCACGCCGCTGGTGCGCGTGCCGAGTGTCGCCGAGGTCTCGCGTGTGCTCGATGCCGGCGCACTCGGCGTCATCGCTCCGCATGTGCGCTCGGCGGCTGAGGCCCGCGCCTATGTGACGGCGGCAAAGTTTCCGCCGCTCGGCGAGCGCTCGGCCGCGGGTCACCTGCCCCATCTGCATTATCGTTCGTTTCCGGTTGCGCAAGCCGATGCGGCAATGAATGCGGCGACGATGCTGGTTGTGCAATTCGAGAGCGAGGAAGCCCTCACCAAGGCCGACGAGATCGTCAGTGTCGACGGCGTCGACATGGTTCTGATCGGCAGTAACGACATGCTCGCCGACTGGGGTCTCGCCGGCCAATACGAGCATCCGCGCCTGCGCGACGCTTACGCCAAAACCATCGAAGTCTGCCGCCGTCACAGCAAGCATGTCGGCGTCGGCGGACTCTCCTCGCGTCCGCAGCTTACCGCGGAATTTGTGAAGATGGGCGCGCGCTATGTCTCGACCGGCACCGATCTGGGCTTCTTGCTCGCGGCCTGCACCGCGAAAGC
>JBAUCK010000146.1:0-39572 GCA_049677525.1 Xanthobacteraceae bacterium
CCGCGGCCGGCGCCGATTTCCACGGCCTGTTCCTGGTCGCCGACCTGCCGAGCCGCCTCGCCCGCGTCGGCGGGCGCGACCCCGACGCATCCGACGCCGATGCCGCCGTGGCGCAGCGCCAGGAAGATTTCGCCATCGGCGATGTCATCTGGGAGATCATCGACGCCTCGGGCGCGCCGGACGAGACGCTCGCCCAAGCGCGCATGGAGATTGCGCGGATGGAGATCGCGCGGCGGCAGTAACGGCGCCGGACATCAAAGTGCGGTGTCCGTCAGCACCGGCTCGGCGGATTTATGTCGGCAAATCGCCTTGCTCACTGAGCTGCAAATAACCTGAGAATCAGCCAGCATTTGCATGTTTTGCTGTTAAGCTGAACAATCAGGACGGGGCTTCGGCGCCCTATTGAACGGCTATTCGAACCGTCGATTGAACCGTCAATAGATCGGCCATGAAACTTTCCACCCGCATGGCGTTGGCAATGGTGGCGCTGGTCCTATTGACCGCGCTGTCGGTTGGCTTGCTGTCTTACCGCAATATCAGATCGGCGATGCTGCCCCGCGCCGCTGAGCGCGTCGAGGTTCATGTGCGGGTGCTGGCGGCGACGCTTGCCCGCGGCGGTCCGCGGCGCGCGCGAAGACGCCGCCGGATTTCGCGAAGCCGCGGCCATTGCCGGCATCGTGCGCGCGCATCTTGCCGGCGGCACCGATCCGGAAGGTGGGATCACCGAGGCGGCGTGGCGGGAACGCCTGGCCCGGCGTTTCGCCGCCGAGCTTGCCGCCAAGCCGGCCTACAATATCTTCCGCTTGATCGATTTCGCCGACGGGCGCGAACTGGTCCGGGTCGACTGTCTCGGCGAGAACGGCGCGATACGTGTCGTCCCCGACGGCCAGTTGGAGGACGCGAGCGCAATCGACTTTTTCAAAGCGGCGCAGACGACGCCGCTGGGAGAGATTTATGTCTCGCCGGTTCAACTCAGTATGGGGCGCCGGCGTGCCGTGCGCATTCCGGTGCTGCGCATCGCGGCCATCATCGAGACGCCCGATCATCAGCCGTTCGGCATGGCGGTCATCAATGTCGACATGCAGCCGATCCTGCATGAGCTTGCGGCAAGTCCGCAGCCTGGCGCGCATATCTATGTCGTCGACAGCCGCGGCAATTATCTGGTTCATCCCGACCCCGGCCGGCTCTTCGCCGCCGACCTCGGCAAATCGGAACGCTGGCAGGACGACTTCCCCTCCTTTGCCGCGGCGCTGCAATCCGACGCGGTGAAATGCTCGCTCCTCACCGATGCCCAGGGCGAAACGACGCTGGTCGGTCTCGCCTCCGTGGTGCTCGCGGGCGAGCGCGCCGCTTTTGATGGCGTCGCCGCCATGGCGATGTCGCCCTTGCCGGAAATGATGATGACCGGGGCCGGATGGTTGCGTGCGCTCAGCTCTTTGAGGATATCGAGCCCCGATTTGCCCGGGATGTGCACGTCGAGCAGGATGCAAGCTGGGCTTTGCGTCCGCATCGCCGCGATCAGGCTTGGGCCATCGGCAAAGCCCGCGACCTTGTAGCCGCGCCGCGACAGCAGCATCGCCAACAGATCGCGGATGGCCGCGTCGTCATCGACGACAAAAATCTCGCCTGACAGCGCGTTCGCGAAGGATGCGGTTTCTTCGGCCATCTTTAGCGGCTTTCACGCTCGGCGGCGGCCAAGCTCCCCGTATCGATGTCAGCGGTCGCGCGTCGCCCCGGATTTTTCCTCATGAGTGTTAGTACTGATCTTTTCCTTATCGTTGCAGGAATTAAAGCCGGAAACGCCATCGCAGCCGGTTAAACCACAGCAGAATACCAGTATTCCGCCGCACAGCCTAGAAATGGAAAAGCGACGCGATGGCGCGGTCCTCGATGGTCTTCAGCCGCGCCAGCAATTCGGCCGGGCGCCCCCTTGGCAGCGCGCTGGTCAGATTGAAAAACTTCTTTTCGACCAAGGGCTCGACGGTAGCCGACGGGTCGCGCTCGTCGCCGTCGGCCTTGTCGACAGATAAAACACGGCCGTCCTTGAGCGTCACGTCGAGCCGGCAGGTGCTGTTGAGGCCCGCGGCGATCGCGGTTGCATAGGGGCGCAGTTCGATGGCGCGGCAGATCTCGAGAATTTTCGGGTTCTGGTTCGGACCGTCTAGGAAAGCCTGCGGATCGGCGGGGTCGCGAAACAGAGCGAGCGCGACGCTGAACGGCACGCTGTATTGCGCGGTGCCGACATCGGCCGGCGCGCGATCGGCGTGATGCGACAGCACCTTGTCGGAGGCCGCAAGCACGATCCGGGCGACGTCATCGGCGGTGAATTTATGCCGGCGCTGCAATTCCTGAATAGCGCGCACCGGCGCCTGCGCCGTGACATGGCAGGGAAACATCTTGAACCAGATGTTCAGGCTGTCCCAGCGCACGCCGAGCCCTTCGACCAGGAGCGCCGGATCGCCGCCCTCGGCGTAAACGTCGAGATAGCCGAATTTGCCTTCGAGCACGACGTCGGGCCCCTCGAAGCCGCGCGCGGCGAGATAGGCCGCGGTGACACCGCCTTCGGCCGCCCGCCCCATATGCAGCCGCTTCACCATGCCGCCATTGCCGGCTTTGGCGAAGGCGAGCAGGCCTGAGCCGAACGAACCGCCGATGCCGATCGCCATCGTGGTCTTATGCGCGTCATTGCCCATGATCCGGCTCGCCGCGATCGCCGAGCCGAATACGCCGGTCAGGCCCGGCGCGTGGAAGCCGAAATGCTCGCTGGTGCTCTTGGCAGCAAGCCCGGTACGCAGCATGCATTCATTGCCGGCGACCAGAGCCGTGATCAGGTCGCGCCCGGACACGTCGAACTCTTCGGCGACAGCGAGCGCGGCGAGCGAAGCGGTCGAACCGGGATGCACACCTACGCTCGGCTGCCGCAGATTGTCGAATTCGAACGAATGGGCGAAGGTGCCGTTGGCCAAAGCGGCAGCCGGCGCACTGACGCGACGCAGCGCCGGGCTCAGCACGGTGCTCGCGCCTTTGCCGTTGGAATATCCACCTGCACTTTCGCCGACGTGAAACGCGAAGTCCGCAACGCTCTTGCCCCAAGGCAGACCGGAGCCGAACAGCGCCACCGCAACGGCATCGATCAGGCACGCTTTGGTGATGGCGATCACCGGTTCGGGGATATCTTCGTAACGCAATGCGGTCGCGAACTCCGCGAGCCGCTTTGTTTCACCAGCCATTTGAATCTCTTGTGAATCTCTTGCGATCAAAATCTCTGCAGCTTTCGGGCCTCCCACTGCGCGCTATGCGGCGCCGGTCAGTCCCACTGCCCGCCGTCGCGGACACTGCTGCCATTGCCACGGCTTTCGCGCAACTGGGCGCGCAACATGTCCTTGCGCAGCTCGAGTGTCTTGCGCCGATGCGCGCGCGCAAGCTCCTCGGCGCGATCGGGATCGCGCGCCACGATGGCCTGAAGGAGGTCGCGATGCTCCTTCAGCGCCTCGGCCGGTCGGCCCGCGACATAAAGCGTGGAGGTCCGCATCTGCCGGACGTGGTCGAGCAGGCTTTTTAGCGACTGCAACAGGCGCTCGTTATGCGCGGCGCGGCAGATCAGTCGGTGAAACTCTGCGGTCAGTGGCCGCAGCGCCGCGATATCGCCGCGCCGCCGCACGACCTCCATGTCGTCGAGCATTTCACGGATTTCGGCGATCTCGCCCGGCGTGGCGTTCTCCGCCGCCAAGCGCGCCGCCATGCCTTCGAGCGCCTCGCGCACATAGAACAGTTCGGTGAGATCCTTCTCGCTGAATTCGCGCACGATCAGGCCCGAACCGGACCGCTCGACCAGCCCCTCGGCCTCGAGCTTGCGCAAAGCTTCGCGCACCGGGGTACGGCTGACACGGAGATCGTTCGCCAGCCCGTCGCTGCGCAGCCGCTCACCCGGCGCAAGATCGCCCTGCAGGATACCCTGCCGCAGCGCCTGATAGACTGCATCGGCCGTGGTGACTGCGCCGGAGTCTTGCAATGGTGCACGCAATGGCATTTTCGACCTTTATTTACGCCTAAGTGTAGCCGAGCCAGCGCCAATACGTAGCGGCGAAGGCAAGCAGCATCACATAGGCGATCACGGTGAGCACAAGGCCGACGCGAATGAAGTCGCGCGCCTCGAACGTTCCGGTCCCGTAGGCCAGCATGTTTTGCGGGCCGTTGATCGGAAGGATCCAGCCGACGCTGGTCACGAAGGACAACAGCATGGTGATGCCGGCGATCTTCTGGACTGGCAATTGCGTCTCCTGCAGCATGCTGATCATCACCGGGATCATGGTGGTCGCCATCGCCGCGCCACTCGCAAAGCCCAGATGGACCACGATCAGGAACAGCCACAGCACGGCGAGGATCGCGAACACCGACAAATGCTGCACGTCGAAGACCGTGACGACATAAGAGGCGAGCCACGCCGCGGCGCCGGTTTTCAACAGCGCGGTACCGAGGCCGACGCCGACGCCGAGCTGAATGAGGATGCCCCACGGCACGCGCGCCTGCACTTGCGCCCATTTCAACATGCCGATTCCCGGCACGAACATCAGCGCCACGGCCGCGACCGCGACCGTCGACGAATCGAAATCGTGCAATTTCTTTTCCGTCGCCCAAAATCCGAGCAATACGACCGAAAAGATCAGAAGCTTGATCTCGTCCGGCGTCATCGGACCGAGCTGCTCCGGACTGGGTGGAATATTGTCGTTCCCCGCCGTGGTCCCGCCGGCTTCGCCTGTCAAAACTTCACCTGGCCTGGGTGCCATCATTTTCATGAGCAAAAAATACAGCGCGACGCTCAGCGCCAGCGAGAACGGCGCGCCGACGATCAACCAATCCGCCCACGAAATCCGCGTGTGAATGGCGCGCTCCATCAGCGCATTGACATAGACATTCTGCGCCGCGCCGGTCGCAATCCCCATCGCCCAGATCAGCGACAGATAGCAGATCGACATCATCAGCATGCCGGCGACGCGGCTTTTCTTGTCGATGCCGAAGGCCGAGATCAGGCCGAGGATAATCGGCGTCAAGCAGGCGACACGTGCGGAAGCGGTCGGAATGAAAAAGGCGAGCACCGCCATGACGACAATGGTGCCGATGAGCAGGCGGCTGCGGCTAGTGCCGAGCAGCGAAATCACCTTGAAGGCGAGGCGACGGTCGAGCCCGGTGATCGCCATGGCCGCGGCGATTACCAGCGATGCCGCGATCAGCGCGACGGCGGGATTGGTGAACCCGTCGAGCGTCACGGACAGCGCGGCACCGGTGCCCAGCGCCCGTTCCGGATGCGCCGGATCGGGCGCGAACCCGAGCAGAAAGGCCATCAAGGCCATCAGCATGATCGAACTCGCGGCATATTCCACGGCTTCGGTCATCCAAATAATGACCGCGAAGGCAAATATGCCCAGCATGTGTTGCCCGGCGACCGAGAGCCCCGCCGGTTGCGGCATGGCGATGATGGCGGCTAGCGCCGCGATGCCGACCAGAAGGCCCCAGAATTTTATCGACGTTTTTTGTGTTCCGGCCGATCTGGCTCCGGATGACGCGGCGCCGGACGCGACGGCGTGCTGGGTATCCGACATCAACTCCCCCTGCGTCGCCTGCGCCCCCCGCTCTTCACGCGACTGCGCTCAACGGTGCTCGCTTCAAGCGACCGGCCGAAGCGTATCGTGATTGGCCGCGCGAAACCACCACTTGTCGCATCCTCGGACGGGTCCAGGGGACGCGCTTTATTGTGCTTCCTGATTAGCTCGTGCGCGCGATGCGCCGCGTCACCGGCCGATAACTGAACGCCGTCGGCACGAACAACGAATGGATGCCGGCACCGCCGGCAACGACGACGCTGATGTCCTCGGGCCGGTCGGCAACGCCGATATGATCGGGATCGCCGACTTCGGCGAACCAGCGCGAGCGGCGGTGGCGCAAGCCTTCGACGCTGCGCTTGGCGAAGCGCGACAACGGGATGCGGGCGCGCTCGAACACGGCATTGCGAATTTCCTTTTTGCCGATGCCGTCGCGCGCCAAAGTGCCGGCATGTTCCGGGCTGACGACAAACAGCGGCCCGGTCGGAAAGATGATGTTGTTGTGGCCGAGCGCTGTGGCCGCGCCGATGAAGTGTTCGAGAATGTCCTGGCCGGTCTTGCAGCCGTAGGTGAAGATATTGTGCGGCCCCGAGGCGCCGATCACGGTGACGGTGTTGTCGTCCGCGGCGAAGCCCGCCTCGACATGCAGCGGCGACCACGGACTGTCGGCCTCGGCCTCGGCGATGCAGGAACTGAACTTGCCGGCTTGGCCATGGGTCGCCATGTCGGTTTCACCGGCAATGTCGCCGCCGATATTGCGCAGCACGAGCTGTACGGCGCGGCCGATCGTGGCATTGGCGCGCGCGCCCTGGCCGAACACATTGCCGCGGGCATTGATGTCGAGTTTGTCGACGATCGGGCCGTTGACGATGAGAAGCGGCGCGGTGGTGTTGGTCGCAGTCTGAATGCCGTAGAGCTGGCAGTCGCTGTCGAGCAGCGCATCGATCGCCGCGAGCACGACCGGGAAATAATCCGGCTTGCATCCGGCCATCACCGCGTTGATGGCGATCTTTTCGATGGTGGCGTCGCGCCAGCACGGGGGAATCGGTCCGATCTGCTCCTTGGCGTCGCGGCCCGAGGCCTCGATCATGGCGGCGACTTTGTTGACGGTCGGGAACACGACCGGAAGCCCGTCGGTCCAGCCGCGGGCGAACAGCATTTCCTGGTCGTCATTATCATTGGCGCCGTCGAACCGGTCCGGTGCTTCGACCGCGGCCGAACTTTTCGCGTCGCGGGTCAGGCGCTCGACCACCGCTTCGAGCGCGGCATCGGCACGCTCGGTGACTGCGCTCTGCAGCGCGGTATGCATCGGATGCGGGATTTTCACAAGCGGCAGTTCCGCCAAGCCGCGGCCGGCGGCCTGTTTGCGCGCGGCATCGGCAAAAGCCGTGCTGAACACAGCGGCGGTCGGAATGCCGCGCCGCTCGATCTCGACGGCGTCGGCGACATTGATCGAAGTCGAGGTGCCGCAATCGCCGAAACACAGAACCACCGCGTCGCATTGGGCAAGCCGCGACAGATCCGCCTCGCTCAGACGATCCTTCGGCGCCAGCTTGCGCACGATCGGACCGGGCACGACGGCATAACGATCGCCGAACTGATGGCACAGGCGCTTGATGAAGAGATCGGCATTGCACTTGCTGTTGTCGACGAAGCCCAAGCGCTTGCCGCGAACATCGTTCAGGCGCCGCGCGCCCGTGAAGGTCGCCGGACGGTCGGCGACAGTCGGTTCGAACAGTTCCAACTCCAGCGCCATCGCGCAATCTCCTTGGGAATCTGTGGATATCATTGGATCCAATATAATCCAGCTAATCATGGTTGGCAAATGCCCGAGTCTCGCGCGACTTGCATAGCCAAGTGCACCGCACCAACCGGCTGGGACGGCTTTGTTTTTGGCGATTGGGGTCCGCCGCCGCGGTATGGCCACCTCAGATACTGAGAAAGCTCTCCGCCACTTCCGGCATTTTGAACAGCACGTCCGGCTTGTCGTGGTAGCGCACGCGGCCGGTCTGCAGCACGTAGATGCGGTCGGTGATGTTGCCGGTGAGCGTCGCATTCTGCTCGGCGAGCAGGATGGTCATGCCCAGCGATTTGAGTTGCTTGAGGCGTTCGCCGATCTCGCCGATGACGATCGGGGCCAAGCCCAGCGATGGCTCGTCGAGTATGAGCAACTTGGGTTCAGACATCAGGCCCATGCCGACCGCCAGCATCTGTTGCTGCCCGCCCGACAGCGTACCGGCGAGTTGATGCCGGCGCTCGCGCAGCACCGGAAACAGATCGAAGCAGCGCTGCATATTGTCGGCCATGCGATGGCGCGTCGGCAGCGGATAACCGCCCATCATCAAATTCTCCTCGACCGACATGCGCGCGAACAGGCCGCGGCCTTCGGGCACGAGCGCGATGCCCATGCGGTTGCGCTGATGCGGCGGCTCGGCATCGAGCGCCCTGCCCTCAAACACGATGCGGCCCGACGCCGCCGGCACAAGCCCGGCAATGGCGCGAACCAGCGAGCTTTTGCCGGCGCCATTGGCGCCGATGACGCCGACGATCTCACCGTCGCCGACGCTGATATCGACGCCGTCGAGTGCGAGGAACGGCCCGTATTTGATGACCAGCGCCTCGGTCTCAAGCATGGGCGGTCCCCAGATATTGCTCGATGATGCGCTTGTCCTTGAGGATTTCGGCGGGGGGGCCGTCGGCGACCTTTTCGCCGGTGATGAGAACGACGACGCGATCAGCCAGTTCGCGGATCACCCGCATTGTGTGCTCGATGACGAAGATCGCGCAGCGCGATTTGAGCTCCTGCAGGATCTGCATCATGGCGCGGGTTTCGCCCGGCGCGAGCCCGCCGACCGGCTCATCGAGCATGATCAGCCGCGGCCGCATCATCAACCGCATCGCGAGCTCGAGCCGGCGCTGCTCGAACAGCGTGAGGCTACCGGCCGTCGCATCGAGCCGGCTGTCGAGCTTGAGCCATTGCAGCAGCTCGACCAGTTCGGCGGCTTCGAGCGTATGGGCGGGATCTTCGAGCGCCAGCATCGCGGTCTCGAGATTGTCGCGCACGGAGAGTCGCGCAAAAAGCCGCACCGCTTGAAAAGTGCGGGCGAGCCCGGCATCGGCCACTTTGTGCGGACGCGCGCCGGTGATGTCTGTGCCCTCGAAATCGACTTTGCCGCTGTCGAGCGCGAGTTCGCCGGTCACGGCATTGACGAACGACGTCTTGCCGGAACCGTTCGGCCCGATCATGCCGAGCGTTTCGCCGGAACGCTGCGTCACCTCGACATTGTGCAAGGCGTGAACGCCGCCGAACCGCTTGCAAAGGTTATGCGCGACGAACAGGTCGGTCATTGGGGCAGTTCTTCGGGATGACTCGCAAGCAAGCGGCGCAGCACGGGCCATGACCGAGCGCCGCTCGTCAGCGCGCCGTAAATGCCGCCCGGCATCAGCACGATCACGGCGATGATCAGCGCGCCATAGATCACGTCTTTCAGCGTATCGTATTGCTGCAGCATGAACGGCACCGGGGCGAGGATGAGCGCGCCGACCACCGGACCCATCAAAGTGCCGCGGCCGCCGAAGGTGACCATCAGCCAGATGCTCAAGCTCGACAGCAGATCGAAACTCCGCGGCGAGGCAAAGCCGACATAGGTGGCGTAAAGCGCGCCGCCGACGCCGGCGAACAGAGAGCCGACGAAAAACACCAGCATCTTGTTGCGCACCACATCGATGCCGATGGCCTCGGCCAGAACCTCGTCTTCGCGGATTGCGATCAGGCGGCGGCCGAACGGGGACTGCACGATGGCCCAGACGGCGACCAGGCTGAGCCAGGCCGCGATTGTCAGAAGCACATCGAAACTCGCGCCGCGCAGGGTCGCGGCGGTGAACGGAATATCCGGCGGCGGAATCTGGCTGATGCCGGTGTCGCCATTGGTCAGATTGACGAAATAGACGAAGCCGAGGCTCAGCACCGTCTGAATGACGAGCGAGGACAGTGCGAAGTAGAAGCCCTTAAGCCGCAGCGACGGCAAGCCGAGCAGCACGCCGACCGCAGCCGCGCTCACAGCGGCGAGCGGCATCGCCAACCAGAACGACCAGCCGAGCCGCATCATCAGCCCGACCGTCACATAGGCGCTGATGCCGGCGATTCCGGCATAAGCGAGAGACACCAGGCCGGTAAAGCCCGTGAGCAGATTCATGCCGGCGGCCCACATGATGCTGATCATGGTGATGCCGCTGACAAAGGCGAAGAAGCGGTTCTCGCGCAGCACGATGGTCAAGAGCAGGCCGGCTGCAAGCAAGAGCACGAGCTGCGGCTTGAACGCGGTGTCGAGCAATCGCCTCATCGCGCAAACAGCCCGGAGGGTTTGATCAGCAAAATCGCCAGCATGGCGGCGAGATAGGAGAATGTCGCGACCGTCGGATTGGCAAAGATACTGACGCCGGCCTGGGTGAAACCGAACACCATGCCGACCACTACGGCGCCGAGCACCGAGCCAGGCCCGCCGACGATCATGATGGCGAAGGCCGTCACCGCCATGGTCCAGGCCACTGTCAGGTCGAAACTATAGGCCAGGCCGTAGAGGATGCCGCCGGAAAAGATCGACAACATGCCGAGCACGAAAGACAACCGGTAGATCGCGCGGACATTGACGCCGCGTAACGCCGCGGCCTCGCGATTCTGAAACACCGCCCGCAGCGCACGGCCGTAAGGATGAAATCGCAGCATGATGAACAGCAGCACCAATAGAACGCTCGCAGCGACAAGGACGAAGATGCGGTTATTGGTCATCGGAAACGGACCGATGAAGGTGATGCCGCCGACGATCGGCGGCAGATTAAACTGATCGCTCCAGCGGCCGTAGGTGACGGAGAAAATGCCCGACAGGATCTGCGTGACACCGAGCGTGACCACGAAGTAAGCAATGTTGCGGTCAGGCACGTCGTAGAAGCGCCGGATCAGGGTCGCTTCGAGGAAATAGCTGATCGGCAGACTGACCAATAATGTGAGCAAAGCGGCGGCCCAAACCGGCATGGTCAGCCAGGTGGTAAAGCTCCAGCAGATCAACGCCGCGGTGAGAAAGAACTGGCCGTTCGAAGCATTCGGCAGCCAGATGCTGCCATAGACGATGGTGACGCCGGCGGCGACCAGCGAAAAGATGACGCCGAGCACCAGACCCGTGGTGATCACCGAGATCGCGACCAGGAGCGCGGCGCTACTCATCATCGCGGTCTCCGCTCTGCGGCGGGCGCGGCCCTATTTGACGAGATCATAGACCGGCAGCGTTTCCGGCGCCCATTCGATGTAGAACAGTTTCTTGGCGGTATAGCTCTTCGGCGGCGCGACGCCGGTGAGCTGCATGTAATACATATACTCTTTGCGCGCGCCGTTCTTGTCGAAGGAGATCGAAACGCCCGAAGTCGGCTCGACCATATTGAGCGCTGACATGCCGTCGCGGAATTTCTCGCGATCGGCGCTGCCGGCCTTTTCGAGCGCCACTTTGATGATATAGGGCGTGTTGTAGCAGAAGTTCTCGACATAGGACGGAATGCGTCCGACGGCCGCGGTATATTCGTCAGCGAACTTCCGTCCCTCCGGCGTCACATTGTCGAGATTGGTGTCAAAGAAAGAGCCGTAGATCGAGCCGATACTGCGCGCGCCATAACCGATGAGCGTGGTGCTGGTGCCGATATTGTGGATGATCTGCTCGGGTTTGATGCCGAGATCGAGCAATTGATTGGTGGCCGTCACATCGAAGGCGCCGACGGTCGCGAGATAGACGTAATCCGGCTTTGCGGCGACGACCTGTGCCGCCTGCACGGTGGCGTCGTTGCTGCCCTGTGGAAACAGGATGTCGGAGACGATGCTGATATTTTCTTTCGGCGCCTGATATTTGATCCCGGCGATGATGGCGCGCGCGAGCGCGATGTCGTTGTATACGAGCGCGATCTTGGCGCCGGGCTTTTGCGCAGCGATGAATTTCGCCGCCGCATAGCCCCAGCCGACGGCATCCGGCTCGACGCGGAACGTGTAATGCGTGCCGGGCTTGGTCAGTTGCGCAAAGGCGGCAACCGGCACCACGAACGGCACCTTGTTCTGTTCGGCATAACCATAGACGGCAAGCGCGATGTCGGAGCTGGTCGGGCCGGTCAGCGCCAGCACGTTATCCTGGACGTCGAGGCTGCGCGCCGCAGCCACCGCCTGGGCCGGATTGGTCTGATCGTCGACGAATTTGAAGTTGAGCGGCCGACCGATCACGCCGCCCTCGGCGGCGATCTTCTTCTGCGCATATTCGATGCCTTGACGGCAGGCGGAGCCGAAAAACGAATAAGACCCGCTCAATTCGGTGATGACGCCGACCGTGATCGGCTCGCCCGATTGCGCCCGCGCCGGCAGCTCAGCTAACGCCAGCGCCGCGCCAGCCGCTGCAACGGCGGCGATAAGGATGCGATTATTCAAGATGCCGCGTGATGCCGCACTCTTGCTCATTGTGATCTCCCCCTGAGTTTCTCATTTTTTTCGATTGAAATTGTTGCCGTCCATTCGTGCATCAACAACACCGCCTTGACATGGCGATGACCAGCCGCTCGTCCTCGCTCAGCTGACGATCGTCCTGGGGGCGGCGGCGGTCGAGATTGAGCGACCAGCCCTCGCCCGGCGCATCCGGGATTTCCGGATCGTTCACTGGCAGGCTTTCCTTGCGCATGTCTTCGCGGCGCGCTTGCGTGCGGACCAGATCGACGTCGAGCGTGCCGTCGCGGAATACGACGCCGTAATGCTTCTCAGCAGATTCTTTGGTGACATAGCCCTGGCGCACGTCGCGCTCGACCTTTTCCGGCTCGCGCTCGAGCGGCGAGCCGTAACCACCGCCGCCGCCGGAGCGGATGATGTAAGCGTCGCCCGGCTCCAGCACCTGATCGAAGGCCTTGCCGTTCGCAAAGCCCTGCTCATCCTCACCGAAGCGATGGATGGCGACGGCATTGCCGAAACCCGAGAGGCCGCCATAGAGACCCCATGGCCGGCAGCGCACGCGGTCCATCTGCGCGTTGAAGCTGATTTTCGCGCGCATCTGCACGATCTGCTCGGTGCCGAGGCCGCCGCGGAATTTTCCGGCGCCGCCGGAATCTGGGCGCAGCGCATAGCGCTCGACCAGAAGCGGAAATTTTGCCTCGACCTGTTCGCTCGGTCCGTTATGGGTGTCGCCGTCATTGATGGCGATGGTGGCATTAATGCCGTCGCTGTCGTGCTTGGCGCCCCAGCCGCCGCCGACGAGACCGCCGAGATAAATAAAGAAGCGGTTGTCGGCCGGACGCCGGCCGTTGACCCGAGCGACGCAAAGGTCGGCGTGATGGCCGGCAATGACGCGGTCGGGCAGCGCCGGCGCCAGGGCCTTGAAGATCGTGTCGACGATGGTCATCGGAAAGGTCATCCACATCCGCATCGCCGACGGTTTTTGCGCGCTGACCACGCGGCCGGGCGGCAGCACGATGTCGAGTGCGCGGAACTGTCCGTCATTGATCGGCAGATCGAGCGCCGACGTCAGGCACTTGAATGCGACTTGGCAGCAGGCGCGGCCCGCAGTCTCGCCGGAATTGTAGAAGCCCGCGACTTGCTTCGACACATCCGACAAATCGACTTTCATGCGGTCGCCCGCGACCTCGACCGTGACGCGGATCGGAATGCGCTTGCCGAGCGCGACGCCGTCGTCGTCCATATAGGACTCCGCCTCATAGACGCCGTCGGGCATTTGCAACACGCGCTCGCGCGCTAACGCCTCGCTCTGATTCATGATGGCGTCGATGGAGCCGAGCACGGCATCGACGCCGTATTTCGGGATCAATTCGAGGAAGCGCTTCTCGCCGGTCTTCACCGCGGCGATCTGAGCGCGGAAATCACCCATGGCATTTTCCGGCACCCGCACATTCATGCGGATGATGTCGATGATTTCCTGGTTCGGCTCGCCCTTGCGATAGGCCTTCACGATCGGCATCTGCAGGCCTTCGGAATAAATGTCGGTCGTGACGCCCGACAGCGTGCCGCCGACATCGGGCCAATGCGCCATGCAGCTCGAAAACGCGACGACTTTGCCATCATGGAAAATCGGCACCGAGAAGGTCATGTGGTTGAGATGGCTACCGGTCGTATAGGCGTCGTTGGTGAGAAGAATGTCGCCCGGATCCATTTTGTCGAGGCCATAGTGCCTGATCTTGGCTTTGACCGTGTCGCTCATGCCGCGGATGAACATCGGCAGGCCGAGCCCGATCGACACCGTCTCGCCGCGCGCATTGAACAGGCCGACGGTGAAATCCAGCGCCTCGTAGATGATCATATTGTAGGCGGTGCGCATCAGGTTGGTCTTCATCTCCTCGGTCGCGGCGATGAGACCGTTGCGCACCACTTCGACGGTCACCGGGTCGATCCGTCCTTTGATCCCGTCTTGCGCCTTGACGTCTGACTTTTTGTCGAAAGCGACATTCATCGTCAGCTTCTCCCGGTTGCAATGATCAGGTTGCCGAGGCCATCGACGTCGAGCACATCACCCGGATGCACGACGGTGGTCGAAGCATATTCCTCGACCAGCGCCGGTCCGTTGATCTTGTTCGACGCGACGAGCTCGGCGCGATCGTAGGTCGCCGTTTCGACAAAGCCTGCATCGGCGAAATAGACCAGACGATTGTCGCGGAAGGCTTTAGCCGGCGGCTTCGCCACGCCAGCCTCCATGGTCTGCTGGCGCGGCTTCTTCATGAAGCCGACCACGGCGCAGCGCAGGCTTACGATCTCGGCCGGTTCGCCGGGCGAGGCATAACCGTAACGCGTCTCGTGCACGGCGTCGAAGCAGCTTTTGATGCCGTCGCGATCTTCCGCCGCGAACAGTTCGGTCGGCAATTCGACGCTGACGGCGTGCTCCTGGCCGACATAGCGCATGTCGGCGCCGCGCGGGACGGTGATTTCCTGCAGATCGACATGAGCATGGCTGATGCTGGCGCGGCCGCGCCGCTCCATGTCCTGATAAAGACTTTCCATATCCGCAAACGACGCCTTGGCAAGCGGCGTGAACCAGGTGTGCACGAAGTCGCGGCGCAGATCGGCCATCAGCATGCCGTAGGCGGAGAAGTGCCCCGGCGCGCGCGGAACGACAACTTTGCCGATGCGCAATTCGCGCGCCACCATGGCGGCGTGCAAAGGACCGGCGCCGCCATAGGCGAACAGCGCGAAATCTGCGGCATCAAGCCCGCGCTCGGTGGTCACCCAGCGCACCACATGCGACATCTTCGTGGTCGCGATGCGCAGAATGCCCTCGGCGGCTTCGGTCAGTGTCAGTCCAAGGGGTTTGGCGATCTTGTCGTTGAGCGCTTTCTTCGCGCCTTCGACGTCGAGCTTCATCTCGCCGCCGAGAAAGCGATCGGCGGCAAGCCGGCCGAGCACGAGATTGGCGTCGGTGATGGTCGGCTCCTCGCCGCCGAGCCCGTAGCAGACCGGACCGGGCACCGCGCCCGCGCTTTCCGGCCCGACGCGCAAAGCGCCGGCAAGACCCGCGCGCGCGATGCTGCCGCCGCCGGTGCCGACCTCCTGGATATCGATCATCGGCATCTGCACCGGCAGCCCCGTGGCATAGCCGCCGACCAGCGCGCCGCCGGTCATCAGGACATGACCGTTATGGATGACGCCGGCTTTCGCCGTGGTGCCGCCCATGTCGAAGGCGATGGCATTGCCGAAGCCCATAGCGTCGCAGAGAATTTTTGTGCCGATCACGCCGGCGGCCGGTCCCGATTCCAGCATGCGGATGCAGGAATCGCGCGCTTCATCAACGTCAAACAAGCCGCCGGTCGATTGCACGATCAGGAACGTGCCGTCGAAATTGGCTTCGCCGAGATGAGTGTTCATCCCCGAGAGATAGTTGCGCACCCGCGGGCCGACATAGGCATTGGCGGCGACCGTCGAGGAGCGTTCGAACTCACGATATTCCTGCGACAATTCGTGCGAGGCCGAAACAAACAGGCCCGGGCACATCTCCTGCACGATCGCCTTTGCCCGCTGCTCGTGGGCAGGATTGCGATAGGAATGCAGGAACAGAATGGCGATGGCATCGATGCCGGAGCGAACCAGATCCTCGACGATGCGGCGAACTTGGTCCTCGTCGAGCTTGATCAGCGCATTGCCCTGCGCGTCGACGCGCTCGCGGATTTCGAAGCGCAGCGCCCGTTCGATCAGCGGCTGATGTTTCTGGAAGAACAGATTGTACGATTCCGGACGGTTGACGCGGCCGATCTCGTAGATGTCGCGAAAGCCCTGCGTGGTGAGCAGCGCGCATTTGGCGCCGCTGCGCTCCAGGATCGTGTTGATGGCGACCGTCGTGCCGTGCAGAAACAATCGCGCATCGGCGAATGTCGTTCCGGCCTTGCGAACGCCAGTGGCGATGCCGTCGACCAGCCGCGCCGGCGTCGTCAGCGTCTTGCCGAGACTGAATTCGCCGGTCCGTTCGTTGAACGCGGCAATATCGGTGAAAGTGCCCCCTACATCCGCCGACAAGCGGATTCGATCGGTTTGCGCGTCCAACCCCTGCACTCCCTTAATCTTTGCTTGTTCTTGGTGCTCTTTGGCATCTCGTCGCGGATGTCACGGTGCGATTGAATCCAGTAAAGCCCAGTTCCGCTCACGCCCGCAAGCAAGGCATCGCGATTCAGCGATGTCCGTGACCGCAACCTGACCGGCATTTTGAGCATGTCGGTCTTCAATACACAACTTGCCCTGGCAGCGTCGGCTTGAGCCTTGCTGATCTAGCCGAGCCGAATTTTCGTTTTGCCGTTTGTCCTTCTTGCCGCCCCACCTTGCGCCCGCGCGTGGCCCCGTGTTTGGGCAACGCGGTGCGCGCCGCGGCATCGACATGTTTGATGGCGGCAGCCCGCGCCGCTTTGGGATCGCGCGCGAACAGAGCGCCGGCCAGCTTCTTCAGCTCGGTCACGCTTGCGATCCAGCGCTTGTCGTCCTGGCGCGACGTCGCGCGCAATTGATTGATGCGGTTGCCGAGATGATCGAGCAGATCGCGCACAACGGCATTCTTGGCGCCGAGGCAGATCGCGTCATAGAAGCCCTTCTTGGCGCCGAGGATCTTTTCGAAATCTTTGGCGCGGTAAGCGTCCTCCAGGCGGTGCAGTGCGGTCTTGAGCTTTTCGACGTCGAGCGCGTTGGCGGACTGCGCGAACTGGGCGGCGACCAGGCCTTCGAGCGCGGCGCGAACCTGATAAATGTTGCCAGCATCCTCTTCGCTGATTTCGGCGACGACGAGCCCGCGCGCCACCGCGACGACAAGCTTTTCCGCCTGCAGCTCGCGCAGCGCCTCGCGCAGCGAGGTGCGGCTGACATTGAGTTCCTGGCATAAATCTTTTTCGACGAGGCGGTCGCCGGGCTTGAGCTCGCCGGTCGCGATGGCGCGGCGCAGCGCCGCGCTGATCTTGCGGCGTAGCGGCGCGGCCTCGAGTTTCAGCGGCACGAGTGCAAGGGAGGATGCAAGGGAGGTGATAGGGACGACTTTGTCGTTCATAAATTATCTCGCTGCCACCGCACTCAATTGCTGCGCCATCCAATCGGCCGACTGCGGACGATAGCTGTAAGGCCGATTGTGAGCGACGTGATTGCCGTCCGCGATGACGAGCAGCTCGACCGGGCCTTTGACCTCTGACGCGAGCCGCCGCGCGTCCTCGGGTGGACAGAGCCGATCGAGACTCGCGGCAATGATGAAGATCGGGCATTCGATCCTGGCGCCAATGCCTTCGAGCGACAGCCCGAGGGCTTTCTTGTGCGCCTCGGCACTGCTCTTGCTGTGGCTGCGCTGGATATAGGCGGCGCGCGTGAGCTCCGGCAGCTTCTCCCACAGCGCGCCCCAATTGTACGGGCCGCAATTGGCGATCGCCGCCTTGATGCGCTTCTCGAAGGCGGCGGCGCGCGGCGCATAATAGCCGCCGAGGCTGATGCCCCAGATGCCGAGCCGCTTGCTGTCGACATCCGGCCGCTTCGACTCGAGCCAATCGATCACCGGGCCGACGACATTTTCGTAATCGGGCCGGATCGGGAAATCGTATTCGGCTTCGCCCTGCCCCGGCCCGTCGAAAGCAAGGATCGCCATACCGCGGTCGAGGAAGGTTTGCTGGAAGGTGACGAGCTCCTCTTTGGTCGAATCCAGTCCCATGGTCATCAGCACGATCGGCGGCTTTTGCGCGCCGCGCGGCTTGCGCAGCACACCGGCGAGCTCCTTGCCCTCGTAAGGAACGAGTACGCGTTCGCCGGGCGGCTCCATATGCGGCAGCGCCGCGGTCGGGCATTCGACGGCTTTGCCGTGGGCAGCCTTCATCTGCGCCATGTCTTGGACGAACAGATATTTGGCGAAGTGATAAGTGACCGAAGCACGCAGCAGATGATCGCGCGCGCTGACATAGCGTTTCTGCGCCAGCGCAGCGCGGCCGCGCGCCTCGTGCTCGCCGGCACGAGCGGACCATGCGCTGCACCAGTCGTCCCAACTGTGCAGCGCCGACGTCACATCCTTGAAGTCGCTGAAATCGACACCATTGACGGTGAAGCGCGGGCCCCAATGCGTCGCGGCATTGGTGATCCGCACATCTTTGATCTTTACGTCGACGTTCATTGACACTCCTGTACGCACCGCGACCCGCTCGCGCCCCCGCTGACCGCGGCCTGTTCTAGCCCATTGTCGTATTGTATGACAATGCGATTGACAGGCTGATCGGGCGCGACTTAATTGGCGCGCAACGACGTTGTATTGCGGCCGAGCATGATCTGTCCTGAAAGCCGGTTTCCCCTTTTCCGGATCATGCGCTAAGGGCAGACGACGCGGAAACGCCGAAGGCTGCGAAAGGCAATATGTCGAGCGAGTTGTTGGGCGACTTGATCGGGCGCTCGGTGCCCCGCGTGGAAGATGCGCGGCTCTTGCGCGGCCAAGCGCGCTATATCGACGACATCGTTCTGCCCGATATGTTGCATGCAGTGTTTGCGCGCAGCCGCTCCGCGCATGCTCGCATCAAAATTGTCAATACCGCCGCGGCCAAGGCGCTCCCCGGCGTGCATGCCGTCTTATTATATGCGGATCTGCGACCGCTTCTGACCTGCGGCCGCATTCCGCTGGCGCTCGCGGCGGCGGCGGTGAAATTCGATGCCGAGCCGAGTTGTCTTGTCGACAACGAAGCCTGCTATGTCGGCGAGCCGATCGCACTTGTAGTGGCCGACGATCGCCGCACGGCGGAAGATGCCGCGGCCTTGATCGAAGTCGACTACGACGAATTGCCGGTCGTCACCGATCCTTATGAAGGACTACAGCCCGGTGCGCCGCGCGCACGGCTTGATTGCCCGGACAATCTGACGGCGGAACACAACGTCAGATACGGCGAAGTTGAACGTGGCTTCGCGACCGCGGCGCATTGCTTCTCCGAACGGTTCCGCATGGACAAAGGCGGCGGCTTCTCGATCGAGCCGCGCGGCGTGATCGCGCGCTATGACGCCAATGAGGATCTGCTGACGGTGTGGGACGGCACGCAGACGCCGCATCGCGCCAAGACGGTGATGGCGCAGACGCTCGGGTTATTGGAGCATCAGGTGCGTGTGGTGGCGCCCGATGTCGGCGGCGGCTTCGGCCCCAAAGCCGTGTTTCATCCGGAAGAGATCGCGATCCCTGCCGCAGCGTTGCTGCTGCGCCGCCCGATCAAATGGATCGAGGATCGGCTGGAAAGCTTTACCGCCACCGTGCAGGAGCGGCGGCAGATCTGGGACGTCGAAGCTGCATTCGACGCCGAGGGCAAGCTCGGCGGCATTCGCGGACGCATCTATCACGATCACGGCGCCAACGTGCCTTACGGCGTGGCGCTGCCCTATAACGGCATCACCAACATGATCGGACCCTATGTGCTGCCGGCGCTGCATCTCGTCGCTTTGCTGTGCCTGACCAATATGGTGCCGGTGGCGCCGACGCGCGGCGCCGGCCGGCCGCAAGGCACCTTCGTGATGGAGCGCATCCTCGACCGCATCGCCAAGACTTTAGATCTCACGCGCGACGAAGTGCGCCGGCGCAACCTCATTCCGCCGGAGAAAATGCCATACGCGACGCCGACCAAGCAGCGCGACGGCAGCGTCATGACTTACGACAGCGGCGACTACCCCGAATGCCAGCGTCGCGCATTGAAGGCCGCCCACTGGGACACGTTCGAAACGCGCCGCGCCGCGGCGGCGTGCGAGGGGCGCCTGCTCGGCATCGGGCTTGCGAATTACGTCGAAGGCACCGGTCGCGGCCCGTTCGAAAGCGGCGCCATCCGCATCGGGGCATCCGGGCAGATCGTGGTTTCGACCGGCGCGACGGCGCAGGGCCAAGGCACCAAGACCATGCTGGCGCAGCTCGCGGCCAGCGTGTTCGGCGTCGCGGCCGATCGTGTTCACGTGGTCGACGGCGACACCGCGGCAACGTCGTTGGGCCTCGGCGCTTTTGCCAGCCGCCAGGCAGTGACCGCGGGCAATGCCGTCTATCTCGCGGCGCAGAATGTCGCCGACAAGGCCAAAGCCGCGGCCTCTTTGATGCTCGAAGCCGCACCGGAGGATCTCGAACTGAAAGACGGTGAAGTGCGCGTCGCCGGCGTGCCGAAGCTGAAAAAGAGCCTCGCCGAGATCGCGCGCGCGCTCGGCGGCCTGCCCGGCTTCGCGCTCCCCGGCAATATGAATCCCGGCCTCGCGGCGGCGGTCGATTATCAGCCAGCGGGCATGACCTATACCAACGGCACCCATATCGCCGAAGCGGAAGTGAATCCGATTTCCGGCGCGGTGAAAATTCTCCGCTACACCGTGGTTCACGATTGCGGCCGCATGATTAATCCGATGATGGTCGAGGGCCAGGTCTGCGGCGGCGTGGTCCACGGCATCGGCGCGACCTTGTTCGAGCTGATGCGGTTCGACGAGACCGGCCAGCCGCTGACCGGAACGCTCGCCGATTATCTGCTGCCGACTGCTGACGTCGTGCCGCGCATCGGCATCCATCACATGGAATCGCCCTCGCCGCTCAATCCGCTCGGCGTCAAGGGCGCGGCCGAAAGCGGCACGATCGGCGCGCCGAGCGTCATCGTCTCGGCGATCGAGGACGCGCTGCGTCCGCTCGATCTTCGCATCGCAGAACTGCCGATCGTGCTGGCGCGGCTGCGCGCGCTGATACGTGAGGCGCAAAGACGTGAGGCGCAACAGGCGGCGCAGCGCGCATGAAGCCGTCGCCTTTCACCTATCATGCGCCGCGGACCCTCGACGAAGCGCTCGATCTCCTGGCGGCGCTCGACAATGCGCGTGTGCTCGCTGGCGGCCAATCGCTGATGCCGATGATGAATTACCGGGTGGTGCAGCCGGAGCATCTGATCGATCTCGGCCGCATTGCCGAACTCGGTTTTATCGACGACACGCCGGACGGCCTGCAGATCGGCGCCATGACTACGCAGCGCACGATCGAGCGCAGCGCGCTGGTCCGGCAACGCTGCCCGCTGTTGATCGATGCCTTGTTTCACGTCGGCCACCAGCAGACCCGCAATCGCGGTACCATCGGCGGCAGCATCTGTCATCTCGATCCGTCGGCGGAATTGCCGGTCACGGCCTGTGCGCTCGATGCGGTGACGATCGCGGCGGGCAAGACCGGCCGGCGGAAGATTCCGTTCGCGGATTTTCCGGCGGGCTATCTGACATCGAGCCTAGAGCCGAACGAAATCCTGATCGCGATTGAATTCGGCCGATGGCCGCAACGCGGCGGATCGGCGTTTGAGGAATATGCGGTGCGTCCCGCCGATTTCGCCATCGTCTCGATTGCGGCGGTGATCGCAATAGACGGGAATGACATTATTACCGAGGCGCGCGTCGCCGCGGGCGGCATCGCGCCTATTCCGGCGCGGCTGACTGGCGTGGAAAAGATACTCAAAGGTCAACGCCCAAGCGATACGCTGGTTAAGCGCGCCGGCGCTGTGGCCGCCGCCGTGCCGGTGGAAGGCGACGACGCCAACCCGCCGGAATATCGTCAGGAGCTTGCCGGCTACCTGACGCAGCGCGCTCTCGCCAAAGCCGTTCAGCGGGCGCGCACATGAGCAGCCACGAAATTTCCATCACTGTGAACGGCAAGACCTATACGCGCACGGTGGATTCGCGGCTGCACCTCGCCGATTTCCTGCGCCAGGACCTCAGCCTGACCGGCACGCATATCGGCTGCGAACACGGCGTCTGCGGCGCTTGCACGGTACTCGTCGACGGCGCGACGGCCCGCGCCTGCCTGATGCTGGCGGTGCAAGCCGACGGGCGGCGGGTCGAGACCATCGAGAGCGTAGCGTCGCCCGACGACGCACTGCATCCGATCCAGGCGGCGCTGTCGCGGCACCACGGGCTGCAATGCGGCTATTGCACCCCCGGCGTGGTAATGACGCTGATCGAGTTGCAGCGCGAATGCGGGGACCATCCCGTCACCGAGGACGAAGTCCGCCGCGCGCTGTCCGGCAATCTATGCCGCTGCACCGGCTATCAGGGCATGGTCGATGCGGCGCTCGAAATCCTGCCGGGCGCGCACACCAAAGCGTGAAGACCGGCCGGGCCGCCGGGGTCCAAAAGCCGGCAGCGGCTGACTATATAATGTCAGCGAATTTGGTATCCTGTGATCAATCCAAGTCCTGAACTCAAGTCTTGAACAGGTGACGCAGATGGCAGCATCAACGGAACGCGCGGTTCTCGCAGGCGGCTGTTTCTGGGGCATGCAGGATCTGGTCCGCCGCCAGCCCGGGGTGATCTCGACCCGCGTCGGCTATACCGGCGGCGACGTGCCCAACGCGACCTACGGCAATCACGGCACTCATGCCGAGGCGATCGAGATCGTTTTCGATCCGACCAAAACCAGCTACCGGGCCATTCTCGAATTCTTCTTCCAGATCCACGACCCTACGACGCGCAACCGGCAGGGCAACGATGTTGGCACCAGCTATCGCTCGGCGATCTATTATGCGAGCCCCGAGCAGAAGCGAATCGCCGAAGACACCATCGCCGATGTCGAGGCGTCGAAGCTGTGGCCAGGCCAGATCGTGACCGAAGTAGCGCCGGTCGGCCCGTTCTGGGAGGCGGAGCCCGAGCATCAGGATTATCTCGAGCGCTATCCCAACGGCTATACCTGCCACTATGTGCGGCCGAACTGGAAATTGCTGATGCGCAAGGAAGTCGCCACGGCGAAGTAAGGCAGCGCCGAATCTAAAGACAGAGATTGCTCAGCGAAGGATGATCGTCCGGCCGGCGGCCGAGCGGCCAATGATATTTGCGCTCGCTCTCCTTGATCGGCAGATAGTTGATGCTGACGATCCGCCGCCGCATCAGGCCCTCTTCGGCGAATTCCCAATTCTCGTTGCCGTAGCTGCGGAACCAGTTGCCGGCATCGTCGCGCCATTCATAGGCGAAGCGCACCGCAATGCGATTGTCGTGGAAAGCCGAGACCTCCTTGATCAGCCGGTAGTCGAGTTCTTTGTTCCATTTGCGCGTCAGGAACGCCTCGATGGCCGGACGACCTTGAATGAACTCCGAGCGATTGCGCCATTGGCTGTCGACAGTATAGGCGAGCGCGACGCGGGCCGGGTCGCGCGTGTTCCAGGCATCTTCGGCGGCGCGCGCTTTTACGGCTGCGGTCTCTGCGGTAAATGGCGGAAGCGGCGGACGGCTCACGGACGGTCTCCGTTCTACTGCTTTGTTATGCCGGCGAGGTGCCGGGCACGGGCTTTTTTCTCTTCGATCTTCATGCCGCGCGCGATCTGAATGCGCTGCGCCTGGGGAGAGCCTGCGCCATGCAGGCTTTCGGTCAGATAGCCGACGGCATTACGGCCGATGGTCATATTCTCGATGAGCCGCAGCATGCGCATGCGGTCGACCACCTCGACGCCGTCGCGGCCTTGCAGGAATTTGCGGATGAGCGGGCCGACTTCGTTGTTCTGCAGATCTTTCTCCGACGGCATGGTGACGATCAGGCCGCCGGCAATGTCCTGGGCGAGCCGCGCGATCTCGTAGGGAAAGCGCGTGACATTATGTTTGGCGACGTTGGACAGCATTTCGTCGTTGATATAGGCGCCCGACGCCACGGGCTTCGATTGATGCGCCGCCGCCATGCAGCTCGAATAGATCGTCTCATTAAGATGCGTCATCTCGACGAGCTTGTCCTTGATATGGGAGACGCCTTCGACGCCATTGTGCTCGGCCGCGGTCGCCGCCGCCCCGATCAGCACATCGCCGAGCCCGGTTTTGCAGACATAGGAACTGCGATGATAGGTGGTGAAGCGCTCGACCAGAGATGAGGCATGGGCCCACTCGCCATCCATGAAGACGTGTTCGTGCGGCACGAATACATTATCAAAAACAATAAGCGATTCCTGGCCGGCGAATTGCGCATTGCCGGCATCCAATGCGCCGCCGTCCATGATGCGGGTGTCGTTGGTCTGGCGGCCGACAATGTAAGTGAGCCCCGGGGCATCGACGCGCACCGCGCCGACCACCGACCATTCGCGGTCGTTCTCGGTCATGCGCATGGTCGGCATGAAGATCAGCCAATGCGAATTGATCGCGCCGGTCTGGTGCATCTTGGCGCCGGAGACATAGATGCCGTTGTCGTCGCGCCGCGCCACGCGCAGGAACAGATCCTTGTCGCTTTGCTGGTGCGGCGGCTTGGAGCGGTCGCCCTTGGGATCGGTCATGGCGCCGCCGATGACGATATTGGCCGCCTGCGCGCGCTTGAGGAAGGCGAGAAAGCGCTGGTGATAGCTGGTGCTGTTCTTGGCATCGATATCGAAAGTCACCGAATGGCACG
Organism: Xanthobacteraceae bacterium; assembly: GCA_049677525.1. Classification (GTDB taxonomy): domain Bacteria; phylum Pseudomonadota; class Alphaproteobacteria; order Rhizobiales; family Xanthobacteraceae; genus BOG-931. The sequence goes on from JBAUCK010000146.1 coordinate 24,446, forward strand.
AGCTGATGGCGTCGAGCCCGACGCAACGCTGAAAGCAGGTGCCGGTGCGGCGGCCGAGTTCGCGCTGCATCTCGTGCTTGCCGACCAGATCGGCCGGCTGCACCGGCACGTGCAGGAAGCGGTTGACCTGGCGGTCGCTGACCGATGAGTGCGCCGTGGCCAAAGCAGGCTGTTCGGTCGCGAGCCGGAACGTCTCGGCCATGGCGTTGATCGACGGCCGGATCACCGGATGATCGACCGGCTCGGCCACGCGTTCGCCCATGAAGTAGACATTCATGGTCCGGCCGCGCAGAGACGTAAAGTAGTCATCCGCGGTGTGGATCGGCGTTGCGAAATCGGCCCACAATGTCTCGACGTTTTGCATTACGGCCTCTAAGACTCTCACGCCATCGTCCCGCGCCTAAATCAGTTCACGCCTTGATCAGTTCGCGCAGCTTGTAACGTATGATCTTGCCCGATCCGGTGCGAGGGATTTCGCCGATCACCTGCACGCTGTGAGGCACCTTGTACGCCGATAATTGCGCCCGGCAATGGGCCAAGAGCGCTTCGCTCTCAAGCGTTCTACCGGGGCGCGGCACGACGAATAGCGCCGGAACCTCGCCGAGATGCTCATGCGGCACGCCGACCACGGCGCAATCGAGCACCGCGGCGAACGTATTCACGACTTCCTCGATTTCGGCAGGCGCGATGTTCTGGCCGCCGCGGATGATCAGTTCCTTGAGCCGGCCGGTGATGGTGAAAAAACCGTTGTCGTCGGACTTTGCCAGATCGCCGGTATGATACCAGCCATTGTGCAGCGCCTTCTGTGTTTCTTCCGGCTTGTTGTGATAGCCGGGCATGACATTGGGGCCATGGACGATGAGTTCGCCCTCCCGCCCCGGCGCGACATCCTCACCCTTCAAATCGACGATGCGCACCGCAAGCCCCGGCACCGGAATGCCGCAGGAGCCCATGACGCGGCTGCCGGTCGGCCAGTTCATGGTCACCATAGTCGAGGTTTCGGTGATGCCGTAGCCGTCGAGCAGCGGCACGCCGAAATGGCTTTCGAATTCGCGATTGAGCGTCGCCGGCATGATGGCGCCCGCGGAAGCGCAAAGCCGCAGATTGGGGAAACGCACATTGGTCTCGCCGCGCGTCGCCTGCAGCAGATAATGAAACATTGTCGGCACGCCGGGGAAATAGGTGAACTCACCGGATTTCAGCAGCCGCACTGCTTCGCTCGTCGAGAATTTCTGCATGATGTATTCGGTCGCGCCGGTGGCGAGGATGCTCATCACCGAAAGATTGAGCCCGTAAGAATGAAACAGCGGCAGCGGCGACAGCACGGTGTCCCGTTCGCTCAGACCGGTGATTGGCGTCCAGCACGCGGCTGTCACCCACAACATGCCGTGGACCGTGAGCCGCACGCCCTTGGCGCGCCCGGTCGTGCCCGACGTATAAAGAATGTAAGCCGTCTCACGCAGCAGCGGCGGATCGCGCGGTGGCGATTGCGGCTGTGTGCCGATAAGCTTGTTGTAAGACAGCGCCTGAGCGCTGTAGACGCCGCGATCCGTCGCAATCAGGGTTTTCAGATTGGGCGCGGCAGCTTGCAGGCGCGCGAACAAGTCGCCGCGCTCGGCCGTGGTGATCACCGCTTTGCAATCGGCATCGATCAGCCGATAGGAAATTTCGGCTTCGGTCGCGGCATAGCTGATCGGCACGCCGATGGCGCCGGCGCGCGTGATGGCAAACGAGCTTTCGACCCAGGCCACCGAATTCGGCAGCATGATTGCGACGGTATCGTTCGGCGCGATGCCGATATCGGCGAGGTGCCCGGCAAGATTGCCGGTGCGCGCATAGAGCTCGGCATAAGTCACCGACGATTGCGCGTCGCGAAACGCGCATTTGCCGCCGCGCGCCGTCGCATGCCGGCGCAGCAATTCGGGAATGGGAGCGATCAGATCCGTGTGCAGCATGGCGACTCCATCACACCATGCTGTAGCCGCCGGAGATGCTGAGCACCTGACCGGTAATCCAGCCGCCGTGCGGCGACGCCAGCATCGCCACCATCGGCGCAACGTCATCCGGCAGGCCGAGGCGGCGCACCGGATAGAACTTGATGAGCTTCTCGCGATTCGCCTCGACCCAGTCCTTGTCATGCGCGGTCTCGACAAGCCCAAGCGACACCGTGTTCGCCGTCGTGCCGGAGCGGCCGAATTCACGCGCCAGCGATTTCATAAGCCCGATCACGCCGGCACGGGCGGCGGCGACAATGGCAAGCCCGGATTCGCCGACGCGCGAGGAATCGCCGATGATGCTGACAATGCGGCCGTTCTTGCCAGCTTCGAGATGAGGAACTGCGGCATGGCAGGAATGGATCGCGCCATAGAGCGAGGCGTCGATCTGGGAATGCCAATCCTCCGGCGTGGTTTCGACAAAGCGCTGGCGCTTGGCGAGGCCAGCATTGTTGATGAGGATGTTGAGGCCGCCGAAGTCTTTGACCACGGCATGGGTCATCGCCTTCACCGCGGCAAAATCGGCAACGTCGGCCTGATAGGCCTTGGCCTTGCCGCCTTTGGCTTTGATCTCGCCGACAATGACCTCGGCTTCGGCGCCGGAGCTGCGATAATTCAGCGCGACGCCGGCGCCCTCCGCGGCGAGGCTCAGCGCGATTTCGCGGCCGACGCCGCTTGCGGCGCCGGTCACCAAGGCGATCTTGCCCTTCAATCCCAAATCCATGGTCGTTTTTCCCTTATTGAGTCACGTTTTGCTTTTGGCCCGCGCCGCCTTGATCAGGCGAAACAGTCGCTCCGGCGTCACCGGCAGTTCGTTGATCTCGATATTGAGCGGCGAGAGCGCGTCGGCGACGGCATTGGCGATCGCTGCCGGCGCGCCGATCGTGCCGCCCTCGCCCATGCCGCGGAAGCCGCCGAGCGTCGTCGGCGAATAGCTTTCGAGATGGATCAATTTCATCGGTGGGATTTCGCAGGCCGACGGCACCAGATAATCGACCAGGCTTGCGGTCTGCATCTGGCCCTGCTCGTCGTAGACGACTTCTTCATAGAGCGCGGCGCCGATGCCTTGTGCGACGCCGCCCTGCACCTGGCCGTCGACGATCAGCGGGTTGACGATCTTGCCGCAGTCTTCCGCCACGGCGAAATGATCGATGCGGATCTCGCAAGTCTCCGGATCAATCTCGATAGCGGCGATATGCGTCGCCGATGTCGTCGTGCCGAACACTGGATCATAGGTCTTGGTCGCGCCAAGCTCGTCCCGTGCTTCGGCCGGCAGGCGGCCGATCTCGGAATAGACCGCGCGCGCCACTTCGCGGAACGTGATGGCGCGGTCGGTGCCGGCGACAGTGATCTTGCCGTCTTCGGCGACGAGATCGGCAGCCGCGGTTTCGAGAAGATACGAAGCAGCATTAAGCACTTTCTCGCGCACCGCTTGCGCGGCGAGCGTCGCCGCGCCTCCGGCCAGAACCAGGCTGCGGCTCGCATAAGTGCCGGTGCCGCGACCGACCGCGGCGCTGTCGCCATGCACGATGCGGATGTCCTCGACGCGAACGCCGAGATGTTCGGCGACGATTTGCGCCAGTGTCGTTTCAAGCCCCTGGCCGTGCGAGGCGATCCCGAAGGCGGCTGTTACCGCACCCGTCGCATCGATGCGCACGATCGCCGTCTCGGTGCCGGTATTGATCGGCATGCCCGGTGCGACCGAAATGCGCGAGCCGATGCCGGTCAGCTCCGCATAAGACGCGATGCCGATGCCGCTCCAGCGGCCGGCGGCGCGGGCTTTTTCCTGAGCGGCGCGCAGGTCGTCATAGCCGATCGCATCGCAGGCGGCGTTGAGACATTCCTGAAAGCCGGATTTATCCCAGACGATACCGGAGGCGACCTTGTACGGCAGCTCATCGTCGCTGACGAGATTGCGCAGTCTCATCTCGCGCGGATCGAGACCGAGCTTGACCGCAGCCATATCGATCAGCCGCTCCATGACGAAGGTCGAGATCGGCCGCCCGACACCGCGATAGGGACCGAGCGGCGCTTTCGAGGTCGCGGTGCCGCGCGCCCGGCCCTGATAATTGGCGATACGGTAAGGCCCGGGCAGGAAACTCACCACTTGGATCGGTTCGAGCGCCGCCGTCCACGGATAGATCGAATAGGCGCCAATGTCCCCGATCACGTCGGCGCGCAGCGCGGTGATGTGCCCTTCGCCGTCGAGTGCGATCTCGGCATCGACAATTTCGTCAAAACCCTGGCTGGTGGCGAGCAGATCCTCCATGCGGTCCGCGGTCCATTTGATCGATCGCGACAGGCGGCGCGCGGCGGCGCAGACAAAAATCTCCTCCGGGTAGAGCGAGCCCTTGCCGCCGAAACCGCCGCCGACATCTTGCGCGACGACGCGAACCTGATGGCCGGGAATGTCCAGCGCCTGCGCGAGTGCGTCGCGCACGATGCCAGGCACCTGCGTCGCCGAATAAAGCGTCAGCGCCTGACGTCCCGCGTCGTATTCGACGAGGCAAGCGCGCGGTTCGATCGCAACCGGCGCCTTCCTGTGCATGCGGAAACGGCCGCCGACACGCGTCGCTGCCGATCCGAATGCGGCATCGATGTCGCCGCGCTTGAATTCGCGGCTCACCAGCACGTTGCTGCCGGCCTCCTCGTGCAACAGCGGCGCGCCGTCTTTGACCGCCTGTTCCGGATCGATCACGACCGGCAACGGCTCATAGTCGATGATGACAAGCTCGAGCGCATCCTCGGCCTGATAGCGATTTTGCGCGACGATGCCGACGACCGGCTCGCCGACATAGCGCACTTTGCCGCGCGCTAGCGGCAGGATCGGCGTTGCGAAATAATTCTTCATCCGCGACGTCGCGACCAAATGCGTGACCTGATCGGCCAGGTCTTCCGCGGTGAACACAGCGATGACGCCGGGCGCGGCGCGCGCGGCCGTGCAATCGATCGCGCGGATGCGCGCATGCGGCTGGTCGCTCCTGCGGAACCCGACATGCAGCACGCGCGCCACCTGGCGGTCGTCGGTATAGGCGCCGAGCCCGGTCAACAGCCGCGGATCCTCGGTGCGCTTGATGCGCGCGCCGATGATTTTGGGCCGGGCGTGGATCTCGGGGACGTCATTCATTGCACGTTACTCATAGGCGTTCGCCCCCGTGCGCAAAGTCGCCCATTGCACGGCATCGTGGCCGCAGATGATTTCCGTCCCGCCCGCTTCGATGCGCCTGACCTCGGCTAGCGATTTGACGAGGGCTTCTGCGTTCCAGGTATTTTTCGGCACCAGGCCGGTGTCGAGCGTCGAGCGGAACGAGACCGTATCGGAGGCGAGAAAGAATTCGCCGGATTTGTCGAGCCGAACCAGCGCACCGGTCGTGCCCGGCGTGTGGCCGGACAGCGGCACCAGCACGACGCGTCCGTCGCCGAATACGTCGCGCTCGCCGTCGATGATGTCGGTCGGAGCGTCCTGCTCCCATTCGGCGGCGAGATAGCCTTGCGTCTCCGCGCCCGGCCCGCGCGCCGCTTCGACCTCCTTACGGTGAATGATGAAGGTCGCGCGCTTGAAGAACGCATTGCAGCCGCAATGGTCGGGATGCAGATGCGAGCAGACGACGACGTCGATATCGTCGCAGCTTAGCCCGATGCCGGACAGCGCATCCACGACATTGTCGCTCGCCTGCATGATCGGCGTCATCAGCCGTACCAGCCTGCCCCAGCGCGCCTCCCCCTGCCCGGCCACCGACGGGTGGCAGCCAGTGTCGAACAAAACATTGCCTTGGGCATGACGCAGCAGCGCGCAGCACACCGACAAGTCGATGGCCTCGCTCTCGCCGGCGTCGGGCACAAATATGCTCTTGCGCATGCGCAAGCGGCCGCCGGAGAGCAAATGCATCTTCATCGCACCGGCTCCGTTTTGCCGACCACCGCGCGGATCGCCTTGACGATGTGCTCGTAGCCGGTGCAGCGGCAGAGATTGCCGGAAATGCCCTTGCGGATGTCATCGTCGGTGGCGAGCGCATATTTGCGCAGCAGATCGGTCGCAGTCATCAGCATACCCGGCGTGCAGAAGCCGCACTGCAATGCATGATGCTCGTGAAACGCGTCCTGCAGCGCATTCATCTGCCCGATGCGCCCGAGACTCTCGACCGTCTCGACCCTGCGGCCGTCGGCCTGCACCGCAAGCATCAGGCAGGAGCGCGCGCTGTCGCCGTCGACCAGCACCGTGCAGGCGCCGCAGACGCCGTGCTCGCAGCCGACATGCGTGCCGGTGAGACCCAAAGTGTGACGCAGGAAATCGGCGAGAAGCAGCCGCGGCTCGACCGCAGCTTCGTAAGCTGTGCCGTTCACCGTGACGGTGATGTCGCGCGTCTTGCTCATGCCGCCCCTTTGGCGCGGCACCACGCCGCGGCGAGCGCACGGCCGGCGAGCACGCCGGCGAGATGCCGCCGATAATCCGCCGAGGCATGCAGGTCCGTTTCAGGAGAGATCGCTTCGCGCACCGCCGCGATCGCGCGCATCGCCAATTTGTCGTCTAGTCTTTGGCCGACAAGAAGCGTTTCAGCGTCCGTCGCGCGCAAGGCCGTCGGACCGACGCCGGTCAAAGCGACGCGCGCTTCCGCGATCCTGTCGCCGGACAGCGTCAGCGTCGTTGCCACAGCTGCCAGCGCAAAATCGCCGTGACGCCGCGCAACCTCCTCGAAACCCCAGCCGGTGTGCGGCGGCAGTTTCGGCAATACGATCTCAGCAAGCAGTTCGGTGCCGTCGAGATCGACTGTCATGGTGTCGAGAAAAAAGTCACGCGCCGCGGCGACGCGGCTGCCATTTATCGACACGATATGAAGCTCGGCGTTCAGCAACAGCGCCAGCATCGGCAGTTCGGCCGCCGGATCGGCATGCGACAGGCTGCCGCCGATGGTGCCGCGATTGCGGATGGCTAGGTGCGCCACGTGCGTCATGGCGCAGGACAAAACCGGAAAATGCCGCGCGACGAGCGGCGAGGTCTCGAGCTGAAAGTGCCGCGTCAGTGCGCCGATGCGGATGCTGTCGGGCGTTTCTTCAACGAAGCCGAGGCCGCGAATGCGATTGATGTCGACGAGGATGGACGGCCGCAGCAGGCGGAAATTCAGCATCGGCATCAGGCTCTGCCCGCCGGCAAGAACTTTGGCTTCGCCGCCCGCCTCGGCCAAAGCCGCAACCGCCATGCCGATGCTGGTCGCGGCGATATAATCGAAGACGGGAGGCTTCATCGCTCAGCGTCCCTTGAAGACCGGCCGGCGCTTCTCGGCGAAGGCGAGCCGGCCTTCTTTATAGTCTTCGCTCGCCGATGCGCGATCGATGATCGCCTGGACGGCCGCCGGATCGACGTCGGCCGAGGCGAGCCCGTTGAGAATGAATTTCGCGCCGGCGACCGAGAGCGGCGCATTGTCGGCGAGGGTTGCGGCCATCCGCTCCGCTATGGCCGTCGGGTCGTCTGAACAACCGTCCGCCATGCCGATGCGGACGGCTTCGGCGGCATCAAAACGTTCGCCGAGAAAAAGAATGCGCTTGGCTTGCGTCAATCCAACCAGTGCCAGAAGCCGCCGCGTGCTGCGAAAGCCGTAGACGATCGACAGCCGTGCGGCGGGAATGCCGAAGGTCGCGCCCGTCTTGGCGAAACGGAAATCGCAGGCCATGGCAAGGTGACAGCCGCCGCCGAGACAAAAGCCGTCGACCACGGCAATCGTGGGTTTGGCGACTCCGGCAATGGCCTCCGTCGCCGCGTCGACGGCAACTTCATACTCGGCACTTAAAGCAATGTTGTCGCGGACGCTCTCGAATTCCGAAATATCGGCGCCGACGCTGAAATTGCCGCCGGCGCCGGTCAGAACCACGCTGCGCACGGTCTCGTCGCCGCCGAGCTCGCCGAACAGGCGCGCTATATCCTTCCACATAGGCAGTGTCACGGCGTTGCGCTTGGATGGCCGGTTGAGCGTCACAACGGCACTCGCGCCGTGCTGCGTCAGTTCGATGTCGGCCACGCGTCTCGCTCCCGCTTATCCCGTAGCGCCTCAAGACGCGCAACGGAGCCGGAGACTGGACTGAAAACGGCAATTCGTCGAGAGGCGTCACATACCGAGATAGGCCGTTTTCACTTGCTTGTTGTTTGCAAGCTCGGCGCTGGCGCCAGCCATGATCACCCTGCCGCTCTCGAGCACATAGGCGCGCTGCACCAATGCCAGTGCGCGACTGACATTCTGTTCGACCAATAGGATCGCTGTGCCCATGGTATGGATCTCCCTGATCTTCTCGAAGGTGACGTCGGTCATCACCGGCGCCAGCCCGAGCGACGGCTCGTCGAGCATCAGCAGCCGCGGCTTGAGCATCAGGCCGCGGCCGACCGCGAGCATCTGCTGTTCGCCGCCGCTCATGGTTCCGGCGAGTTGCCACCGCCGTTCGGCGAGCACCGGAAAAATGCCGAAGACCAGATCGATGGTTCGACTGCGATCGGCCTTGGCGCGCGGCACATAGGCTCCGATCTCGAGGTTTTCCTGCACGGTCATGTCCGGAAAGACCTGCCGGCCTTCCGGAACGTGGGCGATGCCGAGCTCGGTGACTTTGTAGGGCGGCAGCGTCGAAATATCCCTGCCGAGGAAATTAACCCTGCCCGCGGTCAAGCGCACGAGGCCGGAAATCGCGCGTAACGTGGTGCTTTTGCCGGCACCGTTCGCGCCCAGGAGGCCGACAGCCTCGCCTTCACCGACCTCGATGCTGATATCGGAGACGGCCGGGACGGCGCCGTAGCTCGCGCTCACGCCGGACAGGCTCAGCACGCTGCTTCTCCATGCGTATCCCGATGCGCGGCGCCGCTCGCATAGCCCGAGCCTAGATAGGCGCGAACCACTCCCGGATTGGCTACGACGTCCTTGGGCGTACCTTCGGCGATTTTCTGCCCATGATCGAGCACGACGATGTGGCGCGCCACGGCCATGATCGCGCGCATCACGTGTTCAACGATGACGATGGTCAGTCCGCGCTGCGACAGCTTTCCCACCAGGCCGACCGCTTGATTGATTTCCGCCGGGTTTAGGCCGGCCATGACCTCGTCGAGCAGGAGCAGCCGCGGCTCGGTCGCGAGCGCGCGCGCCATTTCGAGCCGCCGCTGGTCGATCGTCGTCAGGTCGCGGGCGGGCGTATGTTCCTTGGCCGACAGCCCGACGAAATCAATCGCCTCACGGGCGCGTGTGCGGGCGATCTCGGGCTTCTTGTCGCGCAGGAACGCGCCGGTCATCACATTCGCCAGCACCGTCATACCGCCGAACGGTCGCGCCACCTGGAATGTGCGCGCCAGACCGTGGGCGCAGATGTCATACGGTCGAAATCCGACCAGCTCGCGGCCAAAGGCGGTGATCGATCCCGAGTCCGGCCGATGAAAGCCGGTAATCAGATTAAAACTCGTCGTCTTGCCGGCGCCGTTCGGCCCGATCAGGGCGACGGTTTCGTTTTCGTTGACGGCAAAGCTGACGTCCTGGACCGCGCGCAGTCCGCCGAACCGCTTGCTGATGTTGCGGATAATGAGCGCTTCAGCCATCGACGACGACCTCCCCGGCGCGCACCGGTTTGGCGTGAACGATGCGGGCACAGGTTTCGGTCAGAACGCCGAGCAGCCCCGTTGGCCGCCACAAAATGACAACGATGAGAATGAGGCTGTAAACCGTCAGCTGCACGCCGGCGAGCGAACTGCCGAGCCAGCTTTGCAGGAGCGCCGAGGTGCCTTCCAACAGCGCCGTGCCGATCACCGGGCCCCATAGCGTTCCGATACCGCCAACGATCGAGACCAGAGCCGCTTCGACCGAAATATTGAAACTGAATGCCGTGTTCGGATCGATGAAGTAGATGTATTGGATGTAGAACGTGCCTGCGAGCGCGGTGAGGAAAGCGCTGATCAGATAAATATCGCGTTTGATCTTGGGCACATTCACGCCGATCGCTTCGGCGGCGTCCTCATCCTCGCCGATCGCGACAAGGTAATAACCCATCCACGATCGTTCGATCCGGTGCGTGATCACCAGACCGGCCACGAGCAATGCCAGCGCGATATAATAATACGCGGCTTTGGCATCGAACTGCATCATCAGCGGATCGCTGCCGAGATTGGGGATTGTCGTGCCCTCTGCGCCCCAGGCGAAGTCGCGGAATTTTAGGAAGAGCAGCATCAAAACTTGCGCGGTGGCAATGGTGGCGATGGCGAAATACGGCCCACGCAAGCGGAAGCACAGTGCACCGATCGGCAGACTCGCCAGCATGGCGACGACGCCGCCGACGAACATCCCGATCCACGGTGAGATGCCGAACTTTATTTCGAGGATCGTCGAGGTATAAGCGCCGAGCCCGAAATAGGCGGCATGGCCGAGCGAAAGCTGCTTGGCATAGCCGCCCATCAGATTCCAGGCGACGCCGATAAAGGCAAACAACAGAACCCGGATGAGGATGTCGATCGCGAACCGGCTGGTGACGACGAGCGGCAGCACGACGGCGAGTGCCGCTAACAGGCCGAACCACAATATGCCGGATTTCCGCATCCGCCCGATCATCGCGCTGCCCCGCCGGCAAGGCCGCTCGGCCGCAACGCCAGCGTCAGAAGGAGCATCAGGAAGACCACGATCAGTCCCGAATCGGCGCCGACGAACTGGATCCCAAGCGATTCCGCGACGCCCATCATCAGGCTGGCGACGAGCGCGCCTTTGACATTGCCCAGCGTGCCCAAGACCACCGCGACAAACGCCATCAGCACGAAAGTCTGGCCGGCCATCGGCGACGCCGGATAAAACGGCATGAGCAGCGAACCCGCGGCGCCGGCCAGCGCCAGCGATACCCCGACCGCTACACAGAAAACGCGATCGGGATTGATGCCCATGAGCATCGCCACTTCCGGCTTCTGCGCCGCGGCCCGCATCGCCTTGCCCAGATCCGTCGCGCGAAGGAATACCCAGAGCCCGCCGCTCAGCGCCATCGCCAGCATAAAGGCGATGAGTTTCGCCACCGGAAAATAGAGCGGGCCGAGATAGAGCGCTGAGTCCGAGTAAGGCGTCTCCACGGTGAGGTAGTTCGCCGTGAACAGCAGCAATGCGACATTCATGAGGAACAGCGACAATGCGAAGGTAAGGAAGATTTGCGGCATGTCGCCGAGCCCCAGCACCCGGCGGATCAGAAAATGCTGCAACAGTACCCCGACCACGAACATGACGGGCATCGATATGACGAGCGACAGCAACGGATCGATGCCGAAATAGGTCGCCAGGAAGAAGCTGATATACATGCCGATCATCACGAACTCGCCTTGAGCGAAGTTCACGATTTTCACGACGCCGAAGATCAGCGTCACGCCGATGCTCACTAACGCATAAATGCCGCCAATGAGCAGGCCATTGATGACGGCCTGTGCCAATGTTTCAAGCATCGGGCCCTTATGACGTTCTAAGATTTTGCCAGAGGCGCGCGCGCATCTTCCTTGGGAAACACGCTCATCAGATCGCCGCTTTGCCACTGCACGCCGACCGGATGGGCATAGATGTTCTTGCCGTCGGGGCCGAATTTCACCTTGCCGCCCGGGCCCATCGCTGCATAGCCCGACGAGACGTCGAGCGCCGCGATCGCATCGCGCACTTTCTGCGGGTCGGTCGAGGCCGTCCGCTCCAGCGCGTCCGCGATCATGAAGGTTTGCGCGACTAGGCCGCCGGCATATTCGAACAGGAACTCGCCATAGGCCTTCTTGTACACGTCATTGACCCTCTGCGCGTCCGCGTTGCAATCGTGGTTCCAGTGGGCGACGCCGAGCAGGCCCTCGGTGAGCGGGCCGACGCTTTTGTAGAAATCGGGGATGACGAAGCCGCCCGAGCCGCCGTTAAGCGCAATCTTCAGCCCGACCTGCTTGATCGCGCGCACGATCAGAATGAGGTCGTTCAAATACGACACCGAAAACAGCATGTCGGCGCCGGACGCCTTGACCTTATTGATCAACGGCCCGGCATCGGCGAAGCCCGCCGAATACGGCTCGAACAGCACGATCTCGACGCCCTCGCCCGGCGCCTTCTCCTTCAAGCCGTTCGATGTTGAGGTGCCGAATGCGGTGTTCTCGAACACCACCGCCACTTTCGGCTTGTCGCTGACGAGCTTCGCCATCTGCAACTGGGCCTGCGCGAATTGCGAGGCGCGCGCAAACGGCGTGAACGTGTAATGGCGGTTCTGATTGAGCTGGTCGGAGCTCGAGCCGGTCAGAAGCGGCACCTTGGCACGCTCGGCGACCTCGCTTGCGATCAAGGTCAGAGCGCTGGCAAAGCAGCCGTGAATGGCCGAGAGTTGGTAGCCGTTAATCAAACGATCGGTCTCCGTGCGCGTAACGGTCGGATCGCTTTGCACATCGGACACGATGAGGTTGAGCTTGGCGCCGCCCAGCGACTTGATGCCGCCGGCGTCATTGATCATCTGCACCGCGAGCTTTGCGGCATTGACGCAGCCCTGGCCGATCTGCGCCATGCTACCGGTGACCGGATAAAGCGCTCCGATATTGACCGTATCCGCCGCGCGCGCGCGATAGGGCAAACTCGCCAACGCGCCGGTGGCGAATGCGGCTTTCAGAAAATCTCTGCGGCGTTGCCGCCGCGGCGGCAAAGGTTTGCGGCCGTTGGTCATCGTCACCTCCCTGACGTTATTAGGCGCTCGCACTCTGTGGCGTGATGCGCCGTAAACAATTGTATACAATATTATATGCGAGATTGCAAATGCGGTCGGTTTGGATTATCAGGCGGCTCATGGGCGCCAGCAGGACACTCCATCGCAAACCGGCCATGCGCGCCGGCGCCGCGCCGGCAAAAGGCGCGCCGCGCAAAGCGCCGCCCAAGCACGGCGTGCGCGGACCGGCGACCGCCGAGCGCATCGCAACGCGGCTCGAAGAGGACATCGTGCTCGGCCGGCGCCACCCACGCGAACGGCTGATCGAGCAGGATCTGTGCGAGCAATTCCGCACGCATCGCGCCGACGTAAGGCACGCGTTTTTCGAGCTGGAAAAGAAAGGTATCATTCAGCGCATTCCCAATCGGGGCGCCATTGTCCGCGATCTCACGCCGCAAGAAGTCATGGAGATTTATGCCGTGCGCGAGGAGCTGGAAGTGATGGCGGTGCGCATCCTGCCCTTCCCAGTGCCGCAGGCTGACATCGCCAAGCTCGAGGCGATCCAGTGCGACTATAGCGCCGCGATTGACGGCGGCGATTTGCTCACCATGTTCTATTGCAACCTCAACTTTCACCGCACCTTGTTTGAATTGTGCGGCAATATCTGCCTCATCGAGACAATCGAGCAGCTCGCGCAAAAGGCCTACGGCATCCGCTCCTATGCCAATGCCTATCCCGACACGCTCGATCGCGCCCGCCGCGACCACGTTGCCATGATCGGCGCGCTGCGCAGTTCTGATCGCGACGAACTTATCGCGCTGACGCGGCGGCATCTCGAACCCTCGCCGGCGGCCTACATTCGCGCCTATCAAAGCCGCTTCGGCGACACTGGAATGTCCGCGACCATCAAAAAGTAAGGATTGGTGCGTCATGAAGCGTATCCTCATTACCGGCGCGGCCGGGCAGATCGGCGTCGCGCTGCGCCGCGGGCTCCGAGGCAGCTATCCGCTCATCCGCCTCGCCGATATCGCACCGCTTGGCACGGCCGAAGCGGGAGAGAAAATTTTCCAGACCGATATCCGCGACATGGCCGCCGTGGAAAAGGCCATGGCCGGCATCGACTGCGTCGTGCATCTCGCCGGCCGCTCCACCGAAGGCGATTGGGACACCGTCCTGGCGCTCAATATCGAGGGTTGTTTCAATGTCTTCGAGGCGGCGCGCCGCGCCGGCGTCAAACGCGTGATTTTCGCAAGCTCAAATCATGCCATCGGCTTTCACCGCCGTGAGCGTTTTCTCGATAATAAAGTCGAGGTGCGGCCGGACTCACGTTACGGCGTTTCCAAGGTTTTCGGCGAAGCGCTGGGGCGGCTCTATGCCGACAAGCACGGTATAAGCGTGGTGTGTCTGCGCATCGGCACGTTCCGGACACCGGACCGGCCGATCGACGCGCGCGGCTTACTCACCTGGATCAGCCATCGCGACATGGTGCAGCTCGTCCGCCGCTGCATCGACTATCCCGACTATCATTTCATTATTGTCTACGGCGTGTCGAAGAATCTGCGCGGCCGCTGGGACAATACCAACGTGAAATTCCTCGGCTATGCGCCGCAGGACGATTCCGAACAATTCGCTACGGAGATTTTTGCCGAAGGCAGGAAAGAGAACGAGATCTCGGCGTTGTTCCACGGCGCGCATTATTGCCCGACGGAATTCGACGGCGATACGTCGCTGATCGATTAAATCGGGATCAGCGCTGATTTCGCTGAATTGGCGACGTTTTGCAGCGCGGCTTGGAGCGCCGCCACGATATCGCGGCGTGTGACCGCGCTCAGAAGAGTATCGACCTCTTCGATGCTCTGCTGCTGACGCTCGACCCGCAGCAGCGAGTGCCGCCGCAATCCAGAGGTGCGAAGCACCAGCCGGTTGATGATGTCGAAGGCGATGGCATTCTGTGCGCCGGAGCAAATGCGGTCGTAGAAAGCGCGCTTGGCCACTAGCATCCGGTCGACATTGCCGGAGCGATAGGCGGCTTTGAGGCGGTCGCCTTCCTTGATCAAGGCGGCGAATTCGTCTTCGCTCGCCTTCTCGATGAACTGCTCGACGACCAGCGCCTCGAGCGTGCCGCGGATGCGGTAGGCGTTTTCCGCGTCGGCGGGCGAAATGACGCTCACCGACAGGCGGCGCGTCGGCGAATACGTGAGAATGCCTTCGGCCTGCAATTCGCCGAGCGCCTCGCGCAGCGAGGTGCGGCTGACTTTCAACTGTTCGCACAATTCGCGCTCGACGAGGCGCGCGCCGGGCTCGAGCACGCCGGTCTCGATGGCGCGGCGGAGCGACTTGATGATTCGGCTGCGCAGCGAAACCTGCGGCTCCTGCAACGCCCTCAGGCGCCCCGCTCTATTTTCGCGAACTGCCTTATCCACCAACAAGCCTCGCCGCGTGACTATCTACTTGCGCATGATCTTTTCGGAAAACCGGTTCCTACTTTT
>JBAUCK010000147.1:0-7777 GCA_049677525.1 Xanthobacteraceae bacterium
CCGAGCCTGCGCCACCGCCCGCCGCGGTTACGATTCTCCCCAATCACGAAGTGCAAGGCGTTCTCGGCCGCGAGGTCCTGAGTTCAACGGGGGAAGATATGGGGCGTATCGTTGATGTGCTGGTCGACCGCGGCGGCCAGGTTCGCGCCGCGATCATCGACTTCGGCGGTTTCCTCGGCGTCGGCAGCCGCAAGATTGCGGTGGAATGGAACGCCCTGCGTTTTCCGGCCGATGCCAAAATCTCGCTTGAACTGACACGCGACCAAGTAAAGGCGGCGCCTGAATATCAGGACGGCAAGCCGGTCGTCGTGCTCGGCGCGCTCGGCAAGCTTGAGCCACTGCCGTTCCAGTAACGCGCATCCCCCAACAACACGCAGGAGAAAACCCCCTGCCTTCGAGTCTGACACAGCGTTTGCGCAGCGCATGCGAGCCGGACGATCCGGCCGAATGCGAAACCGCGGCCGCGCTGCAACCGAAGACCCCGGCATCCGAGCCGGCCGGTCCAGAGCCGGCCGGCATTGAACCGGCGGGCATGGAACCGTCGGGGATAGAACCGTCCGGCACGGAGCCGGCAGAGCTGCCGCCATCGCCGCGCAGCTTGCGCGGGCTCGACTGGTTCATCTTCTTCGTCGCCGACGTGCAAACCGGCTTCGGACCGTTCGTCTCGGTCTATCTCACCGGCCAGAGATGGACGCAGGTCGATATCGGCCTGGTCTTGTCGGCGGCCGGCCTCGTCTCGCTGCTCGGACAAATGCCCGGCGGCGCGCTGGTTGATGCGGTGAAATCCGAGCGCTTTGTCGCCGGCTGCGCGATTGTGACGATCTGCATCAGCGCTTTGACCTATGCGGCGCTGCCGATCTTCCCGATGGTGCTCGCGGGTTCCGTGATGCACGCGGCCGCGAGCTGCGTGCTTGGTCCCGCCATGGCCGCGATCAGTCTCGGCCTCGTCGGCCCGGCGGCGATCGGCGCGCGCTTGGGACGCAATGCGCGATTTGCCTCGGTGGGCAATGGACTCGCGGCAGCGGCCATGGGCGCCTGCGGTTACCTCTTGTCCGCCCGCGCCGTGTTCATTGTCACCGTTCTCTTGCTAGTCCCCGCGCTCCTGGCGCTGCGCGAAATATCCAACAGTGAAATCGACGCGGAGCGCGCCCATGGCGCCAAGCCGCGCCGTCCCTCGATCAAACCGCCGATCACGCTCGGCAAACTGATGCAAAATAAGCCGCTTCTGATCTTCGCCGGCTGCTTGCTGCTGTTTCATCTGGCCAATGCGGCCATGCTGCCGCTGGTCGGCAGCGTCGTCACCATGCATTCGAGCCAGTGGGCGACCGTGATCATCGCCGCCTGCATCGTCGTGCCGCAGCTCATCGTCGCCGCGCTGTCGCCCTGGGTCGGAGCCAAGGCGCAGATTTGGGGCCGCCGTCCCTTGCTGCTGATCGGCTTTGCGGCGTTGCCGATACGCGGACTGCTCTTTGCCGCGATCACCAGCCCGTCGCTCCTGCTCGCGGCGCAGATTTTCGACGGCATCACGGCGGCCGTATTCGCGGTGATGGTGCCGCTCGTGGTCGCCGATCTGACGCGCGGCACCGGCCGGTTCAATCTCGGCCAGGGAATTTTGGGCACCGCGACCGGCATCGGCGCCTCGCTGAGCGCCACGCTCGGCGGCTATGTGACCGACCATTTCGGCAGCGCGCCCGCCTTCGCCACACTCGCCGCGATCGGCGCCGTCGGACTTACGCTCGTGGCGCTGACCATGCCGGAGACGCGGCCGCCGGAAACGGAAGCCGAAGGCTAGAGCGAGATTGCCTGGACGGAATCGATATCGCTCTAACATTTTTGATGGAGGATGATCTTTTCGGAAAATCGTTTTCCACCCTCAGATCAGGTCCAAGGGCATGCTTTTCCGGGTCATGCCTCTAAAGCGCCGGCGCATCGTCGGCGACGAGCCGCAGATGTGGCGCGGCGCGCGTGGAGAGACTGCGATAGACGCTGAGATAATCCTGCGCCATGCGGCGCGCGGTGAACCGCTCTTCAAAGCAGCTGCGGATTTTGCCGCGCGACAGGTGGCCGAGCCGATCGACTGCGCCGATCGCGCCGTGGATATCCTCGACGACAAAGCCGGTGACGCCATCTTCGATGATCTCCGGCACGGAGCCGCGATTGAAAGCAATTACCGGCGTGCCGCAGGCCATGGCCTCGATCATCACCAGGCCGAACGGTTCCGGCCAGTCGATCGGGAACAACAGCGCCGCCGCGCCGCTCAGAAATTCAGGTTTTTCCTTGTCGCCGATCTCGCCGATGAACTCGACACAGCCCGACTGCAGCAGCGGCTTGATCCTCTCATTGTAATAGTCCTCGTCGGCCCGATCGACCTTGGCGGCGACTTTGAGTTTCACGCCGCAATGTTCGGCGATGTGGATGGCGCGGTCGATGCCCTTCTCCGGCGCGATGCGACCGAGAAACGCAAAATACGACGGCTTGACCGGCTTCGGCTCGAGGAGCTTTTCCGGTAGGCCGTGATATACGGTGCGCACCCAATGCGCCTGCGGCAATGGCCGGCGCTGTGCATTGGAGATCGAGACCACGGGCACTGTCGAGAATGTATCGAACACCGGCTGATGTTCGGGCAGATCAAGCCGCCCGTGCAGCGTGGTGATGAACGGCGTCGCCTGACGGGAAAACAGCGAGAATGGATAATAGTCGAGATGGCAGTGCAGGAAATCGAAGTCGGCGGCGCGCCGATAGACCTGTTCAAGCATCATCATGTGCAGTCCATTGGGATCGCGCACCGCACCGTCGAGGCGTAGCGCCCGCGGCCACATCGCCTCGAGCTTGGCTGATGTCACCGAGTCGCCGCTCGCGAACAGCGTCACATCGTGACCGAGCGCAATCAATTCTTCCGTCAGCCATGATACGACGCGCTCGGTACCGCCATAGAGCTTTGGCGGAATAGCTTCAGTGAGCGGCGCAATTTGAGCGATATTCATAGAACCTGCCTTTTATTTTAAATGAAGTTCCTCACCGGCTGGACTAGCGACAACGTCGCAGCGCGGAAATATTTCATTTTATGGAAGGAACTTAATTTTCATCGCGCCGTGGAACTTTTGCGCGGTTCGCGAATCGGCATGAAACGCCGCGCGGCAAAGTCAGCGACCGTCATTCGACAGATATAAGCCACACGCCGGCCGCAGTTCGTCTGCCGCATCAAGACGATGGAACAGGACAGGTCCCTGCTCGTTAAGTTTCGGGGGCGGCGTAATTCCAATTTGTTCCGTCGGAGATGAAATTGCGCATGGCCGAGCTTTGTGGTTACGCCTCTCGCCCTCTTGCCTTCGTCTTCCGCTACATCCGGCTCCGGCCGGTCGCACACATAGTGATCGTCGCCGCGGTGCTTGGCGCGGTGATCTGCTCGGTCGGCACCCAATATGGCGTGAAGTTTCTGGTCGATACCTTGTCGAAAGGGCATGTCTCGTCGAAGGTCTTTGGCGCCGGCGCGTGGACGGCGTTTGCGCTGCTCGGCACGCTGATTGCAGCCGACAATCTGCTCTGGCGCGTCGCCGCCTGGATCGCGAATTATGCCTTTGTCGGCGTTACCGGCGACTTGCGCCGCGACCTGTTTCGTCACCTGATGGGTCACTCGCCGGGATTTTTCGCTGAAAGGCTGCCCGGCATGCTGACGAGCCGCGTCACCGCGACGTCGAACGCAGTGTTCACCGCCGAGAACATGTTTATCTGGAATGTGCTGCCGCCATGCGTGGCGACGGTCGCCGCCATCATGCTGGTCACGACGATCAGCCTGCCGATGGCCGGCACGCTCGCGCTGATCGCGGGCGCCATGGTGGTGCTGATGTTCAGGCTCGCCGCGGCAGGAAAGCCGCTGCATCACGACTACGCCGCCAAGGCCGCGGCGGTGGACGGCGAGATGGTCGATGTCGTCTCCAACATGCCGCTGGTCCGCGCTTTCGGCGGCTTCCTACGCGAACATAACCGTTTCAACGCCACCGTCGATCGCGAGCTGGATGCGCGGCGCAAGAGCCTGCTCTATCTTGAGAGGCTGCGCATCTTTCATGCCGTCGTCACCGTGCTCTTGGCGCTCGGCCTGCTCGCCTGGGCGATCATGCTGTGGCGGCAAGGCGCGGCGACGACAGGCGACGTCGTGCTCGCTTGCACGCTCGCCATCTCGGTGCTTTCTGCGACGCGCGATCTGGCCGTGGCGCTCGTCGACATGACGCAGCACATTGCGCGGCTGTCCGAAGCGGTCGCGACGCTGCTCGTGCCGCATGAACTGCTCGATCACCCGCAAGCCGAGCCGCTGATCCGGCGCGGCGCCAGCGTGAAGTTCGAGAGCGTCGAATTCCGCTATGCCGACGGCCAGCAGATCTTGAAGAACTTCAACTTGAGCTTCATGCCCGGCGAACGCGTCGGCCTGGTCGGCCGTTCAGGCGGCGGCAAGTCGACGTTGTTTGCGCTGCTGCAACGCTTCTACGACGTGCAGTCAGGCCGCATCCTCGTCGACGGCCAGGATATTTCGCTCGTCACCCAAGAGAGTCTGCGCGAGGCGATCGGCGTCGTGCCGCAGGATATCTCCATGTTCCATCGCTCGGTGATGGAGAACATCCGCTACGGCAGGCCGGACGCCAGCGATGACGAAGTGCTCGAAGCGGCGTTTGCGGCGCGCTGCGATTTCATCGAGAACCTGCCGCTCGGCATGCGCACCATCGTCGGCGAACGCGGCATCAAGCTCTCCGGCGGCCAGCGCCAGCGTATCGCCATCGCGCGGGCCTTCCTCAAAGACGCGCCGCTCCTCCTCCTCGACGAAGCCACCTCCGCGCTCGACGGCGAATCCGAGGAGGCCATCCGCGAGGCGCTCGGCCGCCTGATGAACGGCCGCACCGTGATCGCCATCGCGCATCGGCTGTCGACAGTGCGGAATTTCGATCGCATCGTCGTCTTGCAGACCGGCGAAGTCATGCAAGACGGCCCACCGGATATCCTGATGCGCGGCGAAGGCCTTTACCGCCAGCTCGTGCAGCGTGAACTGGACCGTCTCGTCGCGCAGGCGGCGTGAGGCTCTAAAGGTAAATTTCACGGGTAATTTCTTTCCTCAAGCCGCTCCGGGCTGAGCGAATTCGTTCGCCTGAAGCGGCGCTCGACGACCGAGATTCTCTTATTTTCTCGGCCGCATTGACGCGGCGTCTTGGCATGCTGAGATGAGTGTCCCGGCGCGCGGGCGCGGCAAGCGAAGTGATTGATATGACGACCTACGATCTCGGCTCGGAATTGCACTCAGACTTGCGCGTAGCGCTACGCGACGAAGGGCGTGCCGAGCCGAGCGAGCCGATGCGCTCGCTTGAGCGGAAGCTGATCGGCTTTAGCCTCGGCATCGGTCTCTTCCTTCTCGTCGTGCTTGCCGTCGTCAATCACTTTTTTCCGCTCGCCGCGTAGCGCATCAAGTCAGGCGCCGCTGCCCGTCTGTCTCCGTCTCCGCGCGCGAAAAGCCGCCCGTATTAGTCCTGATCCGGAACCGGGCCTTCATTAACACTTCGTTAATCGTCACGGTTCGTAATTGCTTCAATAGCGATCTGCGACGGATGACGTCATGTTTGAAGTCACGGGCTACGACTATCCCAATGTTTTCGTCAGGTGCCGCCGCACGGCCGAAACCTATCTGTTCCAGGTCGGCAGTGACGGCATGCTCGCCCATGGCATGCTTACCCTTGGCGAGGCGCGCTGCGATCAGGATGCGGCACGCCGCGCGGCCATGGCGTATCTCGACCGGCTGAAAACGATGCAACCCGCGTAATCGGCGGGGCGTTCGGCCGATCGGGCAAAGACGAAGCGCTTCTGTAGGCGGCATCTGCCGCCGGCACGGGGAGCGGCGCGCGCGCCCGGATGTACGGCCGCGCCTCGCAACTTCCTCCGGCGTGAAAAGATCAGTGACGGTCCGCGGCCGGTCGAAGTTCAACCGATAAGGTCGGCGTCTGCGGTACTCGCATTGAAGCGGTATTCCGGGATTATCATGCGGCTCACGGTGCTGCACACCGTACACGAATTTCCGCAAGCACATGAACGATAGTCAAACGCACGTGCAACGGCCAATCGCATGACGGGGCGCGAGCACGATCACCAGCAAGTGGACGTGCCGCACCGGGTACCACTGACATAACTTTCTCGCCGTGGTCGCAGCACATACCGCCGCGGCTCTGCGGAATGCCGCCGTCGGGATCTTGCCGCGCCACCGCCAAAAATAAAGGGCCTCGAAGCGGGGCCCTTTTTGAAATTGGTTGCGGGGACCTGCAACCACCGACAGCACACGGTTCGCGTCGATATCTAGAAGGCGAAAATCGCACTGGTTCCTTCAATCGCAGGACTTTGAGACTAAAGGCTTGGAGAGAGAGAGACCCGAGACCTTCAGTGCTGAACACCACAGTTGAGTGCGGAGATTCTGAGGCAAAGGCCCGTAGTTACGGTGGTTTTCGGCCCGACAAATGCCAGCGGGAATGTTGGTCGCCCAAAGACCGGCGGAGGGAGTGTAACTGCAAAACAACCTAAGGGCCGAGAGCAGACATCGACCGCGATTAGTTGACTGCCTGCGCCTCTGGGAATTTCCATATGCCGCGCAAAATCGCCGCTCGTGGTCGATAGAGCCGCACCGTGTAATTCCATCCTGCCATGATCGGCAGGCAGTTAGGAGTTTTGCCATCGCACCCGCCGAATTGGATGGTGGCTGAGCCGTCTGCGTTCTTCTTTGAGGTAATGTTGTTGAACGAATAGGCGTCGTACTGATTCTTTTGATAATAGCCATCGGCGTCGTAGAGGCTGATCGACCAAAAGCCAAATACGGGAACGTTTCCGACGTTGAGCTTGTAGATGGTGTTGCCGTCGTTCTTGGGAGGAGTGAAGGTTAGATAAATGGCATCCTTCCTCGGGTTACCTCCCCAGAGGGCCGCTGCGGAAATCAGCCGTTGGATCGGATCGACTTCTTCTTTGGCGCCGAAAGCGCGACTGGTATCAGTCAGAGTGGTGCCCAGTACAATCAGTGCGTCGCGCACTTTCTTCTGGCTGGCCGCATCCCATTTGGGCACCTCAAACTTGCCCGGGCCTCTCGGCTGTTCGACCCTAATGGCGTCCTGAAGGGCGTGTGCCTTATCCACGTCGGCCGGATCGTTAGGATCGACAAGCGTCCGCACCCCCACGAGCACGTAGCGCGTGCCCACTTTGTCCTTGGTGAAGGTATGCTTGCCCGGGGCGTAGATAGCGGGCAGCGAATACTCGTCCTCACTGATAGCTTGTAAGGACATAAAGCGCTTCCCCGCGTCCGGCAGCGTAATCGTCACAGGTCCAGCGTCCAAATCAAAAACCGCTGCCGAATAAAGTGCATCGCGGTTCTGCCGGATGATGGTTTGACTATCGACCGCCGAAACCTCCCGATGGTGCTCGAACTTCCCGAACCCGCCTTCCTTCATCGCCACCGCGCTAAGGTACAAATCACTTTCGGCGCGAATGAAGTTTTCTACTGTGACAGGCACGGCATCGCCCGCTTGAGGGGCCTGCGCCTGAGCCGCGTTGATCGCGGCAAGTATTGCAGTTGCCGCCCAAATGATCAGCTTGGCGTTCTTCATGGCGTCGCTCCCTATAGTGATCGCAAGGGAAAGGTATGCCGGAAACAGGACACATCAACGTCCGCTTTGGGTCATGTGTGGACGGCGCCTTGGCAAGAACTTTCTGACGTTGCTGCAGCATTGGTCGGGTGCGGTCATGTGTCCGGCCTGTTTGTGCG